>CAMVAI010000079.1 GCA_947165435.1 uncultured Prevotella sp.
AACAATCCAAAGAATGTTCCACCGCTTGTAATTTTCGTGGAGAGGCCACTAATTTCCGTGGAGAGGCCACTAATTTTCGTGGAGCAATGAGTAATTTTCGTGGAGAGGCCACTGGTGATCGTGGAGAGGCCACTAATTTTCGTGGAGAGGCTCCCGGTGATCGTGGAGAGGCCACTGGTGATCGTGGAGAGGCCACTAATTTTCGTGGAGAGGCTACTAAATAATTACAAGATGAGGGTCTGTTGCACGGCGGGGTCGAACACCTGCTGGGCGGTGTCGAGCAGCTGCGCGGCGGTGAGACTGTCTATGCGTTCCAGCAGCAGACTGATGTCGCGCTCCTGTCCGTAGTGTAGGAAGTGGCGCGCAAAGTCGAGGGCGAACTGTTCGCGGTTGTCGCAGGCGATGGCTATCTGTCCCTTCAGCTGCCGCTTGGCAGCCGCCAGCTGCCGCTCCGACAGCGCGTGCTGCATCAGCCGGTCCTGTTCGCGGCGCACCAGTCGCAGACAGCGCTTCACGTCGTGGTGGTCGCAGCCGAAATACACCGACCAGCAGCCCGTGTCGCTGTATGTCCCCATGCTGCTCTCTACGGTATATACCAGTCCACTGCGCTCGCGCAGCGACAGGTTCAGCCGTGCGTTCATGGCCGGTCCGCCCAGGATGTTGTTCAGCAGGTATAGCGGCAGCCGCCGCTCGTCGTCGTAACCGAACGTGCGGCAACCGGTCATCACGTGTGCCTGGTGGTGGCTCTCCGGGGCTACGGGCGTAGGCGTTTCCCGGTCTGCCGTGAGCTGCGGCGTCTCGCCTTCCACTGGCGGCCTTTGCCCCACCTTCGTCTCCAGGGTCCTTGCCAGTCGGCTGAAGTCCACATCGCCGTAGGCAAAGAATACTGCCTGCTCCGGACGGTAGTAGCGGCCGGTGAACCGCTGTGCGTCGGCCGACGTAAAGGCCAGCACGCGCTCCCGTGTTCCTAAGATGTTGTGCCCCAGGGGATGACCGCTGAACACCAGGTTCTCGAAGTCGTCGTATATGCGTTCCGCCGGCGAGTCGTTATAGCTCTCTATCTCGTCGCAGATGACGTCGGCCTCGTGGCGCAGCTCCTGTTCGGGATAGCGGCTGTGGAACACGATGTCCGTCAGCAGGTCGGCGGCCCGCCAGGCATGTTCCTTCATCACGGCGGCATAGAACACGGTGTCTTCCTTGTTGGTGAAGGCATTCAGGTCGCCGCCCACCTGTTCCAGACAGTTCAGTATCTGCAGGGCCGACCGCCGTGCGGTGCCCTTGAATGTGACATGCTCGCAGTAGTGGGCCAGCCCCTCTTCGCCGGCCTGCTCCTGGCGTGCCCCGGCGCGGATGCCGATGCCGCAATAGACCACCGGCGACGGCGAGGGCAGATGGATGATGCGCAACCCGTTGTCGAGGGTCGCTAAATTGAATTTCGTCATAATCGGGTGCAAAGGTAATGAAAAGTTTCTGAAAAAGCAACCCACATCCGGAAATGCTCAAATAAAATTTGGCATTTCGCTCACTTATTCGTACCTTTGCACCCACGAAAACAAAATAAGACGATGCGAAAAGTAATTGGAATAGGCGAGACGGTGATGGACATCATCTTCCGCAACGACCAGCCGGTGAGTGCCATGCCGGGCGGCAGCACCTTCAATGCTATCATTTCTCTGAGCCGCGCCGGCATAGAGACCACCTTTATCAGCGAGACGGGCAACGACCGCGTGGGGCGTAACATCCTTCGTTTCCTGCGCGACAACGGATGCCACTCCGACAACGTGAACGTATATCCCGACTCGAAGTCGCCGCTGTCGCTGGCCTTCCTCAACGAGCAGAACGATGCCGAATATATCTTCTATAAGGACCATCCGCACGACCGGCTGGACTTCAACTACCCCGACGTGCAGCCCGACGACGTGGTGCTCTTCGGCTCTTTCTACGCGCTGAACCCCGTCATCCGTCCGCAGGTGAAGGCGTTTCTGGACTATGCCTACCAGCACGGTGCCATTCTCTATTACGATGTCAACTTCCGTGCTGCCCACCAGCATGAGGTGATGAAGATCACCCCCAACCTGCTGGAGAACTTCGAGCTGGCCCACATCGTGCGCGGCTCGGCCGACGACTTCGACAACCTCTTCCGCAAGCGCAGTGCCGATGCCGTCTATCGCTCGCAAGTCATGTTCTACACCAAGAAATTCATCTATACCGATGCCGCCAACCCCATCGAGCTGCGCGCCGACGGCGGACTGGTGAAGCAGTACCCCATCACTCCGGTGGAGGCCGTCAGCACCATCGGTGCCGGCGACAACTTCAATGCCGGACTGCTCTTCGGGCTCATCTGCAACGGCATCACCCGCCAGAGAATAGAAGAGGGGCTCACCGAGCAGCAGTGGGACACCATCATCCAGAGTGGCATCAGCTTCTCGGCCGACGTGTGCCGCAGCCTCGACAACTATGTGTCGCCCGCGTTTGGCGAAGCATGCAAAAAGCAGCTCGCCGCCACCCTCTGACATCCACCCCATCCACCCCATAGCAAACAACTGAAAAAAACATAACAAATCATGCAACACATCACAGACAACATCTATTACGTAGGCGTGAACGACCGTAACAAGTCGCTCTTTGAAGGTCTCTGGCCCCTGCCCAACGGCGTGAGCTACAATTCCTATCTCATCGACGACGAGAAAGTATGTCTTATCGACACCGTCGAGGTCGATTTCTTCACACAGTTCATCGAGCATATCCATGAGGTCATCGGCCAGCGCCCCATCGACTACATGGTCATCAACCACATGGAGCCCGACCACAGCGGCTCGATAGCCCTCATCAAGAAATACTATCCCAACATCCAGATTGTCGGCAACAAGAAGACGTTCCAGATGATGGAGGGCTTCTACGGCATCTGCGACGGCACGCTGGAGGTGAAAAACGGCGACACCCTGGCGCTGGGCCGCCGCACGCTCAGCTTCGTGCTCACACCCATGGTCCACTGGCCCGAGACGATGGTCACCCTCTGCACGCCGACCGACGCGGCTGCCGAGGGCGGCACCGTGCTCTTCTCGGGCGATGCCTTCGGCTGCTTCGGCGCGCTGAACGGCGGCATCATCGACGCACAAATCAACTGCGACACCTTCTGGCTGGAGATGGAGCGCTACTACTCGAACATCGTGGGCAAGTACGGCACGCCCGTGCAGAACGCCCTGAAGAAGCTGGCCGGCGTGAAGCTCGACTACATCTGCGCCACCCACGGCCCCGTATGGCACGAATATATCAATAAGGTGGTGGCCATCTACGACCGTCTGTCGAAATACGAGACCGAGCCGGGCCTGGTCATCTGCTATGGCACGATGTACGGCAACACCGAGCGTGCCGCCGAGGTGATAGCCCGTGCCGCCTCCGAGGCCGGCGTGAAGAACATCGTGGTGTATAACGTCTCGAAGACACACCACTCCTACATCATCCGCGACGTGTTCCGCTACAAGGGCTTGATAGTCGGTGCGCCCACCTACAATACCGCCCTCTACCACGAGATGGACGTGCTGCTCAGCGAGCTGGCCGGCAAGGACATCAAGAACCACCTGCTCGGATGGTTCGGCTCCTACGGCTGGGCGTCGAAGGCCGTCAGCGAGATACAGCGCTGGAACGACGAGCGTCTGCACTTCGAGGCTGTCGGCACACCGGTGGAAATCAAACAGAGCCTCTCGCCCGAGACCAAGGCGCAGTGCGAGGCCCTCGGCAAGGCCATGGCCCAGCGGCTGTTGGCAGAATTGAACAGTAACTGATGAAGATAGGAGTTTTTTGTTCTGCCAACCAGCAGCTCGACCCCGACTACTTCCTGTTGACGGAGCAGTTGGGGCGGTGGATGGCTGAGACAGGCCATACGCTGGTGTATGGCGGCGTGAATCAAGGCTTGATGGAGTGTGTGGCCCGTGCGGTCTATGAGTCTGGCGGACGAACCATCGGCGTCATCCCGCAGATTGTCGAGAAGAGCGGCCGTATCAGTTCGTTTGTCGATGTAGAGGTGCTCTGCGACAACCTCACCGACCGCAAGCAGCTGATGATGGACCAGAGCGATGTCTTCATAGCCCTGCCCGGCGGCATCGGTACGCTCGACGAGGTGTTCACCGTGGCGGCGTCGGCCACCATCGGCTATCACCACAAGCGGGTGGTGCTCTACAATATGAAGGGTTTCTGGGACGGTGCCATCCGTATGCTCGACGACCTACAGACGAAGGGAGTCATTCGCGGCTCGTGGCAAACACAGATAGCTGTGGCAAATAATCTCGATGAAATCGCAGATTTTTGCCGCTGAGGCGCAACGGTGGTCTCGATGAAACCGCGTATTTTTGCCGCTGAGGCCACTGGTGGCCGTCTCGATGAAATCGCGGTTTTTTGCAGCTATCGCATGGCGAGGGCTTTGTTCTCGGCGGCTTCCATCAGCTCGCGCTCTCCCGGTCCCTTGTCGTTCAGTCCGCAGAGGTGTAGTATGCCGTGGATGATGACGCGGTGCAGCTCTTCGTCGTAGTCTTTCTTGAACAGTTCGGCGTTCGACCGCACGGTGTCCAGCGAGATGACCAGGTCGCCGTTCACGGTGTCCCCCTCGTCGTAGTCGAAGGTGATGATGTCCGTGTAGTAGTCGTGGCCTAAGTATTCGCGGTTCACCTGTAGGATGTGCTCATCGTCGCAGAACAGGTATCCCACTTCGCCGACCCGTTTGCCATACGAGGCCGCCACGCGGCGAATCCAGGCTGTTGTCTCGCGGCGTTTGATGCGCGGGAAGGGTACGTTTTCTGTGCTGTAGGTAATCATGTTTTTTTCGATATTCCGTTATTTCGTGATTCCGTTATTTCGTTATTCCGTTATTGCGATATTTCGTTGTTTCGTGATTCCGGCTTTCGTCATTTCGTTATTTTTTTTCTCGGCAGGAAGGTGCTGACGTCGGCTCCGAAGTGCTGCAGTTCGCGCACCATCGTCGATGAAACCGACGAAAATTGCGGCTCGGCATACAGCAGGATGGTCTCGATGCCGCTCAGCATACGGTTCACGTCGGCCTGTTCGCGTTCATATTCGAAGTCCTTCACCGAGCGCACGCCTTTCACGATAAACCGTGCCCCCTCTTGTCGGGCAAACTCTACCGCCAGTCCGTAATAGGTTTTCACCTCGATGCGCGGCTCGTCGGCGTACAGGGCAGCAATGGCTCTTACGCGCTCCTCGGCCGGTGGCATACCGGGCTTGTGTACCTGGTCGCCCACCACACCGATGACCAGTCGGTCGAACAGCGGTAGTGCCCTCGTCACGATGTTGTCGTGCCCCACGGTAAACGGATTGAACGAACCAACGATGATTCCCGTCCGCAAGCCCTCCGCTTCAGCCCCCTTCGCTCCAGTGCCCTCCGCTTCAGCCTCCTTTGCTCCAGTGCCTCCCGCTTCAGCCTCCTTCGCTCCAGTACCTTCCGCCGCCGCACCCGCCGCAGCATTTCTCATTTCTTCATTCCCATTTCTCATTTCTCATTCCTCATTTCTCATTTTATTTCCCATTTCTCATTTCTCATTCCTCATTTCTCATTCCATCTATTTGGTAATCATAATTTTTAATTTTTAATTTTTAATTTTTAATTTTCAAAAAGGCTCGGCTCCATAATGTTCCCCTGATACGGGTTGCGCCCGAAGTGCTTGTATGCCAGTTCGGTGACCATGCGCCCGCGCGGTGTCCGCTTGATGAAGCCCTCCATGATCAGGAACGGCTCATACACCTCCTCCAGTGTGCCGCTGTCCTCGCCGATGGCCGTGGCGATGGTGCTCACGCCCACCGGTCCGCCGCGGAACTTGTCGATGATGGTCAGCAGTATGCGGTTGTCTATCTCGTCCAGTCCGTACTGGTCGATGTTCAGAGCCGTCAGAGCCACCTGTGTGATGCTGGTGTCTATGCCGCCGTTGCCCTTCACCTGTGCGAAGTCGCGCACCCTTCTCAGCAGTGCGTTGGCGATACGTGGCGTGCCACGGCTGCGGCGTGCTATCTCCAGCGATGCGTCAGTGGTGATGGGCACGCGCAGGATGCTCGCCGACCGCTCGACAATCTTCTGCAGTGTCTCCGGGTCGTAGTATTGCAGGTGCATGTTGATGCCGAAGCGCGCCCGAAGCGGCGCCGTCAGCAGTCCGCTGCGCGTGGTGGCCCCCACCAGCGTGAAGGGGTTCAGGTCTATCTGTATCGACCGTGCCGACGGCCCCTTGTCTATCATGATGTCGATGCGGTAGTCCTCCATGGCCGAATAGAGATACTCCTCGACCACGGGCGACAGGCGGTGTATCTCGTCGATGAACAGCACGTCGTTCTTCTCCAGCGATGTCAGTATGCCTGCCAGGTCGCCGGGCTTGTCCAGCACCGGGCCGCTGGTAATCTTGAAGCCCACGCCCAGCTCGTTGGCAATGATGTTCGATAGGGTTGTCTTGCCCAGGCCCGGGGGACCGTGCAGCAGCACGTGGTCCAGCGGTTCGCCACGGTATTTCGCCGCCTCCACGAACACCTCCAGGTTTTCCACCACCTGCTTCTGTCCGCTGAAGTCGTGGAATGCCAACGGCCGCAGGGCGTTCTCAAACTCCTTCTCGCTGGCACTCATCTTTTGTTCTCTGATGTCAAAACTGTCGTCCACCTTTTTTACTTATTACAGATTTACACTTTTTTTATACTTGATACAGATTTACTCTTTGCGGAGATGCCGTGTTTCCGCTTTTCCGCACATTTTCTCGGCAAAGGTACAAAAAAACTCCGAACTATACGTCAGTATTACAGAATATTTTGTATCTTTGCACACGTATTCACCAATTAACGCGAGAGAATATGGAAACAGCACAACTCCAGAAAGCCACATTAAGCCGATGAAAAGGATATTTATTTTTACTGTTTTCAGCGCCCTTCTGGCTCTTGCCGCGAGGGCTTCCACCACGCTCCCCATCGAGGGAACCATTGTCAAGCCCACCGACCCCGCCATCCTTTATGTCGGGCGCATCTCGTTTGCCAACCCCGAGCGGCCCCGCTTCACCTACCCCGGCACGCAAATAATCGCCCATTTCAACGGAACCAGCGTCCGTCTCTGGGCCAAGCCCAAGAGCGGCTACTTCATGGCGCAGGTCGATGACGCCGCGCCCTTCAAGGTGGCGCTCACCGGCGAGCAGGACTCCGTGGTCACCATTGCCGCCGCGCTGCCCCAGGGCGACCACCTGCTGCGGCTGATGTACATCATCGAGGGCTACGACCTGAAGCCCGACTTCCGCGGCCTGGTGCTCGATGCCGGGGCCCGCCTGCTGCCCCCGCCGCCGCTGCCCGACCGCCGTATCGAGTTCATCGGCAACAGCATCACCTGTGGCTATGGCAACGAGAGCACTTGCGCCAACGACCCCTTCGAGTATGCCACCGAGAACCACTACCTTACCTACGCCCAGCTCACCGCCCGTGCCCTCGGTGCCGTGGCGCATGTTGTGGCGCGCTCGGGCATCGGCGTCTATCGCAGCTATGGCGGGCCGCGCGAGGGCACGCCGGAGAATGTGATGACCACCGAGTATGAATATACCAACCTCTACGACCATAGCGAGCCGTGGGACTTCAGCCGGTTCACGCCCCACGTCGTGTGCATCAACCTCGGCACCAACGACCTCTCCACCAACAACTACGATGTCCACCGCCTCCGCGACGCCTACCGCCAGCTGCTCCGTCAGGTGCGCGGCCATTACCCCGAGGCGCGCATCGTCTTCCTCTGCGGCTCCATGCTCAGCGGCAAGGAGCTCGACATCGCACGCACCACCCTCAACGCCGTCGTGGACGAAGCCAACCGCCGCGGTGACAGCCGCGTCCACCGCTTCGACTTCACGCCGCAGAACGGCGACTTAGGCTTTGGTGCCTCCTGGCATCCCTCCCGCGCCCAGCACCGCCGCATGGCCGACGAGCTGACCCCCTTCCTCCGCCACCTCATGGCCTGGAATGAGTAGTTTGTCGGCCGTCTTCGTCCTTTGGTCGGATTTCTAATCCGACACCCCGCCCTCTCCCGCTCAAAAATCCCCGATTTCATCGCTATCCCCCCGCCCTTATCGCTAAAAATCCCTGATTTCATCGGGATTCCCATCCGCCCCCTCTCTCGTTCTGGCACTATGCATTTTTGTCTGTTACATGATGCAATTTTGTCTGAAAATGAAAATTTTGTGTACGAAATCGTTGTGTTCTCATTTTTTTTCTTAATTTTGCGGCCTAATAACCATCCAAGACAACCAATCTTGCCAAGCAACGGCTAAACAACGATGAATACAAAATAAGACAAAAACAAACAAAACAAATACAAACGAATATGAATAGAAACACAAAAATGAGACGAGTGCCGCCAGTGGGGGAGGTAATTTCCTCATGGCGGCAGCGGCTGCACGTGGCGGCCGCCATGGTCCTGATGCTCGTGGGGATGCTCGTGCCACAAGGGGCATGGGCGTTGGATGAGATTTACCTCGAAGGGAAAACATTCTGTGTGCTGCGCTCCAGCAGCGACTGGGATGCCTTCTGCAAGAAGGTGGAAGCCGCCAAGGGCGCCAGCGTGAATGCTATTATGGCGGCAGACATCAGCACTTCAACTATGTGTGGAGATTCTTGGGACACTTTATTCTGTGGTATCTTCGATGGTAACGGCCATACGCTTACGGTGAATCTTGATAAAGGATCGAGTAATTATATAGCACCATTTCGTTGGGTAGGACTTAACGCGACTTTCAGAAACCTGCACGTTAAAGGCAGTGTAATCGGAAAGGAATATGTTGGTGGACTGGTCAGTTTTTTACTTAATACGTCTGATCATCAGGTTACCATTGAGAATGTGTGGGTATCTGTTCAGATCAGAAATGTGGGAAAATATTACTGCGGAGGTTTCGTCGGATATGGTAGTGCTAATATTGAGATGAAAGATTGCAGATTCGACGGTTATATGAAATCCGATTCCATTATGAACCGGGCTGCGTTTATATCTGGAACTTACCCCACTTTGAATCAACGGTGCATCTACGAAAATGGCAGCTATAGTGAAACAGGTAACGAGTACATGAACTGGATAGCTCGAGAAGCATGGTCAGGACAAGATCATTGTATATCTGCCCACGCTTGGCAAGAAGTGCCTTCCGAATATCGGAATATTACCGACCAGAACATAGTCATATCGAAGATGACGGAAGCCGGCAGTACGTGGAAGATGGTTGACAATGTAGCAGTCCCTCAATGCAGCTACCCGATGATGGAAGAGGTGAATTTACAGACCTACGACATGGTGCCTGGGGCAAAAGGCGAAGAGGGCATGCTGAAGATGCCGTTCTCGTGCGACCAGGCCGTGACATGGATTGGCGGCACATACACCGATGAGAACGGAGCTACCAAGGCCATCGACGGCATTGAATTCAAGAATAACACCTACGCGGGCTTTATCAAGGTGCCGGCTACAGCGCAACACAAAAACATGAAGCTGAATATCAGACTGGCCAACGGCTACGCCATTCTGGACTATGAGGTGACGACTACCGACAAGATGATGCACAAAGCGCAGAACCTGACAACCAATGTGCTGCAGTTCGGCACCAACAAACCGCTCACCGATGCCGGCGCCGTGGAACTGAAGTGGACAGTCAGCAATGCCGACTATCAGGATGTCGTGGATGGTGACCAGTTTCTTGTGATGCGCTCGTTTACCGGCAATACTGCCGACATGCAGAACATAGGCTCGGTGGTGTTCGACAGCAAGACCACCAACTACACCTTCAAGGATTCCACCATCGTCTCGGCACTGACGGAAGCACAACTCAACGGGGGCAGCGTGACAGCCCACTACATTGTGATTCGTGCCTCAGCCAAGGAGCTGTGGGGTCTTTCCAACAATGCCACCTCGGCCACTAAATCACAAGCACTGAACAACCTGCACCTGCTGAAGGTGAACACCGACTACAAGGCCGACTGGAAGGACCAGACGGCACGCACCATCAGCGTCAACTGGAGTTACAGCAATGAGGCGGGTGCTGTGTGGGACAGCCGCGCACAGATGAAGCTCATCCTCTCCTCCGTAAACCGCAACAACGAGCCGGTGGATACCACCACCTACGTGCTCACCGAACAGGAGATGACGGCCCGCAGCAAGATACTGACGCTGCCTCGCTCGTGTGTGTACTACAATCTGGAGTTCGTCACGGAGTTGGGCAGCACGGTCGCTCACTACAAGACACCAGAACCGTTGAAGGACAAGAACATTGCGATTAGCTCTGCTGCAGACTGGGCCACCTTTGTCAACATGGTGAAAGAGGCCCAAGGCAAATACAATGTCAACGCCTGGCTGATGGCCGACATCGGCATTTACACCCCAGTGGGCGAGTTAGCCGCCCCCTACCGAGGCGTCTTCGAGGGCAACGGGCATACGTTGACCTGCAACATCTACATGAATGAACAGTTTGTTGCTCCTTTCCGTTGCGTTGGCAATGCCACCATCCGCAATCTGCACACGGCGGGTAGAGTCATGACCAGCCAGAAGTTTGCTGCCGGACTGGTGTCGCGCGTGAGCGACAACTACCAACTGCTCATCGAGGGATGCCACGTGTCGGTGGACATCAACAGCTCCGTCTACGGCGATGCCACCAACGGCGGTATCGTAGCAATCGGCAATAATGGCTCCACCATCACCATCCGCAACAGCAAGTTCGACGGCAGGATGCGCGGAGCCAACTGTTATGCCAACAGCGGTATCGTAGGCTATACCACCGGACAGGTAGTCATTGATAATACCCTCTTCGACCCGGCAGAAATCAGCACTAAAATGGATGGCTGGCAGACCTGGAGCCGAGAAGGAGGCTCAGGCCATGTGACAGTCGCAAATAGCCACGATGCCAGAGGTAACTATGAGCCCATCTTTGTTGATGACAATACCAATACTAAGTACCACATCCTGCGCAATGCTGACGACTGGGAGACTTTCCGAAGATTGGTGAAGGACGCCAATGGCAATTCAGATGTGAACGCCATCATGGCTGCCGACTTCACTGTCACTACGATGGTGGGAGAATCTTCTAAAGAGGGGTATTGGGGTGAATTCCGAGGCAATGGCCATACGCTGACTGTCAACATCGACAATGGCGACAACGCATACGCGGCTCCCTTCAGCAATGTTAATTACGGTACAATAAATGACCTTCATGTAAAAGGAACCGTCAAAGGCGGGATTCATTCAAGCGGTCTCGTTGGATGTCTTAAAAATTATGGAAGTTTATTTATTAATAGGGTACGGGTATCCGCAGATATCGTCACAACCAGCACCCATCTTGGCGGATTCGTGGGGCATGCCGGCTCTCCTAACGGAGGTCTAATAGACAACTGCATGTTTGACGGTTCGCTTAGCACTACTGGTAGCGGGGATAACTCGAAACACGGAGGTGCCTTCATTGGATGGAGTAATCGTCGTCTCGTCATTACAAAGTCATACGAAAACGGCACTTACAACAATATTGCGAATGCCAGCTTCAGCTATTGGTATGACGGTGAGTTGTCCCACGCATTCTGTGGTTCATCTTGCGCATCTTCACATAAATGGGTTATAGCGAATGCACAACTCCGCATCATAACCGACCCGAACAAAGCGCTTAACTTTATGAGCGAAGATGGTTCATGGCAGATGGTTGACGGGAAGGCTGTGCCGACTCCAATAGTCGTAGATGTGCCTGGTCCTGAGGGTCTTTCTGCCGACGAAGTGCTGGCCATCCTCGGCGACGGCTGGACGAAGGATGCCGGCGGCAGCCCTGTTCCCAAGACCTCCGTTTCTCAGCCAATTTATGATACTCCTTCCGGCTCGTTCTACTACGAGAACTTAGGCCATATTGCCAAGCAGTCGCTTGAGGTGGAGAACCGACCCACCTCTGCCCTGTTGACGTGGGAGAACGAGACCGACGAGCCGGTGGACTATTACGAGGTGTGGCGCCGCGACAAGACCGAGAGCAGCTGGGGCCCTGACCCCATAGCCACCCAGCTCACCGACATGCAGTATGAGGACAAGGCGACCTCGCCCGTCCACCAATATATATATAAGGTACGCGGCGTGACCAGCTGCGAGGGCCTCACCTACGACGAAACCGACGAGGTGGAGGGCATGTGCTACCAGACGGCTTCCGTGGAGGGCCACCTGCGCTTCCTCGACGGCACGGGCATACCGGCCAAGAGGGTATTCCTCAGCGTGGCGGGCAAGGAGATGCCCGACTCCACCGACGAGAGCGGCTTCTTCCGCATAGAGGGTATTCCCTACCAGAACGGTCAGGAGACCAGCTACAGCCTCTCCGTGGTGGGCATCAACGGCCTGACCCCCGTACCCGTCACCTTCGGCACCAAGCCCGGCGACAACGTGGTGACGGGCTGCGTGATAGAGGTTGGCGAGAGCGTGAAGCTGTCGGGCAGCGTGACCTACGACGGCACGAGCATCCCCGTGCAGGGCGTGTCGTTCCTGGTCGATGGCTACGAGGTGCATAATGCTTCCGGCCGCGTGACCACCGATGCCGAGGGCAATTTCGCCTTCCGTATGCTGAAGGGCAAGCACGACAGCATCCAGGCCGTGAAGGACGGCCACACCTTCTGGCGCGGCGGCTTCTACCACGCGAAGGACGACGACCCCGACACGCAGAAGGCCTACACCTTCGACACCGACAAGGCCGGCCTGCTGTTCTACGACCAGACCCGTGTAAAACTCATAGGCCGCGTGGTGGGCGGCAACACGCAGGGCGAGCTGCCCTTGGGCCACGCCCTGTCGAAGAACAACCTGGGCGACAACCTGCAGATGGTGTTCACCTTAGAGGGCGACAACAGCTCGCGACTGGTGTTCGACAAGCAAGACCGCAACAAGAACACCCGCGACGAGGTCTTTTTGCACGAGCAGGCCAACCGCAACGACGGCAAGCATAAGTACCAGACCAGCGTACACACCACGCTGAACCGCATGGTGGTCTCGCCCGACCCCTATACGGGTGAATACGAGCTGCTGCTGCCGCCCGTGAAGTGGAAGGTGCAGCAGATTACCGCCAAGGGCTACGCCACGCTGTTCCAGGACGGCCAGGTGGGCGACGTCATCGACCTGACGGACTCCATCACCATGCACCGCGACACCCTCAAGGGTTCGTGGACGACCAGCGGCGACCACAAGGAGCTGGCCACCGTGGAAGAGGTGTATCAGGCCAAGTACAGCCGCATCTACCACTCGCCGGTCAGCATCGAATACCGGCAGCAGGGTTTTAGCAAGTTCGACTTCTTCGGCGACCAGTACTACCTGTTCAAGAACCTGGCGGGCAGCAAGCAGAAGCTGACGCTGGCCTACGGCGTGAAGAAGGAGAACTGGCCCAAGGGCAAGAAGGACTCGTTGGAGACCCGCTACACCTTCGGCTATCCCGTGTTCAGCATCGAGAAGAAATATCCGCTCTGGATCTCGGCCACGGAGAAATACTACTATAACAACAACATGCAGAGCGACACCCTCGACGTGGTGAGCCTGCCCGGCGGCGTGGTGACCATCCACAACGGCATGGTCGATGCACTGCACCGCGACACCGTGCAGCTCGACTCCTTAGGACAAGGCAACTACGTGATGGAGATAGCCCAGAAGCCCTACCTGCTGACGGGCGACGACGCCCTCGGCACCATGACCATGACGCTGCTGCAGGACGGCACCCACTACGAGGCCGAGCCGCTGAAGGGCTACGTGTTCAACGTGCTGCAGCCCACGGGTGCCCAGGACATCATGAGCTGCTCGCAACCGCTGCTGCTCGACGTGCTGCGCGACCCGCCCGGCGGCTCGTCGCACGCCACACTGGCCAAAGGCTCCACGCTGAAGCGCGCCTACACCATGGACATGGCGTGGAAGGCAGGTCTGAGCATCGGCATGAATGTGGGCATGGCACTGAAGACCTCTACCGGACTCGTAGCCGCCCCCTTTGGCGTAGGTACCTACGTCAGCTCAGGCATCGACCTGGCCGTGGGTGCTGAGAGCAGCATCAACCTGGCATTCTCGGGCAGCGGCGAGCGCGCCTTCGAATACACGATGACCACCACCGAGGACATCTCGACCAGTTCGGACCCGAAACTGGTGGGTGCCGACGGCGACCTCTACATCGGCACGGTGCAGAACATCGAGGTGAAGCCCGGCACGGCCATCCGTGCCATCCCCGACAGCACGTTCCAGCGGTCGGGCGGCGAACTCGAGTCGGGCCGCATGGTGGAGATAGCCCGGGGTGTTGACCACGAGGGCTATCCCCTGCACCTGGTACGCGACGAGGTGCTGACCTACGGCGCAACGCTACGGTCGAACTTCGTCCACTCGCAGCAATACATCATCAAACAGCTCATACCGCAGCTCACCGAGCAGTGCCAGTCGCTCATGTTCACCGGCACTAAGGAGGAAGCCCAGATGCAGGCCAATGCCCTGGACAAACCCGTCTATCTGTCGAAGGTGAGCCGCGAGAGCGAGCGCTTCGGTGCGGAATACGAGATGATTCTGCCTGCCAATACTTCAAAGAAATTCGAGGACGAGGTACACCGCTACCACCAGAGCCTGAAGACCTGGATAGAGATGATCAGCCGTAACGAGAAGGCGAAGATGAACGCCACCGACCTCGTGGCCAACTACGACGTGGATGGCGGCACGACCATCAACTACAGTGAGTCGTTCCAGAGCGACTATTCGATCATGAACTCCTTCGTAAGTCCCTTCACCCCCATCACCGACGGCTACTTCGACAGCGGACTGGCCAACGCCGCCGCACTCATCGGCACGCTGGCCGCCAACGTGATTGGCCTGTCGAACGGAACGAAGGCCAGCGTCGAGTTCAAGGGCATGGGTGCCAATATAGAGGTCATCCTCTCGCCGGTGGCCAGCTTCAGTGTGACGCCTAAGCACACCGAGTCGTCGTCGTACAGCCGCACGGAGAGCTTCACCGTGAGCATGGACAAGCGCAGCCACCTCGACTTCGACGTCTATAGGGCCACGTCGCTGTCCGACCCAGTGCCGGACTATGGCACCGACGACATCTTCCTCAGCCAGGACTTCTGGAAGCAGCGGACCTACGTCAATGCCTACCTGGGCCGCGAGTTCAAGACCAGCGACTTCCGCTATCCCACCAGCTTCGTCTATCGCACCCGTGGCGGCGCCACCTGCCGTCCGTGGGAGGGCGAGCGCAAGACGCTGTTCAACAGTGCCGGTACGGTGCTCGATGTTCGTACCAAGAAGATAGAGAACCCCCAGATCAAGATGGACAAGCAGAGCCTGAGCGGCGTGCCCTTCGGCGAACCCGCCCGCTTCAAGCTCTACATCACCAACGAGAGCGAGCAGCCCGAGGCCGCCTACATCTACTTCGACCTCTACCAGGTAGATATGAAGAATCCCGACGGTGCCCGCCTGATGATTGACGGCATGCCGCTCACCGGCACCTCGCGCACCATTGAGGTACGGCCGGGCCAGGTGACGGAGAAGACCCTGGAGGTCTATGCCAGCGAGAAGTTCGACTACGAGGGCCTTCGCATCGGTGTCATCTCTCAGAACGATGTAGATTGCTATGCCGAGGTAGCCTTCGATGTACACTACCTGCAGACGGCAGGCTCGGTGGCCATCCTCACGCCCGGCGACAAGTGGGTGCTCAACACCGACGCCCCGCAGGAGAAGGGCAAGGGCTGGTATCTGCCCGTCACCATCGGTGGCTTCGACAAGAACCAGCATAATTTCGACCATATCGAGTTCCAGTACAAGGAGACCAACCGCGGCGACGACTACTGGACGAACCTCTGCGGCTACTATGCCGACTCCACGCTCTACCGTGCCGCCTCGGGCACGAAAGCCATGATACCGAAGAACGGCAACATCCAGACCCGCTTCTTCGGCGAAGGCCAGGAGATGGAGAAGGGCTACGACCTGCGTGCCGTGCTGTTCTGCCGGAACGGCAATGCGTTCCTCACCTCGGAGTCGAAGGTGCTCAGCGGCGTGAAGGACACGCGCCGCCCGCAACTCTACGGTACGCCGGCGCCAAAGACCGGCGTGCTCGGCCCGGGCGAGGACATCATCTTCGACTTCTCGGAGGATATAGAATACAACTACCTGCAGAAGGTAACCAACTTCGAGGTGATGGGCGAGACCAACGAAACGGCCATCCAGGAGGCACCGTCGCTGCAATTCGGCGGCAACGGCTATGCCCAGACGCAGGCGCGCCGCAACTTCGCCAACAAGGACGTCACCATAGAGATGATGGTCAAGCCCGAGGACAGCAGCAGCGACATGCCTCTCTTCTCGCATGGCAGCGAGGGCAAGAGCCTGCAACTGTGGCTCACGAAGGAGCGGCGGCTGAAGGCCGTCGTCGATGGACGCGAGCTGGTGAGTACCGCCGAGGTGGACACCGTAGGATTCCAGCGCGTGGCCATGGTTCTGGACAACGAGAACAAGCAGCTGTCACTCTATAACAACATGCAAATAGGCAGCTGGGACGATATCACCTACAGTGGCACGGGACATCTGACGTTCGGCGCTGCCGAAGATGCTGCCGACGGCAAGGAGAAGTTCTTCAAGGGTCGCATGCTGCAGGGCCGTCTGTGGTACCGCGCCATGGACCTGGCCACACTGAACCGCTACAGTGGCCGCCTGCTGACGGGCTATGAGCTGGGACTGGCCGACTACTACCCGATGAACGACGGCACGGGCGACTATGCCGCCGACCTGGCGCAGGGTGCCCACCTGATGCTCAGCGGTGCCTCGTGGGCACAGCCCGAGGGCATGTCGCTCAGAATCGACTCCACCGAGACACGCAAGGCCGGTGAGTATAAGGGCTTGCAGTTGCGCACCGACCTCTTCCAGCGCGACGACGAGCAGGACTACACGCTGATGTTCTGGTTTAAGACGGCCGGGGCCAACGGTACGCTGATGGCCAACGGCTCGGGCAAGGCCACCGACGAGGGCGCGAAGAACAAGTTCTTCATCGGCTTCGAGGGCGAAACGCTGAAGTACCGCACCAACGGACGCGAGTTCACCCTCGGCGACGACCTCTGCAACGATGCCTGGCACCACTACGCCATGACTGTGAACCGCAGCCGCAACGTGGCCAGCATCTATATAGACAATGTGGCGAAGGCCCAGCTGACCACCGACACGCTCGGCGGCATGCTCGGCACCCGCTTCTTCTTAGGCAACACGGTATATCAGGAGAACGGTAAGCCGGAGGTGAAGCAGGAGAACGCCTACACCGGCCACATCGACGGACTGATGCTCTTCGAGCAGGCACTGCCCACGACGCTCATCCGCCGCTACTCCACCAAGTCGCCGGGCGGCGAGGAGCGCGGACTGATAGCCCACATGCCCTTCGACCACCAGGTGCAGCAGAAGAACGGCGAGCTGGCCCTGCAGCCCTCGGCACTGAGCACCCGCGTGAAGCGCGACAACGACGGCAACGACACCGGCAAGCGCGACAGTGTGTTTGTCGATTCAGTCGATAGAATCCTCAGCCGCATCGACCGCACGATGGGTGCCCCCGTACAGCCCTACGAGCACCTGCGCAACCTGGACTTCAGCTACGTGGGCCGCAGCAACCAGCTGATGGTGAACATCAAGGAGCAGGACGCTCGCATCAACAAGCAGAACGTCTATGTGACGCTCTACGACATTCCCGACAAGAACGGCAACCACATGGCCTCGCCGGTCACGGAGAGTTTCTACGTCAACCGCAACCCGCTGACGTGGATGTCGCTGGGCAAGCGCCGCGTCATCACCATCCCTGAAGGCACGGGACTGACCCTTGTCGGCATCATCGAGAACAACGGCGGCAAGCCGCACACCTACACCATCGAGAACCTGCCCAGCTGGATTACCGTCGATAAGTCCAGCGACATCGTGGAAGCACAGACGACGGACGAGGTGGACTTCACCATCAGCAAGGACCTGGCAGTGGGCAGCTACGACCAGATTATCTACCTCGTCGATGAGGACGGCATGTCGGATGCCTACTATCTGGACCTGACCGTGGAGGGTACGGCCCCCGCCTGGACGGTTGACCCGGAGATGAAGCGCTACTCGATGAACATCGTAGCACAGGTGTTTGTGAACAACGACCTCGTCACCGACTCGCACGACATCGTAGGTGCCTTCGACGGCACGGGCCGCTGCATGGGCGTGAACAACATCGAATACGACCCGGCAACAGGCCGCAGCATGCTCTACATGACCGTCTATGACAGCACGA
>CAMVAI010000080.1 GCA_947165435.1 uncultured Prevotella sp.
CCTGCAGCAGGATGTTGAACACGTCGGGGTGAGCCTTCTCAATCTCGTCGAACAGCAGCACCTGGTACGGCTTGCGGCGCACGGCCTCCGTCAGCTGTCCGCCCTCGTCGTAGCCCACGTAGCCCGGAGGGGCACCGATGAGCCGGCTGACGGTATGCTTCTCCTGATACTCCGACATGTCGATACGTGTCATCATCGACTCGTCGTTGAACAGATACTCGGCCAGCGCCTTGGCTAGCTCCGTCTTGCCCACACCCGTGGTGCCGAGGAAGATGAACGAGGCGATAGGGCGCTTCGGGTCTTGCAGCCCGGCACGCGAGCGGCGCACGGCATCCGAGACGGCGGTGATGGCCTCGTCCTGTCCGATGACCCGGCGGTGCAGCTCGTCTTCCAGGTGCAGCAGCTTCTCGCGCTCGCTTTGCAGCATGCGGGTGACGGGAATGCCCGTCCAGCGCGACACCACCTCGGCAATGTCGTCGGCGGTCACCTCCTCGCGGACGAGGCGGGTGCCGACGGCAGAACCGTCGGCCGCGCTTTGGGCGTCCAGCTGGCGGTGGATGGCGGCGATGTCGTCTTCCAGGGCTTTCAGCTTCGAATAGCGTATCTCGGCCACCCGGCCGTAGTCGCCCTCACGCTCGGCACGCTCGGCCTCCTGCTTCAAGCTTTCCATCTGCTGCTTGTCCTGCTGAATCTTGTTGATGAGCTGGCGCTCGCCCTCCCACTTGGCGCGGAACTGCTGCTCCTGGTCGCGCAGCTCGGCTATCTCCTTGTCCAGCTGGGCTATCTTAGGCTCGTCGCCTTCGCGCTTGATGGCCTCGCGCTCAATCTCCAACTGGGCCAGCCGGCGCATAATCTCGTCCAGCTCCTCGGGCACGGAGTCGCGCTCCATGCGCAGCTTGGCGGCAGCCTCGTCCATCAGGTCGATGGCCTTGTCGGGCAGGAACCGCTCAGAGATGTAACGCTCCGACAACTGGACGGCGGCGATACAGGCATCGTCCTGAATACGCACCTTGTGGTGGTTCTCGTAGCGCTCCTTCAGTCCACGGAGGATGGAGATGGCACTCAGCTCGTCCGGCTCGTCAACCATGACCGTCTGGAACCGACGCTCCAAGGCCTTGTCCTTCTCGAAATATTTCTGGTATTCGTTCAGTGTCGTGGCACCGATGGCACGCAGCTCACCACGAGCCAGTGCCGGTTTCAGGATGTTGGCGGCATCCATAGCCCCCTCGCCACCGCCGGCACCCACCAGCGTGTGTATCTCGTCGATGAAGAGGATGATGCGCCCCTCGGCACCAGTCACTTCGCCAATGACACTCTTCAGTCGCTCCTCAAACTCACCCTTGTACTTCGCTCCGGCCACCAGGGCACCCATGTCGAGCGAGAAGAGCTGCTTGTCCTTCAGGTTCTCCGGCACGTCGCCGCGCATGATGCGCTGGGCCAGTCCCTCGACGATGGCCGTCTTGCCCGTGCCCGGCTCGCCAATCAGTATCGGGTTGTTCTTCGTGCGGCGCGACAGAATCTGCAGCACGCGGCGTATCTCGTCGTCGCGGCCTATCACCGGGTCGAGCTTGCTCTGGCGGGCCAGTGCTACCAGGTTCTTGGCATACTTCTCCAGCGCCTGATAGTTCTCGTCGCCGCTCTGGCTCTGCACCTTCTGCCCCTTTCGCAACTCTTGTATGGCGGCGCGCAACTCGCGCTCGCCGATGCCGGCATCCTTCATGATGCGGCCTGCCGTGCCGCCGTCGGTGAGCAGGGCCAGCATGATGGGTTCGCACGATACGAACTCGTCGCCCGTCTGGTGGGCGATGTCCTGTGCCTTCAGCAGCACGCGGTTGGTGTCGCCCGACAGGTAAGGCTCGCCGCCCTGTACGCGCGGCAGATGCTGCAGCTCGCTCTGCACGGCCAGCTCTATCTGCTGGGCGTTGGCTCCCAACTTGTGGAAAAGGAATGTGGTCACGTCCTTGGCCTTGGCCATGATGCCTGCCAACAGGTGTACGGGCTCGATGAGCTGCTGCCCGCCACGCTGCGCAGTGTTGACGGCTTCCTGCACCGCCTCCTGCGCCTTGATGGTAAACTTGTCTAATGTCATAGTCTTGTCCTCCTATATTTTTGTTTGTTGTTTTGATGCTGTTTGTTCTACCAAATGGCGCACAAACAATATGCCGAAGAACAGTGGCGCGACAAATTGACGCTCTGGCGTGACGTTTTGTCTGCTTTTGCCGTCTTTAACCGTTAATTATTGTCTCTTTCAGAACATTTAACGCTTTATTTAAGGTTTATTAAACAACATTTTGTATTTTTGCATTCTAATAGACTCATAGGTTTTGGCTCAGAAACAATTATCATTCGATTATATGAAGACAAAACGTATTCTACAACAACTCATGGTCGTACTGACGCTTGGGCTGCTGATGCCCTTGCAGGCACGGGCCGCCCTCGAGACCATCAGCATCGGTGGAAAGAGCTTCTACGTGCTGCGCTCGGAGACCGACTGGAACAGCTTCTGCCAAAAGGTTGCCGACGCCAATCATGGCTATGACGTGAACGCCATTATGGCGGCCGACTTCACCATCAGCAACTTCTGCGGCGACCATGTCGAATATCGAGGCGTGTTCGACGGCAACGGCCACACGCTGACCGCCGCCCTCAACAAGAATGTCACTGGTCTGGCTCCGTTCAGCCGAGTGACCAGCTGCACCATACGCAACCTGCACGTGGCGGGCAGCGTGACAGGCGGCATCCACTCGGCCGGACTCATCGGCATGGTGAAAGCAGAGGCCAGGTATATCGTCAACATCGAGCATGTGTGGGTGTCGGCTGCCGTTACTACCACCTCCGACCATGCCGGCGGTTTCGTCGGTCATGGCAATGAGGGGAATCTCAACATCAGCGACTGCCGCTTCGATGGCACGGTGACGACCAACGGCAGCGATGCCTATGTCGGTGCCTTCGTGGGATGGAGTCATAACGGCTCCTGGACGATGCACCGGCTCTACGAGGACGGTACGTATAACAACGCAAGGTTTGTCGCTTTCAGCTATTATTTCGACAATGCCGGCGACAAGTCAACTCATGCGTGGGGCTCCAACAACCGGAGCACGCTGTGCCTCTCGTCCCACACCTGGGGCGAAGTGGTGGAAGCCAACCGTAAGATGACCTCGCAGGACATGGTGGCGCTGAACCTGAACAACGAGAAGAACAACTCGTGGAAGGTGGTCGGCGGCAAGGCCGTGCCCGTGGGCAGCTACCTGCCTGACGTACACTTCGACAGCTACGACATCGTCCCCGGCACGGACAAGGGTGAGGAGGGCATGCTGAAGATACCCTTCTCCTGCGACCAGGCCCTGGAGTGGATAGAAGGCACCTATACCGGCGAGGACGGCACCACGCGCACCCTCGCCCGCAAGACGTTCGAGAAGGACGGCTATGCCGGCTTCTTCCTCATACCGGCCACCGAGCCGCACAAGGACCTGAAGCTCACCTACAAGCTGAAGGACGGCCTCGTGTTCTTCGACCATGTGGTGAAGAGCGACGTCGTGATGCACAACCCGCGCAACCTCACCGCCGCCATGCTGCACTTCAGCGACAAGAAGGTGCTCACCGATGCCGGAGCCTTCCTGCTGCAGTGGGAGGTAAGCGATGCCGGCTATGCCGACGTCATCGAAGGCGACCAGTTCCTCGTCATGCGCTCGCTGACGGGCCAGGACACCGACCTGCAGACCATCGGCTCGGTGCTGTTGGAAAGCGGGCAGGCCGCCTACACCTATAAGGACTCCACGCTCGTTGCCGCCCTCACGGCCAGTCAGATAGGCGTGGGTGGCAGCGTCAAGGTGAAGTACGTCGTCATGCGCGCCTCGGCCCAGCAGCTGTGGGGCGTGAGCAACAATGCGACGTCGGTAGCGGTGACCTGCCGGCCCGGCATGCTCAACCTGCTGCGCGTCAAGAGCTACAGTGCCCAGTGGGCCGACTCGGTGGCACGCACCGTCAGCGTCAAATGGGAGTATGCCGACGAGTATGGAGCCGTCTGGGACAACCGCGCCCAGATGAAGATGCTCGTCACCACCACCAACCGCGACGGAGCCCCCGTAGATACTACAGCCTACGAACTCACGGCCGACGAGATGACCGTCTGCCAGAAGACCATCCAGCTCGCACGCTCGTGCGTCAACTACAAAATCGAGCTGTCCGTAGATCCTCAACAAACGCCTCTGACTATAGAGCACCAGGACTTCATGGTCATACGTTCGGCCGACGACTGGGCTGCCTTCTGCGACAAGGTGGCTGCGGCCAAGGGTGCCGCCGTGGTGAACGCATCGCTCGAAGCCGACATCGCCGTGACGCGCACCGTTGCCTCCAGCAGCGGCCAGAGCTACTGCGGCATCTTCGAAGGCAACGGCCACACCGTGACCGTCAGCATCGACAACGGTGCCCAGAGTACAAGTCTCTTCGGCTTCATCAATTCTGCCACCATCCGCAACCTCCATGTGGAGGGAACCATCGCTTCGGATGGAAAGTTCGCTGGAGGACTGGTGGGTAGTGTCTATTACGACAATAACCTCACCGTAGAGAACTGCCGCGTGTCGGCCACCGTCAACAGCCGCGTCAACGGCGATGCCACCAACGGCGGTTTCGTGGGCATCCTGCGCGAGCGGGCATCGGTCGTCTTCCGCAACTGTGTCTTCGACGGCACCTTCGAGGGAGCCTCCTGTCACAGCAACGGCGGCTTCATAGGAAACATCAATGCCGACGGTGAGGCCATCATTCAGAACAGTCTCTTCGCACCGAAAGACATCAGGACGCTGCTGACCAACTGCGACACCTGGGCACGGCACGGAACCGGCGGCAAACTGACCCTCACCAACAGCTACTGCACCAGGGAGTATAAGGTTGGGGCCAAAGAAGGCGATATCGCCATCCACAATGCTGCCGACTGGGATACCTTCTGCGACAAGGTGGAAGCCGCGGGGGGCAATAGCGATGTGAACGCCGTCCTGATGGCCGACATCTCGGTGACCAGACAAGTAGCGAGAGCCGATATACCATACAGAGGCACCTTCGACGGCAATGGCTACACGCTGACCGTCAACATCGTGAACTACGACTGGGGCGCGGTGTTCAGAAAAGCGGGAAATTGCACCATCAAGAACCTGCATGTGGCCGGAAACATAGAGACAACCTTTGGGCGGAGCGACGCGGCCGGCCTGATAGCCAGCACTTCCGACAATGTCACCGTCAGCAACTGCCGGGTGTCGGCCACGATGAAAGCATGGAGCGTTGACGGATTTCTCGGTTCTGTCAGCAATACGCGGGGGCATGTGTTGACCAACTGCCTTTTCGACGGCAAAGCCATTGGCGATGCCGACGACTGCTATGGCCTTGCATTCGTGGGCTATTCTTATCCGGGAAGCAGAAACGTTACGATTAACAATTGCCTGGAAAAAGGCACTTATGTGGATGTCACGGACAATAGGTTCAGTTTAGAACCACTTAACGGCTCGAACAACTGGAGCTATAACGCACTGGACGGTGTCAATAATGTCGGCGCGATGACGGCCGACGAACTCGTTGAGAAACTGGGCCGTGAAAACTGGCATGTGGCCAATGGCGAAGTCCTGCCCAACATGTCTCGGCAAACTCCCAGTGGATACATTGGTGGCATGACCGCCGACGGTATCGTTGCACTGATGGGCAGCGGCTGGACGAAGGATGCCAATGGCAATCCCGTACCTCTGTCGTCCGCCACGGTGACACCCGCCCTGCCCACCTTCTTCTACGAGAATCTGGGACACATCGACCCCAAGTCGCTGGCTGTAGAGACGCTGCCCACATCGGCACTGCTCACCTGGGCCAACGAGAGCGACGAACCCGTGGACTACTACGAGGTGTGGCGCAAGGACAAGCAGCTGGGCGGCGACTTCGAGCCCATTGCCACCCAGATCACGCAGATGCAGTATGAGGACAAGAAAACCTCGCCCGTACACCAATATATATATAAGGTGCGCGGAGTGACCAGCTGCGAGGGGCTGTCGTACGACGAGACGAAAGAGGTAGAAGGCATGTGCGTACAGACGGCTACCGTCGAGGGCCACCTGAGCTTCCTCGACGGCTCAGGCGTTCCCGGCAAGAGCATTATCACCACCCTCGCCAACGGCAAGGAGGTGACTGTCACCACCGACGAGAGCGGCTTCTTCCGCATCAGCGACCTGCCCTACGTGGACGGCAAGGAGACCGTCTATCAGATTACAACATCCGTCGGCGGACTGGACCCCCTGAACGTCACCTTCGGCACCGCACCCGGCGAGAACGTGGTCACAGGACAGGTCATCAAGGTGGAGCAGAGCGTCAAGCTCTCTGGCGTCGTGCGCTATGAGGGGACGAGCATCCCCGTGCAGGGCGCATCGTTCCTTGTCGATGGCTACGAGGTACACACTGCTGTCGGTAAGGTGGAGTCTGACTACGAGGGTAACTTTGCCTTCCGCATCCTGCCGGGCGACCACGACAGCATACAGGTGGTGAAGGACGGCCACGTATTCTGGCGCGGCGGCTTCTACCACCGGAACGACAATGAGCCCGACACGCAGAAGGCCTACAACTTCACCACCGACGTGGCAAATATAAAATTCTACGACCAGACCCGCGTGAAGCTCACCGGACGCATCGTTGGCGGAAAGACACAGGGCGAACTGCCGTTGGGCTACGCCCTGTCGCACAACAACCTGGGCGACGACCTGCAGATGGTGCTCTGCCTGGAAGGCGACAACGCCTCGCGACTGGTGTTCGACAGTCAGGACCGCAGCAAGACCACACGCGACGAGGTGTTCCTGCACGAGGCGGCCAACGCGAACGACAAGAAGCATGAATACAAGACAGCGGTGCATACCACTATCAACCGCATGGTTGTCACGCCCGACGTCTATACGGGCGAGTATGAGGTGCTGCTGCCGCCCGTGAAGTGGAAGATTATGCAGATAACGGCTAAGGGCTATCCCACACTGTTCCAGGACGGACAGGTGGGCGACGTGATAGACCTCAGCGACTCCATCACCCTCCACTGCGACACCATCAAGGGCAAGTGGAAGACCGTGGGCTACGGACTGGAGCTGAACGAGGTCGTCGAGAAATACCACGCCAAGTACAGCCGCATCTACCACTCGCCCGTCGCCCTGGACTACAAACAGCAGGGTTTTGCTCCCTTCGACTACATGGGCGACCGCTACTACGCCTATAAGGACGTAATGGGCAACAACCAGAAACTGGCTGTAGCCTACGGCGTGAGGAAACAAAACTGGCCGGACGGCAAGCAAGACTCCCTGGAGGTGCGCTATACCTTCGGCCACCCCGTGTTCAGCACCGACAAGAGTTATCCGCTGTGGATATCGGCTACAGAACGCTACTATTATAACAACAACGCAAAGAGCGACACCATAGACATCGTACAGCTGAGCGGAGGTGTGGTCACCATTCACAACAGCATGGTGAGTGCCACACACCGTGACACCCTGCAGCTCGACAGTCTGGGACAGGGCAACTACGTGCTGCGGGCTGCACAGACACCACTGCTGCTCACCGGTACCGACGCACTGTACAACGTGAACATGACGCTGCTCATGGACGGCACATACTATGAGGCGGAACCCCTGAAGGCATACGTCTTCAAGACGCAGCAAGCTACCGGTGCCAACGACATCATCACCTGCTCGGCACCCATGCTCATCGACATACTGCGCGACCCGCCAGGTGGTACGTCGAAGGCTACGCTCTCGAAAGGCTCGACGCTGAAGTACGCCTACACGTTGGATCTGAAGTGGAGTGCCGGTATTGCCATCAATATGGGTACAGGCGGCGGCGTGAACAGCTTTACCGGCGTGGTGGTAGCCCCGATGGGCGCAGGTGCTGTGGGCGGCTTCCAGAATGGTGGACAGAACTATTTCGGCACGAGCATCGACCTCACATGGTCGGGCAGCGGACAGCGGGCCTTCAATTATACCATGACCGCCAAGGAAGACATCTCGACCAGCACGGACAAGACGCTCGTGGGGTCTGACGGCGACCTCTACATTGGTGTGGAGCAGAACATCGTGGTGAAGCCCGCAATGGCCATACGTGCCATTCCCGACAGCGTGTTCCGACGTATGGACGGACAGCTGAAGGCCGGCCGCACCATCGAGATAGCACAGGGACGCGACGACAAAGACTCGCTGCTGCACCTGGTGCGCGACGAGGTGGTGACATACGGACCGCAAATCACCTCAGACTTCGTTCACTCGCAAAACTATATCGTCAAGCAGCTCATTCCCGAACTGGCCGAGCACATCTTCTCACTGATGTTCACTGGTACGGAGGCTGATGCTCAGGCTCAAGCCAATGCATCGAAAGCACCCGTCTATCTCTCGCTGGTAGGCAGAGAAGACCCCGACTTCGGCAGTAAGTACAAGATGATTGTGCCCGCCAATGCACCGTCCAACACGGTCGATGAGGTGGCGAAATACCAGGAGGCTATGCGTAAGTGGAGTGAGATGATTGCACAAAACGAGAAGGAGAAACTGGAGGCCACAGAGCTGGTGAAGAACTTCGACGTTGACGGTGCAGGCTCTGTGAGCTACAGCGAGACGTTCACCAGCGACTATACCCTGATGAACTCGACCGTGAGTCCCTTCACTACCGGTACTGCCGGATACTTCGAGGATGCAGGCGACGGAGCCGCAGGCTTTGCGGCCATAGTAGGCCCGATGGTGGCCAAGTTGCTGGCTAATGTCCTGAAAGGAAAGGGAGGAAAAACCACGGCAGAGGAGCGGCTCGACGGCGACGAGAGCGGACTGCACGTGAAGGTCGATGCCATAGGCCTCACCTTCAAGTTCAATATCGTGCCGGCCATGATCCTCAACGTTACACCGAGGCACAGCGAAACGAAGTCGTACACGCGCACGGAGAGCTTCAGCATAGGTATGGACAAGAGAAGCCATCTGAGTTTCAACGTCTATCGCGTGAAGACCAACGTGGACGACGTGAGGAGCAACGATATTCACGACGTGTTCTACAACAATAACTTCTATGACATGGTCGAATACGACGTGCAGCGCATGAAGAAGGAGATAGACCTGAAAAACTTTACCTATGCCCGCAGTTTCGTTTACCGTACCGTGGCTGGTGCCACCTGCCGTCCGTGGGAGGACAAGCGTACCACGCTGTTCCATAAGCCGGGTTCGGTGCTCGACGAGCGCACGAAGAAGATTGAGAACCCCGTCATCAAGATGGACAAGCAGAGCATCAGCGGTGTGCCCTATGGTGAGCCCGCCCGCTTCAAAATCTATCTGACCAATGAGAGCGAGCAGCCCGAGGGTGTCTATACCTTCTTCGATATTTTCCAGGTGGAAAGCAAGAACCCCGACGGTGCCAAGATGTTTATAGACGGCATGCCGCTTACCGGTACGATGCGTGCCATAGAGGTGCGGCCTGGTCAAGTGACGGAGAAGACGCTTGAGGTGTTCGCCGGTGAGAAGTACGACTACAAAGGACTTCAGATAGGTATCATGTCGCAGGGCGACGTCAAAGCCATGCAGACGGTGGCCTTCGACGTGCATTACCTGCAGACGGCAGGCAGCATCACCATCTCGCAGCCGGGCGACAAGTGGATTATGAACTGCGACGCACCGCAAGAGGCGGGCAGGGGCTGGTATCTGCCGGTAGTCATCAGCGGCTTCGACAAGAACCAGCACAACTTCGACCACATCGAGCTGCAGTATAAGGAGACCACGCGTGGTGACGACTACTGGACGAACCTCTGCGGATACTACACCGACTCGCTGCTCTACCGCGCCGCCAGTGGCACGAAGGAGATGATACCCGAGAACGGCAACATCATAGCCCGCTTCTTTGGTGAGGGAGAGGTGATGGAGAAAGCCTACGACCTGCGCGCCGTGCTCTTCTGCAGAAATGGGAATGCATTCCTTACCAGCTCTTCGAAAGTGCTCAGTGGCGTGAAGGACACACGCCGTCCGCAGCTCTTCGGTACGCCCGAACCTAAGAAAGGTGTGTTGGGTGCCGGCGACAACATCATCTTCAGTTTCTCAGAGGACATTGAGTACAACTACCTGCGGTCCGATGTCAATTTCGAGGTGCTGGGTGAGACCAATGAGACCAACGTACAGGAAAATCCCTCGCTGCTCTTCGGCGGCAGTGGGTATGCCCTGACGCAGTCGCAACGTAACTTCACCGAAAAGAATGTGACGCTTGAGGTGATGGTGAAACCCGACGAGCAGGATGCCGACATGCCCATATTCTCGCACGGCACGGAGGGTAAGCGGCTACAGCTGTGGGTCACTAAGGAAAAACATCTGAAGGCCGTCGTTGACGAACGTCAGCTGGTGAGCTCGGCCGTCCTTAAAGGTACTGGCTTCCAGCGTGTGGCGATGGTGCTCAACTATGATGAAAAGCAGTTGCAGCTACTCTATAACGACACGGATATGGACGTGCTCGACAGCGTTGCCTATAGCGGCTACGGTCCACTGGTGTTCGGTAAGGCTGAGGCTATGGAAGGCGGCAACGCGAGCTATTTCAAAGGCCGCATGCTGCAAGGACGGCTGTGGTACCGTGTACTCGATCGGGCTATGCTCAACCGCTACGCGGGCAAACTGCTGACGGGCTACGAATTGGGACTGACCGACTACTACCCCATGAACGACGGACAGGGCAGTTATGCCGCTGACTACGCACAGGGTGGTGCTCACCTGAAGCTCGCCGGAGCATCGTGGGCACAGCCAGAGGGTATGTCGCTGAGGCTTGACAAGGACGAGGCGCGTGCCGCCGGCGAGATGAAGGGTCTGCAACTGCGGTCGCAGCTCTTCCAGCGCGACGACGAGCAGGACTACACCCTCATGTTCTGGTTCCGTACGACCGATGCTAACGGCACGCTCATAGCCAACGGTTCGGGTGAGGCCGACGATGAGGGCGCACGCAATAAGTTCTTCATCGGATTCGACGAGTATTCGCTCGTCTATCGCACCAATGGCCGCGAATACGCTCTGGGCGACAACTACTGCGACGATGCCTGGCACCACTTCGCCTTGACGGTGAGCCGCATGCGCAACGTGGCATCCATCTACATCGACAATCAGGCTAAGGCACAACTGACCACCGACTCGCTCGGAGGTATGCTCGGTACCCGCTTCTACCTGGGCAACACCGTGTGGCAGAAGGAAGGTGACGCCGAGTTGCAACAAGACAAAGCCCTCACGGGATACATCGACGGATTGGCGCTCTTCGAGCAAGCCCTGCCGCTGACGCTCATCAATCGATACACTACCAAGGCCCTTGGCGGCGATGAGCGTGGACTGCTCGTCAGCATCGACTTCGACCACCAGGAGCAGCAGAAGGGCGGTGAACTTACACTGCAGCCCTATGCCTGGAGCAATGTGGTGAAATATGACAACGACGGCAAACCCACAGGAGAAAGAGACAGCGTCTTCGTAAAACCTGTAAACGACATCCTGTCGCGCATCGATAAAACCATCGGTGCACCGGTGCAGGCCCACGAGAAGCTGCGTCATCTGAACTTCAGCTTCGCCGGACGCAACAACCAGTTGCTGGTGAACGTCGATGAGCAGGATGCTCGCATCAACAAGCGCAACATCTACGTGACGCTCTTCGATATCCCCGACAAGAACGGTAACTACACGAAGTCGCCCATCACGGAGTACTTCTTCGTGAACCGTAACCCGCTACGCTGGGAGGAAAACAGCGTCATGGTAAACGCTATAGTCGGCTCTGAGTTTACATTGACGTTCAAGATATTCAACGAAGGAGCGAAGGCACACACCTACAAGTTCGAAAACCTGCCACGATGGATGACCGTCAATCAGCCCACAGACATCATTGAACCGCAGGGCGAGAGGATTCTGGAATTCACTATCAACAAGGGACTGGATGTGGGCACTTACGACCAACTTATCTATCTCACCGACGAGAATGGCATGGCCGAACCGCTCTTCCTGGAACTGGTGGTACATGGCATGAAACCCGGATGGCAGGTACAACCCGAATTGAAGCGCTACTCGATGAACATCGTGGCACAGGTCTTCGTGGGCAACACGCTCGTCATCGATGATGAGGACATCGTCGGCGTATTCGATCAGGAGGTGGGCGGACGCTGCATGGGCTTGAACAACATCAAGTACGACCCGACGACGGGACGCAGCATGCTCTATCTCACCGTCTATGACAGTACTACCGTGGCTCAAAAGCTCTTCTTCCGCCTCTGGCACCATGCCACAGGCAAGGTGATGCAGCTCTCCTCATCGGAGTACGTCAAGTTTGGCGACCAGTCTATCGTCGGCACTGTTGACAACCCTGTGATCTTGCGTGCTTCAGAAAAGTACATGCAGATGCTGAGACTCCATCGGGGATGGAACTGGGTATCGTTCAATGTCTATAACTCAGCCTTCGAGAGCCTGCCGAACATTCTCAACCGCTTCGAGTGGCAGGAAGGAGATATGCTGACCGAGGAAGGCCAGGATCTCACGCTCAACTTCCGCAATGGTCAGTGGATGAGCAACTCCGCCACGAACATAGACACAGTGAGAATCTCGCAGGTTTACAGCTACCTCGTCAATGTGCAGCAGGAACGTGACGTGGAGATATGGGGCACAGTATTCAAGAGTGCCTCCGACCGCACCATCAAGCTAAAGAACGGATGGAACAGCATCGGATACACGCCGATTGTGAACCTTCCCGTGGGAACGGCCCTGAGCGACTACTTCGATGACGCCATGCCGGGCGACGTGGTGAAGAGCCAGCATGAGTTTGCTATGTTCGTCAGCGACGGCAAGGGTAGCGGCGAGTGGTTAGGCACGCTGGAGTATATGAAGCCTGGCGATGGCTACATGCTCATGCGCAATGGAAAGACGGCGACTTCGTTCGTCTATCCCTACTACGAGTCGGGGACGCAGTTCATCGAGTCAATGGCAATGAAGAATGTTCCCCGTGCATCGGGTACTGCCGCTACGATGACGATGGTGGCACAACCCGTAGGCATCGAACTGCAGGAAGGCGACCGCCTTGTGGCCTATGCTGCCGGTGAGCCGGTGGGCGAGGCTACGGCTCTTGCATCACTGCGCGAGAACGGCAGCCCGCTCTTCTTCATCAGCATTGCGGGCGATCAGCGCCTGCCGCTGACGTTTGCCATTGAGCGCGACGACGAGTTGGTGGCTACTACCGACGAGGTCCTTGTCTATGAACCTCATGCCATCAGCGGCTCTCCCTCCGAGCCTACTCAGATTAGCTTTGTCAAGTCTGAGCTGCCCGAGCTGCCCAAGCACGGCTGGTACACTCTTCAAGGCTTCAAGCTGCTCGATGCACCTACAAAGAGCGGTGTGTATATCCATAATGGTAAGAAAATAGTTATCAGATGAAAAAGACAAATTGCACTCAATGGTCGGTCTGCCGACTGACCCTCATACTCACGGCAGTCCTCACTATCGTGTGGGGCTGCTCGTCGAGCGAAGACGATAGTACCCAGAAGTACACGTCCGTAGCTACATCTACCACACCGGCATGGGCCGTTGACCTCTCGGGCAGCGATCCTGCCCCGACATGGACAGCCCCTGATCCGTCGCTGTACTGGAGTTCGATGTATATCATGGTGAAGTTGCAGGATGAGCTGCTACCCTATAGCAGCACCGACGACCGCATGGCCGTGTTCATAGGCAACGAGTGCCGCACGGTGCCTGCCATACGTAACCTCGATAAAGACGGCAATGCCTTTTTCGTGTTGAAGATACGTGGCGGCGATTCCGACAGGGATGCCGCCATCGAACTGCGCTACTATTCCGCCACACTGCGCCGGCTGTTTGTCCTTGATGCAATCAGTACCTTTGTGCCCGAGCGCACCATTGGCAACATCGATGACTTCGTGCCACCGCTGCTACGGGGCTGCACGAAGTATCCCGTCCAGGATGTCATCACCGTAACACTGCCGCCCAACATGCCTTTCACACCGGCCGATACCGACCTGGTGGCCTTTTTTGTCGGCAACGACTGTCGCGGAGTTGGCACCGTAGGCAAGCCCATTACTGTCTTGCGCACGACGGCTGAAGAGCTGCTCCAAGTGCGCTACTATAGCACACGGCAGTCTGTCATTTATACCATGACCCAACCCGTGCTTCCAACCAGTCAGCTCACTATTGACTTCTAATTCGCATCAATAATCCTTATCATTAATAATTCATAAATATGAAACAGAAAAAAATACAATGCCTGACGGCCGCCATCCTTGCCCTATACGCGATGACTGTCCTCACCGGATGTTCCCGAGGCATCAATGACTACATCGACATGAAACCGTACATCGACCCGAAACAGCCCACCGTGACCGATGAAGATCGCGTGAAGCATGCTGAGCAGACACTGGGCATCACCCTCGACAAACAGCATGACTGGCAGCTCTCCACCAACGTGGCCGTCACCATCTTGGCAGACGCCAAGCTCGACAACATCAGCGAGGTGGCCGTGCTCGATGCCGATCCCTACGACGGCGAGAGCCATAAACTGGCTACTGCTACGGCTACCAACGGGGCGAAGGCCACGCTCTCGTTCCTCGCCCCGAAATGGGCCACAGAGCTCTATGCTGCCTGCCTGGATGAGGTCGGCAACTGCGTGGTGCGCTCGTTTGTGCCGGGCAAAGTCAGCGAGGTGTCCTTTGCCTATCGTGCTGATGCCAGCCAAGCCCCTGCCAGCCGTCGTGCTGACATGACCACGCCCACGCTGAAGAACCAAACCTACTACATGTCCGACTTCATGTCATTCCGCAAGCGGCTACGTAAAATACTGCCTGCTGGCAAGAACAACATCTCGGTCATTGGTCAGCACAACTACACGAACACGGTGAATGTACGTGTCAACCCGTACGATACACACGATATTTCGCTGGTCTATATCGGTGGTGACAGTGGTAATGAGGACGCGCTGAGCTACTTGTGGACTCCCTCACAGCCCATCGCTAACCCCGAGACATTCCTCATACAGGATGACAGAGAGAAAGGCTGGCCCAACTTCTCTTTCGACGAAGTTACCAAGCAGTACGAGCTGATAGGCTATCGGCTGTTCTCCCGCAAGTCTGACGGCGGGCTGAGCAACAACTTCACAACGGGCGACGTCCTGTCGTTCAGTCTGGTGAAGAACGGGACCGTGCTGGAAGACAATCCAGCCGCTCGTGTGAAAATCATCCAGCATAACTTGGAGACCATCCTCTGCTGCGAGGACGGCACCGACTGGGACTACAACGACCGCATGTACTGGATCCCGTTCGGACAGGACCGCCTGGAGGAGATCGTAAAACCCGAACCTACCGAACCCATCGTCTGGACCTACGCCTTTGAAGATCAGGATTTGCACAGCGACTACGACATGAACGACTGTGTCATACAGGTGCAAGACCATCCCGGCGACCCGACGAAGTTGGACATCACGTTGGTGGCCCTTGGTGCAACGCGCGACCTCTGGCTGTACTTCGAGAACAAACAGGCCACGAGTAACAAGGATTATACTCCCGTCTTCGACAAAGAACTGCATGAGGTCCTGGGCGTGGCCCACGGCACGATGGTTAACACCGGCCGTGCTACGGCCAAGCCTGTCACCATCACGCTGTCTAAGCCGTCGGGCTTCAACTACCAGACCTGCTCGTTTGTTCTTGGTGCCAAGCAGGAGGGTAATATGAAAGGTGTCTATGAGAACGACATTTTCATCATCCATATTCCCACCGTGGGGCAAGATCCTCATGGCGTGGCCATCCCTTGCCGCTGGCAGTGGCCCACTGAGACCACCTGCATTAAGGATGCCTACAAGAACTTCAGCCTCTGGGCGTCCGACCGCACCAAAGCCCTCGACTGGTACAAGTATCCTGAAGTGAATAAGGTCTATTCAACAAAGTAACTTCTTGACGCTGTAGGACTTGATGAAACGAAATGCTGTCTTATTACTGTGGCTGATGGCCACCACGATGGTTTGCGCACAGGCACATATATGTAATAAAGTGTCGCCTTGGTTGCGCAAGGCAGTCGATAACCGCCACCAGCAGGCAAGAAGGGCAGGGGAGGGCTGCGAGCTGCTGGCCACCGTATTCGTGCAGCTGCGCGACGGAGTGACCGACGACGAGCTGGCGGCATACGGTGCGCGGCGCTATGCCCAGTTAGACGACATCGTCATTGTCACCGTGCCCGTGGAGCGTGTCGATGAGTTGGCACAGCTGGCTGACGTGTTGCGCATCGAGGCCAACGGCAGTGCACATACCACGATGGACACCGTGCCGAAGGTGGTCAACCTGTTGCCCGTCTATGAGCAGACTGCCTCCTATGGGGCTTTCACGGGCAATGGTGTCGTGATGGGTATCATGGATGTGGGCTTCGACCTGACACACCCCAACTTCCAAGCAGATGGGAAGACCCGCATTGCCGCCTTCTGGGACCAGTTGGCTGCCTACGACGGTGACAGCCGCTTTCCCGTGGGCCGCGAGTTCGCCATGCAGGAAGCCATTGCCGCCCAGGGCTGCGCCACCGACGGCCAGACCCAGCAGCACGGCACGCACACGGCGGGTATTGCGGCCGGCGGGGGGGCTGATACCAATTATCGTGGGGTGGCCTACGAGAGTGACCTATGCCTCGTGGCAAATGCCGTGACCGACGACACCATCTACATCGACAAGGCCGACTACTACAAATACACGTCGGCTACCGACGCCCTGGGCTTCAAATATCTCTTCGACTATGCCGAGCAACAGGGCAAGCCCTGCGTGGTGTCGTTCAGTGAGGGCTACACACCCTACGTTGACCGCGACGACAGTCTGTACAGTGCCTTCATCGGCAAGCTTACCGGGCCGGGCCGCATCTTCGTGTCGTCGGCAGGCAACGAGAGCCGGGCGCGTACATACGGCCACAAGCCGAAGGGCGTGGAGCAGGCGGGTGCTTTCTTGTCGGTGTATAAGAAGACGGCTCGCTATCAGGTGAAGTCAGACGGCGACGTGACGGTCAGCCTGTATATATATAATAAGGAGAGCGGCCAGTTCCTACAGACGTTGGAGCTGCCCCGGCAGGAGGCGGATGAAGAAGGAAAGCTGGAGAAGACTTTCGCCGTCGGCAGTAAGACCTGCAAGGTGACGACGTACTTCTATCCCTCGGCCTTCCGCAAAGGTGAACAGATATACGAGGTGGAATTGGAGTCCGACACGGAACTGGGCAATCTGGGGCGTATCGCCCTTGTCGTGGCGGGCAGTGACTACGAAGCTGAAATCTTTGGCTCGTCATCCTATCCGTTGGTGGAACGGCCCGAGGTTGACAGCCGGTGGAATGCTGCCGGCTACGGCCACAACATTCTGGCGCCGGGCTGTTTCGAGACTGCCATCTGTGTGGGTGCTACCACCCATCGGCAGGGCTATACCGATGCCGACGGACAGTATCATAGCTCGTTTCCGGGTACGCCCGGGCTGTTGGGCGATTATTCTTCGGTAGGTCCGACCCGTACCGGGTTGGACAAGCCCGACGTTTCGGCCCCGGGCACCAATGTCATTGCGTCGTACAGCAGCTATTACCTTGAGAGCCATCCAGACTATAGGAGCGATTACGTGGCCTATTCTGCCGTGGGCGACCGCTCCTATCCGTGGGGCGTCAACAGCGGCACATCGATGGCAACACCGGTGGTGGCCGGTATCGTGGCCCTGTGGCTACAGGCCAATCCGACGCTGACACCGGCGGACATACGGGGCATCATGCAGCGCACCTGCAGGCATCCCGAAGCCGACCTCGACTATCCGAACAACCGCTATGGCTATGGCGAGATAGATGCTTATCGCGGACTGTTGGACATACTGAACCTGACGGGCATCAGGGAAATCAGCCTGCAGCAGCCTCGCGGTGTGATGGTGACGGTGCGTGGCGGCAACCTGGTGCTCCGCTTTGCCGACGTGCCGCGACAGCCGGTGACGGTGAGTGTCTATTCTGCCGGTGGTTCGCTGGTGGCGTGCAGTCAGTTGTCGCCCGCTGCCTGTGAAGTCACCGTTCCGCTGCCTGTCCTGCCCAGTGGCATCTATGCCGTGCAGACAACGGGAGCAGAACGGGGTGTCACTGGTTCACAGCTGGTCAGGGTGCCATAAGGCGGTTCTAAGAAAAGCCACCAGTGGCCTCTCCACGAAAATTAGTGGCCTCTCCACGATCACCAGTGGCCTC
>CAMVAI010000081.1 GCA_947165435.1 uncultured Prevotella sp.
ATTGCTCATTTCCGAAACATCCCGCACATCTCGCACATCCCGCACGTAAACTGACAGTCTGCTCAATTTATCTCGCACGTAGCTGACACTTTGCTTATTTTATCCCGCACGTAGCTGACACTTTGCAACTACCGCCACACACCCGTCCCACACCTGACTGTTGCAGCAATAAGGTGGCTCCATGCCGTGTTGAAACATTTTCACGTGCGAGATGTGCGGGATGTGCGGGATGTTTTTTTGTTAGCATATATAATCATTATTCTCATTCGTTTCTATAAAAATCGTACCAACTTATTTTTTGCAAATTATTAAAATATGTGGAAAAGATGTCCGGTTAGGAAAAAATTGCGTAACTTTGCAACCAACAACAAATAACAGACAAAGCAAACGCACAACCAACAGACAATGAAAAAGACACTGACCATACTGACTGCCGTACTGCTGTCTGCGCTGACGGCACAGGCTACGCGCGCGCTGCGCCTACCCGTCACCATCAGCCAGCCCGACGGCACACAGCTCACCCTCTACCAACATGGCGACGAAGACCACCACTGGACCACTACTGCCGACGGCACCCTCGTGATATACACACAGCAGGGATGCTTCGTGGCGGCCATCGGCGACGACGGCGAGCTGGCAGCCACCACGACCCTGGCGCACGATGCCGACCACCGCACCAGTGCCGAGCGCGAGCTGGCGATGCAGCAGACGGAGGCCAAGCGCACCCTCTTCCACGAGCGCGGCCTGCAGCGACAGACGGCTGCCGCCGCCCGCCGTGCGCAAATCAGCGAGACGGCCCACTACCTGCCCCATCAGGGTTCACCGCGCATCCTCGTCATTCTGGCCAACTACCAAGATCGGCAGTTCATACTGCCCGACCCGGTGAAGTCGTTCACGCAGTTTCTGAACGGCGAGACGCAGGAAGAGCTGGGCAACAGCGAGAGCATGAACGCCCGCAGCGTGCGCAAATATTTCGAGGTGAGCAGCGGCGGCAAGTTCACGCCGCAGTTCGACGTGGTCGGTCCCGTCATGCTGCCCGACAACATGGAGCAGTATGGCGGCAAGTCTAACGATGCCGGCGACGAGCAGATTTCCAAGCTGGGGCGCGACGCCCTCACGCTGGTAAAAGACCAGATAGACCTGAAACAGTATGACAACGACGGCGACGGCAAGGTGGAGCTGGTGTATATCATCCATGCCGGCTATGGCCAGAATGCAGGCGGCAGCGTGGAGACCATGTGGGCCAAGGTGTCTTCCGCCGGGTGTAACATCGATGGTGTCACCGTCAGCCGCTTAGGCTGCAACAGCGAGCTGTTCATCCCCCAGGCAGGCTACGACACATGGATTACCGGCCACGGCACTTTCTGCCATGAGTTCTCGCATGCCATGGGCTTGCCCGACCTCTATCCCACCAACGCTCCCGCCCGCAGCGTGAACAACCAGACGCTGGAGTTCTGGAGCGTGATGGACTACGGCCTGTACCGATACAACGGCTTCGACGCCACGCTCTATAACGCCTGGGAGCGCGACGCCATGGGCTGGGATGAGCCTGTGCTGCTGAGCGAGACCACACGCGGCATCACGCTAATGCCGTTCCTCGACGGCGGCTCGTCTTTCAAGATAGTGAACAGTGCCAAGGAGGAAGAGGCGTTCTATATAGAAAATATCCAGAAACGCGACGAAAACGCACGGGCCATGGGTCACGGCATGCTGGTGTATCACGTGGATTATGCGTCGAGCACGGTGAACATGTCTGACTATCCGAACAACGCGGCGGGGCACCCGCGAGTCACCGTAGTGCCTGCCGACGGACTGATCATCTCCGGCTACCAGACGCTGCGCAGCAACGGCACGTCGCAAGGCTATGGCGGCACCTATACGCAGGCAGAATATCGCGCCAGTCTGGGCGGCGACCCCTTCCCCGGCACCGGCAACACCACGCTGCTCTCCGACCAGCAGCCGCAGCCGGGCTTCAAATACTACAACGGCACCGACGCCACCGGCATCGCCCTGAAGAACATTGCCGAGGACAGCGAGACGGGTGCCGTCAGCTTCGACTTCGTCACCATTGACAAGGGCGATGTGAATGCCGACGAGCACGTGAACACGGCCGACATCTTGGCAACCACCGCCATCATCCTGGGACGCGACAGCGGCAATGCCCGGCGCGCCGACATCAACGGCGACGGCAAGGTGGACGTCAGCGACGTGACAGCACTCGCCCGCCAAGTCCTGCAGCAGGGCGTGGCGGGCGAGTGAAAACCCACCGACAAGTGAACACCCGTCGGCGAGTGAAAGTCATCAAACCTTAGCGGCGAATCTTGGCCGTGGTGCCGTCAGCCTGTCGGCAGATATAGATGGTGCCGGGAACCAGCGTCGTCACCTGGCGGCCGTCGAGCGTGAAGTAGGCGGCGGGCTGGCTGGCATCAGTTTTCAGCGTGTGGATGCCTGCTGCATTGCTCTTCACCTTGACAGTATAGCTCGACATGACCGACATGTCGGCATTGATGGCCGTCACGCGGCACAGGTAGCCGCCGTCTTCCGTTGTTACCTCTTTCACCACGTGGGCTGTCTTGCCGTCAACGGCAGCCTCGATGTCGGCGGCCGTGATAGTCTCGTTCAGCTCCATCTCGTAGCTGGTTGTCTTGGCATCAAACTGCGGCACGTCCTGACCCTTGATTTTCAGACCAGTCACCTTGGCATTGTAGATGAACGCGATGTCATCTACCAGCACCTCGTCGTTGTTGCTGCCCTGTCCGGCATCGGCATTGGTAGAGATGGTCACCAGCACAGCCTTCGGCTCCACGGCATTGTCGTTATAGACGAAGGGAGCCACGACGCGCACCCACTGGCCGTCGGTGGTGGCGATGGTGTTGTTCTTGGCCTTGCCCACGACGTTGGTGTATTCCTTGTCCTCCGGGTCCTGATAGCGCGTACCGTCGGTGATGGCGGCACTGATGGTGGCATAGGGGTGGGCCGCATTCGGCGTGCCCTGCTTGAACTTCACCCATGCCGCGATGGAGTCGGGCTTCGAGCACATCGCCGTATAGAACGGGTCGCCATTGCCATCAACGTCGGTCATGCTCATGTCAAGATAGGCATGGTTGGTTTTGTCGGTGGCACTTATGGCTCCGGCGTTCATACGCCCGGTGGTCATGGTGCCATTGGCAATGATGCCGAAGATGGATGTGGCGTAGATACGGGCACTGGCCTCGCCAGAGTGAGCATCAGCAGATTTCTCAATGTGATGACCGGCTAATGCAGCCAAGGATCCCGAAGCGCTCTCGAACGAGTGCCAGGCATTAGGCTCCACATAAGTGCCCGTCGAGGTATGCCAGTTCTCGAAGCTTGGGTTGGCTATCTGGTATCCGTCGCCGATGGCCACCTGTATGACCTGCTGCAACGTCGCTCTCAGGTCGATGTCGAGGTAGCAGCGCAGGCGGTCGCCCTCAATCTTTCCGCGCAGCTCTACAGGTATTTCGCCAATGCTGGGACCCATCCAGAAGGGCACGCTGGGGTCGTCACCTGCCGTGATGGTAATGGTCTGGTTGGTCAACAGCAGTGTGGCATTGCCTTGCTGAATGGGCTTGATGCCCTTCACCTCCACATTGCCCACGCCCATGGGGCCGTCGGAGCTCTGTAGCATGAAGTTCTTTACGGTCAGGTCAACAAGTCCGTCATTCTCGACGACGGAAATGACACCGGTCTGGTCGGCAGCCGTACCATTCACAATGATGGTAAGGGGCACGTTGTAATCCTTGGCACGCGCAGCGATGACTGCCACGGCCACAAAAAATAGAGTAAAAAGTTTTTTCATAAGCATATTTTTTTTTGTTAATGCATTATCCTTTGAATATCCATGTCATTTGATCCGGTAGAACACGCCGATGGTTCCGTAGATGGGATAGAGCGTCTGCTCCACGGTCTTGAAGTCGCTGTGGTGGATGCCCGTCAGTCCCCAGGAGAGGTCGGCCGAAAGGCCCCACCGGCGGTAGAACGCCCAGTCAATGCCCACGGTCACACCCATCTGGCAGGTACGCATGTCGTCGCTGAAGTCGTAGGTAGCCCATTGGCCCTCCTCGCTGCCCATCACCACCTTAGTACCCGTCGGGGTGTCCTTGCGCAGATAGCCGTCGAAGGCATAGCCTGCAAACTCCTTGCTGAGCAGCAGCGACAGATAGGGGCCTGCCTTCAGCTGCACCTTACGGCTCAGCTCGAAGGTGAGCTGAAGGGGAATGGTGAGCATGCGCTGGCGGACCTTCTGTTGCACATGGCCGGTATAGAGCCCGTCCAGCTCGTCTTCGTCCATCTTCACCTTCATGTGGTATCCCTTGGTGGTCACCTCGCTTTCCATATCCTTGATTTCATAGTGCAAGGCCGTCTGCACGCCGAACCTTTCCGAAAAGCGGTACATGCCGTCAATGCCCACCATGAAGTTAGACATCATCTTAAACGACTCGACGCTACGTATGCTGGCGGGCATGCCCAGCGGAGCCGTGCCGCCTATGGCATAGCCCACGCGTGCTTTCACCTGTATCCTGTCCTTGCTGTCCTGTGCCGTGACGTGATGTACGGCGAACAGCACCATGCTGACGAGCACAAATAATCTATTATAGTTCATATTCCGTAGCGGTTGCCAATAGTTTATTCTTCATTCTTGAACGTGATTTCCACCTTATCTATATATAGCGTACTGCCCACAGCACCCTCGAACGCGTCGCCCGTCTTGCTCGACGAAAATACCAGCGACAGGTTGTAGCCACGGTTGGCCAGCAGTTCGGCATCGATGGGTGTGGTGCCCTCGAAGGTCATCTCAAACCGCCGCCACTCGCTGGTGGGCGGCATCGAAGCCACTTCTGCCCGCCTGACGATGTAGGGGCTGGTGCGCACATCGTCGCCGTGCAGCATCACCGTGTTGCCCTGTTCGTCGTGGTTCAGATAGAGGGCGGCATGGATGGTCGGCTCGTCAATGCGAGTACTCACCTCATGGAAGTCCTTGTCGGTGAACACCTCGCCCGGCTGGTATTTGTAGTAGCCCGTCACCCGTACCGGCTCCTTGGTATATACTATGCCCATGTTGGTAGTTTTCAGCGTGTTGGTCAGTGCAAAACGGCTGTCGAAGCTGCCCAAGAAGAAATTGCCGGCAGCAATAGGCTTCTTGAACGTCTTGCCCCACGAGCCGGTGGAACGGGTGGTCAGCCGCACGCAATAGCCATCATAGCCGTCGGCGTCGGGCACGGTGGGATAGTCGGTGGCTGGCGCGTTGGGCTTGGCAATCATGAAGCCCTCGTTGCCCGATGCCCAGATGCCTTCCTTCGTACCGTCGTCAGCACGGTCGTACCAGAGATAGTATTTGCCGTTGCCGCTCAGTTCAAAGTCTTCGAAGTCGTGGTGACTGCTGGGCAGTGTGGCCTCGCGGAAGTCTATCGTATAGGAGCGGTGCCATTGGCCGTCCTCCGACGTGACGGTATAGACGACAGGTCCACGGCTGAAGTCCTGCAGACTGCCGTCGGCAGGCGTGACGGTAGCCCCCGGCGAAAGCCTGAAGTGTACGGCCACTGGTGGCAGCGCGGCCCGCTGTCGCACGATGAATGTCAGCTGCTCCTGGCTCGACGGCACATCGCTGAGGCGCATGTCGGTAGCCTGGCTGAAGTGCTGCGACAGTGCGTCGCCCTCTACCCATGCCTCAAGGATGTCGCATTCCATATTCTGCGGCTCGTCTTTGATGCAGCCCGTAAACAGCAGCACCAGCAAGGCCAAAAGATATGTGTACTTCATTGTTCAACAAATGATTATGTATTATGAGCAAATAATAATTAACGGTATGGTAAAAACGATGCAAATGTAATAATAATATTCTAATTAAACAAATCTACAGCAAGTATTTTTTTCATCAGCCGCACAAAGACCGCCAAGACGATCAATGAATTTGCACAATTGACGGCGGCCACTGGTGACCGCAGGAAGGTATTCAAAATTCACAAAGAACAGTATCAAAATTCACAAAGAACAGTATCAGAATTCACAAAGAACAATTTCAGAATTCACAAAACAGTTTCAAAAAAAACAAAAAATCAGCATTTTGCTTGTTTTCTTTGGCAGTTTACACATTTTTATTTATCTTTGCAGTCGCTAACCAGTGCTTTATGAAAATAGGTAGATATTAAAAACATCATTATAACATTCACATTATTTTAATTAATTAGACTTATGAAAAAGAATCATTTCATCATGTCCGCACTGCTGTTCTGCGGACTGAGCGTTTTCACCGCGTGCTCGGATGTGAAGGACAATCCGGTGCCAGAGCCTCCCGTTCCCACTGTGAATGAGCGTGCCGTGTTTGAGGAACAGTTCTCAAAAGACCTGCAGGCTATGGCTGACGGCTTCCGCTTCGATGCTGCCATGAAGACCACCTTTTCACTCAGTGAGTTTATCATGCAGCTTGACGCGGAGTCATTGTCAAAAAATTTAACGCAAATTGTCAGCAGTCTGATTAATGGTCTTCAGGCCAAAACTTTGGACGAATACTCTGACCAGGACAAGACTCACATCACTAACCTGCTGAAGACTCGCTTCAACATGACCGACCAGGATATCCAGGCCATGAACGGTATCTTTGTCTTAGATGCCTACAATAGCATCGGCAAGATGAAGTTGAATTTCAAGGACGGCTCCTGCGAATTCGGCCAAGCCGACGCCTTCACCATCGTCAGCACCAACATGTCTAACGAGACCAAGACCATTGCCCTGAAGTTTAACGACGAGCGCGACGGTCTGCTCTTCTTCGTTACCCGCCTTGGTTCCAACCCCATTGCCATCCAGTTGCCCAAGAGCATCGGAGTGACGATGACCACTGCCCAGGGTGAGATTGTCAACGGTACGCTGGAGCTGACCACCGCCGCCGAGGGTCAGTCGAAGTTTGTCAGCTTCAAGGAGAGCGCATGGGTGGCCAATGTCAAGCTGACCGCCAATGTAAACAGCCGCCAGGAGAGCGTGAGCCTCTATGCCAAGCACACCGAGCAGCGCGCCTTCGACCTGAAGGCTGCCTTCGAGATTCAGGGCAAGGAGATGCTACGCTTTGAGTGCAATGACATGCACGATGCCTACTCCGAAGACGAAATCAACGGCGAGGAGTTCAAGTCGCTGCGCGAAATGGGTCCCTTCTTCAGTGCTGCCTACGATGTGCTGAAGGCCCTGCAGGGCAAGTCGATTGACAACGTGCAGATTACCGCCAACGACAACATGGTCATCACCGGCAAGGTTGACGACATCGCCAAGTCGCTGATAGCTCTCGGCAACGTCCGCAAGCTGCATGGCACCAAGCCGGGCAAGGAGGTTGTTGACCAGTACACCCAGCAGCTGAACGGTCTGGTTCATTTCACCGTCAGCCAGAAGAACACCGGCATCAACGCCAACGGCACGCTGGTGACCGCCCAGAAGGATATGCAGGACGGCGAGTATCAGCCCGCATTAGCTCTGCAGTTCGAGGGTGAGACCGAGGCTCAGGTGGTGCTCGACCGCATGACCAATACCGACAAGGCCAACTACAAGGCGATGATGGACAACTTCTCGCAGTTGACAAAGGAGATTTCTCAGGTACTGATTGCTGCCCGTGAGAAGGGCAAGGCCATCCTTGATGCAGTAAAAGGAAGTCTCAGCATGTAAAGCAATATAGGAAACGAGGGTACGACGACTGCGTGGGTACGCGAGTGCGAAAGAACGGCACCGACGTACCCTCGTTTTCTTTTTCAACAGCTAAAGCTATTTACCGATGAAGACAAGATACAAGAAGAATGCCAAGATTATCGACATCGTGGTCACCTCTATCGGCGGCGCGCTGTCGGTAGCCATCATGCTATACGGCATCTATCATTTCGGACTCAGCGAGACGTGGCCCGAACTGGTGCTGAACGTGTTCTACATTGCCTGCCTGACGATGATATGGATGTACTTCTTCAACTACCGCATCACCACCCAGCAGTTCAACTACTGGTGCTCCATATCGGTGGGCATGACCATCCTGCTGCGCGACATTCTCTTCCCGCCGCCCCTGGCCAACTACCCTTTGCACATCATCTGCTTCACGCTGTCAGTGCTGCTGCTATGCACGCTGACCTTCTTCTATGCACGCAAGGACTGGAAGAGCTACACCAAGAGCAACCTGTGGGTCGTCTTCGCCATCGATGCCCTCATAGCCACATTTTACAACATCGACATCTCGTTCTTTGAAGTGGTTGATGAATACACCAACTACCTGCTCACCGAGATATGGATACGGCCCACCATCACCTATGGTCTCGTAGCCTGCTTCGTGACGGAAATGGAAGAGCAATAACGGCACATCATCACATCATGGCCTGCGATACGGCACATCCTCATTTGCTCGGTCGGAAATGCGTTTCCGACCGAGCAATGTTTCAGAATTAACAAAAACTGTTTCAGAATTAACAAAATTGCTCGCAGAAGGCCCCAAAGTCTTGGCCTTTTGCGGTAATTTAACTATCTTTGCACCTCCATTACAAAGACGAAGACCGGACAAAGTCACCAAGACACGCGAGAAAAAAGGCTCACGCCCCGACAGTCGCTGTCTCACTGACAGACATAATACTCAGAAAGGTTTATATATTCATAATGGTAAGAAGATCGTAATCAAGTAACACCCCGTGGTCGCTACGCCCGAAAGCGTTTGGGCATAGCGACCCTTTACAATCATGGAAAACGTGCCTCGCAGTGGGAAAATAGGAAAAAATTTTGGTGGTTCGCCAAGTAATTAGTAACTTTGCACCTATATTTATCAATATATAATAGCTTATGCAGACCAACTGCCACATGTCAAAGCTCATCCACGAGCAAGCTAAGAAATACGGCGACCGCGAAATGCTGATTTATCAGGACTTCGGCGGTAAGGAGTGGAAAACACTGTCGTGGAACCAAGTGTCACAAACGGTGATGCAGGTGTCGAACGCCCTGCTGAACCTAGGCGTGAAGCCACAGGAGAACATCGGTATCTTCTCGCAGAACTCGGTGCAGTACATCGAGTGCGACTTCGGAGCCTGGGGCATCCGTGCGGTGACCATCCCGTTCTACGCCACATCGTCGGAACAGCAGATACAGTTTATGGTGAACGACGCGCAGGTGCGTTTCCTCTTCGTCGGCGAACAGGAGCAGTACGACAAGGCACGCCGCGCGGTGTCGCTCTGCCCAACGCTGGAGCGCATCATCGTCTATGATCCTAACGTGCGCATATCCACCCACGACCCCAATGCCATCTACTTTACCGACTTCCTGAAGCTGGGCGAGAACCTGCCGCGACAGACGGAGGTGCAAAAGCTGCAGCAGGAGGCCTCGTTCGACGACATCGCCAACATCCTCTATACCAGCGGCACCACGGGCGACTCGAAGGGCGTCATACTGACCCACGGCCAGTTTCATGCAGCCTTCGAGGCCAACGGCAAGTGCGTACCGGCCACGGAGAAGGACCGCGTGATGAACTTCCTGCCTTACACGCACATCTTCGAGCGCGGATGGGCCATCTATGCCATGACGCAGGGGGCCACGATGATTGTGAACACCCACCCGCTGGAGGTGCAGCAGTCCATGCGCGAGACACACCCCACGTGCATGTCGGCCGTGCCCCGCTTCTGGGAGAAGGTCTATATGGGCGTGATGGACAAGATAGAGCGGTCGAACGCCGTGGAGCGCAAGCTCTTCCGCCACGCCCTGGCCGTGGGCCGCAAGCACAACATCGAGTATGTGTCGCTGGGCAAGAAGCCGCCCATGGCCCTGCATCTGGAATACGAGATGCTGAACCGCACGGTGTTCTCGCTGGTGCGCAAGGAACTGGGACTGGAGAACGCCCACTTCTTCCCCACCGCCGGTGCCGCCGTGTCGGCCCACGTCGAGGAGTTCGTACACAGCATCGGCATCAATATGATTGTCGGATACGGACTGACCGAGAGCCTGGCCACCGTGAGCTGCGACCACCTGGGCGACCCCTATACCGTGGGCAGCGTAGGCATACCCATCGACAGCATCGACATCAAGATCAGCGACGAGGGCGAGATACTGCTGAAAGGCCCCACCATCACCCGTGGCTACTACAAGCGCGACGACCTGACGCAGCAGGCCTTTACTCCCGACGGCTATTTCCGCACAGGCGATGCCGGATACCTGAAGAACGGCGAGCTGTTCCTCACGGAGCGCATCAAGGACCTGTTCAAGACATCGAACGGCAAGTATATCGCTCCGCAGATGATAGAGTCGAAGCTGCTCGTAGATAAGTACATCGACCAGATAGCCATCATTGCCGACCAGCGCAAGTTCGTGTCGGCCCTCATCATTCCCGTCTATCCCCTGCTTGAGGAGTACGCCCACAAGCACCATATCGCCTTCACCAGTCGCGAAGAGCTGTGCCGCAACCCGCAGATTATCGAGATGATGCACGAGCGCATCGACACCCTGCAGCAGCAGCTGGCCCACTACGAGCAGGTGAAGCGCTTCACCCTGTTGCCCCACCACCTCAGCATGGAGAAGGGCGAGCTGACCAACACGCTGAAGATTCGCCGCCGCGTGCTGAACGAGAACTATAAGGCAGAGATTGATGCCATGTACGAAGAACAAAAAAATTAATAATTAAAAATTAAAAATTATGATTACCTGGTTATGCTGAAACGCAAGGAGAATATCATCGTTGAGAAAACCAAGGCTTTTGCAGATCGGATAGGGAGAATGTGCGTGTTTGTACAGAAGCAACGCAAAGCTAACAGCGATGTTATACGGCAAGTAAACAGAAGTGGAACAAGCATAGGAGCCAATATCGCTGAAGGCATCTACGCCCAAAGCAACCCCGACTTTATCAGCAAGTTCAGCATAGCGCTCAAAGAAGCCAATGAAACAAAATACTGGTTAGAACGTCTCCATGCCAGTGGTTCTTTAAACGAAAAAGAGTTCGACTCCATATTGCATGACAACCAGGAAATCATATATATTTTAATAAGTATTATTAAGACGATGAAAGAGAAAAACTATCAAAAAGATGGAACAGCCATCACTGACAATGATAAAGATGCCAACGTCTCAAACGAGAACGCCAACGTCTCAAACGAGAACGCCAACGTCTCAAACGAGAATGGTAATCATAATTTTTAATTTTTAATTTTTAATTTATTTTGATAACAGCTGACCAATTAAAAGACGTGCTCGACCGTGCTGACAAGCTGAAGCACTACCTGAAGATAGACGAGAAGCGCATGGAGTACGAGGAGGAGGACCTGCGCACACAGGCTCCTGACTTCTGGCAAGACCAGAAGCGCGCCGAGGAACAGATGAAAAAGGTGAAGGCCATCAAGCGCTGGATTGACGGCTACGAGGAGGTACGCTCGGCAGCCGACGAGCTGCAGCTGGCCTTCGACTTCTACAAGGAAGAGATGGTGACCGAGGAGGAGGTGGACGACGACTACCGCAAGGCCATCGCCGCCATCGAGGCCCTCGAACTGAAAAACATGCTGCGCCAGAAGGAAGACCCGATGGACGCCGTGCTGAAGATCAACAGCGGTGCCGGCGGTACCGAGGCCCAGGACTGGGCCGAGATGCTGATGCGTATGTACCAGCGGTGGGCCGATGCCCACGGCTACAAGGTGAGCATCTCCAACCTGCAGGACGGCGACGAGGCTGGCATCAAGAGCGTGACCATGCAGATAGAGGGTGGCGAGTATGCCTACGGCTACCTGAAGAGCGAGAACGGCGTACACCGTCTGGTGCGTGTGTCGCCATACAATGCCCAGGGCAAGCGCATGACGTCGTTTGCCTCGGTCTTCGTGTCGCCGCTGGTCGATGACACCATCGAGGTATATGTTGACCCGGCCAAGCTGTCGTGGGACACGTTCCGAAGCAGCGGTGCCGGTGGGCAGAACGTGAACAAGGTAGAGTCGGGTGTACGCCTGCGCTACTGGTACACCGACCCTGACACCGGCGAGGAGGAAGAGATACTGATTGAGAACACCGAGACGCGCGACCAGCCCAAGAACAAGGAGCGCGCCATGGCCCTGCTGCGCAGCCAGCTCTACGACCGCGCCATGCAGAAACGCCTGGAGGCACAGGCGAAGATTGAGGCCGGCAAGAAGAAGATAGAGTGGGGCAGTCAGATACGCTCGTATGTGTTCGATGACCGCCGCGTGAAAGACCACCGCACGAACTACCAGACCAGCGACGTGGACGGTGTGATGAACGGCAAGATAGACGACTTCATCAAGGCCTACCTGATGGAGTTCCCCGTAGCCGACGAAGAATAAGCATTCATCACATCCCTCGTCACACGACGAAGAATGAACATTCATAACAATCAATAAAAACCAAAAATAACTATGAGCAACAAAAAAGGAATGGCCAAGCGCGAAGCGTACGCCAAGAAACAAGAAGAACAGGGAAAGAGTGTCATCAAATGGATAGCCATTGGCCTTATCGTGCTGGCTGTCATCTATTACGTCTGGACGCTCACCATTATCTCGTAACCCATGGCTGTCGAGATAGAACGTAAATTCCTCGTGCTTGACGACTCCTTCAAGCACGAGGCTTTCGCTTCCAGCCACATCTGTCAGGGCTACATCTGCAGCGAGCGGGGCAAGACGGTGCGCATACGTATAAGAGATGAACGCGCGTACATTACTATTAAAGGCCCCTCGCCCGACGGTGGACTGTCGCGCTACGAGTTTGAGCAGGAGATACCCCTCGACGACGCCCGCCAACTGATGACGCTCTGCGAACCGGGCATCATCGACAAGACCCGCTGGCTGGTAAAGAGCGGCGAGCACACCTTCGAAGTCGATGAGTTCCACGGCGACAACGCCGGACTGGTCGTGGCCGAGGTGGAGCTGCACAACGAAAACGAGGCCTACCAGAAGCCCCGTTTCATTGGTCAGGAGGTGACTGGCGACCGCCGCTACTACAATGCGCAGCTGCGCCGCAATCCCTATAAGCTTTGGGGCCGGCAGTAATGTCATACGAATGAAGAACTAAAAGCGGCGGAGCCACCGCTTACCGCCTGCTACGGAAGACAAGCCACATTAGCATCCCTATCAGGATGCCGATGAGCACGCCCGCCGAGTCGGCCCAGAAGTCGAGCCATTCGCCCGAGCGCGTGGTGGTGCAGTAGGCCTGCAGCAGCTCCATCAGTCCGCCGAGGGCTACCATTGCCATGCCGCCCCACAGCAGCAGTCGGCGGAAGTCCGCCCGTCGGTGGCTGCGCAGATATTCCCACCAGACGACGGCCGTCGTGCCGCCATACATCACGAGGTGTGTCCACTTGTCGATGAACTGCACGTCGTCGAACGGTGTTTCCGGAAAGAACGGTGTCAGCGACAGCACCCAGATGAGCGCGATGCACACCAGCGACAGCGGGTAACGCCTGACAAAAGACCCTATTGCATTCATGATTTGTAACGTTTGTCTGCAAAAATACAAAATATTCTGCAATAAAGAAAGAATATTATGAATTATTTTGTACTTTTGCAAGCGATAAGACAAAAACTATGAACGAGAGAGCAAATTTTGGCAGCAAGTTAGGTGTGATATTAGCTACGGCGGGTTCTGCCGTGGGGTTGGGCAACGTGTGGCGTTTCCCCTACATGGCCGGCGAGAACGGCGGCGCCGTGTTCATCATCATCTATGTCGTGTGTGTGGTGATGCTGGGCATCCCCTGCATGGTCAGCGAGTTTATCGTGGGGCGCCACGGTCAGGCCAACACGGCCCGTGCCTACCGCAAGCTGGCAGGCCGTACGCCGTGGGCCGTCATCGGCTATATGGGTGTGCTCACCGGTTTCCTCATCACCGGCTATTATGCCGTGGTCAGCGGCTGGTGCCTGCAGTATGTGTGGGCCTCACTGATAGGCCACCTGCAGGGCGACCCGGAATATTTCCGCACCTACTTTGCCGAGCTGTCTGCCGACCCTGTGAAGCCGGTGCTGTGGACGGTCATCATCCTCGGCATCACCTATCTTATTATAGAACACGGTGTTCGCGACGGCATCGAGCGGGCTTCGAAGATGCTCATGCCCACGCTGTTCATCCTGCTGCTCATCATCGTGGTGGCCTCATGCCTGCTGCCAGGAGCCACGAAGGGCATTGAGTTCCTCTTCAAGCCCGACTTCAGCAAGATCAACAGCGACGTGTTCCTCGGTGCCCTGGGCCAGAGCTTCTACTCGTTGAGCATCGCCATGGGCTGCCTCTGCACCTATGCCAGCTATTTCTCGCGCCACACCAACCTCACGCAGTCGGCAGTACAGATAGCCGTCATCGACTGCGTGGTGGCCATCCTTGCCGGACTCATGATATTCCCGGCAGCCTTCTCCGTGGGTGTCAATCCCGACAGCGGCCCGTCGCTCATCTTCATCACCCTGCCCAACGTGTTCCAGCAGGCCTTCGCGGCGGTGCCCCTCGTGGGCTATGTGGTGTCGCTGCTCTTCTTCGTGCTGCTGTCGCTGGCCGCCCTCACGTCGCTTATGTCGCTGCACGAGGTATCGACGGCCTTCTTCCAGGAAGAGCTGCACCTGACGCGCAAGAAGGCCGCCCTGATAGTCACCGTCACCACCTCCGTCATCGGTGCCTTCTGCTCGCTGTCGCTCGGTGCCGTCGAGAGTCTGTCGTGGATTGGCAAGACGCTCTTCGACTGGTTCGACTTCATCACCGGTCAGATATTCCTGCCCGTGGTCGGTTTCCTCACCTGCATCTTCATCGGCTGGTTTGTTGACCACAAGATTGTTCGCGAGGAATACACCAACTGGGGCACCCTCTCCGGCGTCAATTTCCACCTCTATCTCTTTCTGGTCAAGTACGTCTGTCCGCTGGCCATCTTATTTATTTTCCTGCATCAGTTCCATCTGATATAACATGACACAAGACACAGACCATAACGCCCATCGCGGCAATTTCGGCAGCCGTTTAGGCATCGTGCTGGCCACGGCAGGCTCCGCCGTCGGACTGGGCAACGTGTGGCGCTTCCCCTATATGACGGGGCAAGACGGCGGTGCCGCCTTCATCCTGCTCTACATCGGTTGCATCTTCCTGCTCGGCATACCGGGCATGCTCTGCGAGTTCATCGTGGGGCGCCACGCCCAGGCCAATGCCGCCCGTGCCTACGACAAGCTGTCCGGCGGACGACCGTGGCGCCTCGTGGGCTATCTGGGCATACTCACCTCTACCATCATCCTCGGCTTCTATGCCGTCGTGGCCGGCTGGTGCCTGCAGTACCTTTTCGCGTCGATAGCCGGACAGGTGCAGGGCGATGCCGACTACGTCAAAAGCTACTTCGCCGCCTTTTCCAGCAGTCCCGTCAAACCCGTGCTGTGGGGTGTCGCCTTCGTGCTGGTCACCCATTTCGTGGTCATTCGCGGCGTGCGTCGGGGCATTGAGCGCGCCTCGAAGCTGCTCATGCCCATCCTGTTCCTGCTGCTGCTGGTGCTGGTAGCCGCCTCGTGCATGCTGCCGGGAGCCATCGAGGGTGTGCGCTTCCTGCTCATGCCCGACTTCTCGAAGCTCACCAGCCACGTCATGCTCGACGCCCTGGGTCAGGCGTTCTTCTCGCTGTCGCTGGGCACTGCCTGCCTGTGTACCTACGCCAGCTACTTCTCGCGCCAGACACGGCTGGTGCGAGCCGCCGGCGAGATAGCCCTGCTCGACACGCTGATAGCCATCTTCGCCGGCCTCGTGATCTTCCCTGCTGCCGCCTCGGTGGGGGTCAGCCCCGACTCAGGGCCGTCGCTCATCTTCATCACCCTGCCCAACGTGTTCCAGCAGGCCTTTGCCGCCATGCCCATAGTGGGCTACGTCATCAGCATCATGTTCTACGCCCTGCTGGTGTTCGCCGCCCTTACGTCCACCATCTCCATGCACGAGATAGGCACAGCCTTCTTCGCCGAGGAGTGGCACCTGCCGCGAAGCCGTGCGGCATGGGTCATCACCGGTGTCGCCTCCCTGCTCTGCACCTTCTGCGCACTGTCGGTAGGCGCCTGGCCCGGGCTGACCGTGATGGGTGTGGCACTGATGGACTTCTGCGACCTGCTGACGGCTAACGTCATGCTCCCCTTGGGCAGCATGCTCACGTGTCTGTTCGTGGGATGGTATGTGCCGCGCCAGCTGGTACACGACGAGTTCACCAACCAAGGCAGCACCGACCGCCGCCTCTTCCCCGTCTTCCTCTTTGCCGTGCGCTACGTCTGTCCGCTGGCCATCGCCATGATCTTCCTCCACCAATTAGGCATCCTATGAACCGTAACGACCGCCGGGTATCCATGGCGGCACTGGCCGTCCTGCTGCTGACAGCCCTTACGCTCGTTCTGACGGGACGCTACGACACGAGTTCCGATGCCCTGCCTGCCGACTCGCTGTCACACGACCGGCGCACGGCAGGCGGCCATCCGCAGGCATACGGCACTCACGGCAGCTATCAGCCGGCACCACGCCACGCCCAGCCCTACGCTGCCGAGCCTGCCTACCGTCCCGAGACCTTTCCCTTCGACCCCAATACTGCCGACAGCACCCAGCTGCTGCGCTTAGGGCTGCAACCGTGGCAGGTGCGCAACATCTACCGCTACCGCAGCCGAGGGGGCGTGTATCGCCGCAAGGAGGACTTCGCACGGCTCTACGGGCTGACCGTCAAGGACTATCGACGGCTGGAGCCGTACATCCGCATATCGCCCGACTATCTGCCGGCCTCGACGCTGTTTGCCAAGAGCGACAGCATGCGGCGCGTTCTTCACCAACAGGAGCGTGACAGCATGCGCCGCGACACGGTGCAGCGACCCGCCAAGCTACGCGAGGGCGAGACCATCGACCTGAACACCGCTGACACCCTGCTGCTGCGCCGCGTGCCGGGCATCGGGGCCTATTATGCCCGCGAAATCGTGTACTACCGCCAGCGGTTAGGCGGCTATGTCAGCACCGCACAGTTAGACGAGATTCCCGACTTCCCCACCACGGCCAAGGCCTACTTCACCGTCAGCACGTCGGCCGTCCGCCGCATCAACATCAACAAGTTGTCGCTGCAGCAACTGCGCCGCCACCCCTACATCAACTTCTATCAGGCAAAAGCTATCATCGACTACCGGCGGCTGCGCGGACCCTTGAAGAGTCTGCAAGACCTGCGGCTCTCGAAAGACTTCCCGCCCGAGGCCATCGAGCGGCTATTGCCCTACATCGACTATTAAGCCATTTGACCTTCGTCAAGAAGAGGGCGCTTTTTGCGCAAAAAAGGCTGAAAAAATTGGCTGTGTGCGAACACATTACTACCTTTGCACCGTCAAACAGACAAAAAGATTAGTTTTTAGGATTAACAAATTAAAAGGTTTAGGTTATGATTATTTTCAATTATGTAGTAGTATCGCTCGCCAGCAAGGCACTGCATATCATCAAGAAATAAAGCGTGCAGACTCAGCGAGCTCATCCTCCCCGAGGAAGATGACAAAGATGCGCAAAGCCCTGCGACCGGGAGGCCGACAGGGCTTTGTTCGTAATTATTCTCATTCGTTTTTTTACTTTTTTCGCCTCGTTTGCAGGCAGAATAGAAATAAAAAGTGTAATTTTGCAGGCTGCAAAGAGAGAGACTGTCAAAATGACACACACGACGACATCCGACAACAGCCACAAGGGCGACAACCGACTGCTATACCACCTGGTGGCATTCGCGGTAGTGGCCATCTGGGGTTCGACCTTCGTATTCACCAAACTGCTGCTGCTGGGCGGTCTGTCGGCGGCACAGATTTTCACGTTACGCTTCATCATTGCCTACGTGCTGCTGACGGCCTTTTCGCTGCTGAAAGGCATACGATGGGTGGCCGACTCGTGGCGCAAAGCCGTCACAAGAGTCTCCTTAGCAAGACTTTCAAGCAGTGGTTTGGTATGTCGCCTACGAAGTATAGACAAACCCATTAGTAATTATTTTTTATGGAGTTTTGCTGCCACTCTGCCACCAACGCTATTCAAACCGCTGTATATTAGGTATTTAGCTGGTGGTGGCAGATGGGTGGCAGGTGGCAGCAAGGCCAGCCCCACCCCCAACCCCTCCCCGATAGGGAAGGGAGCGGCTGCGCACAGTGAGTGCGCTGCCAGGCAGGGAAACGCCGTTTTCTACACTGGAAAACACCGTTTTCTCCGCAAGAAAACGCTGTTTTCACTGTGGTGAACAGTTTTGGTGAGTC
>CAMVAI010000082.1 GCA_947165435.1 uncultured Prevotella sp.
TGCTCTTTTTTGCGGCTATATCTCAACTAATTTTTAACTTGCGAAACTTGAATAATGTTAAATTTGCATCATCATTCCAAAACATGTACAGAGTATGCAAAAGATGAAAAAGAACCTACTTCTGGCCACACTGGTAGCCTTAGGACCGGGCGTGGCAACCTTGCAGGCACAGATGCTGCCTTATCAGAATCCCTCACTGAGTTTCCATGAGCGTGCCGTCGATCTTGTCAGTCGTCTCTCCTTGGAGGAGAAGGCCTGGCAGATGGGTAACATGGTTGACCAGGACATTAACCGCCGTGACTACAAGGACGACGGATACGTCAAGATTCCCGCCTATCAGTATTGGAACGAAGCCCTCCATGGCGTGGCCCGCTCGGGTGCTGCCACCAGCTTCCCTGAGTCGAAGGGTATGTCGTCGTCGTGGGACCGTCAGCTCATCTTCGACTGTGCCACTGTCATCAGCGACGAGGCTCGCATTTATAATAATGTGTACCAGAAAGGTCTAAACTATTGGTGCCCTACCATCAATATGGCCCGCGACCCCCGCTGGGGGCGCGACGAAGAAAATTACGGCGAAGACCCCTTCCTTGCCGGACAGTTGGCTGTGCAGTTCATCAAGGGAATGCAGGGCGAACAGACTGCAGAGAACCCTTATCTGAAGACAGTGGCCTGTGCCAAGCACTTTGCTGCCAACAACTACGAGCAGGGGCGACAAGGCTCTACGTCGTTCATGACCGAGCATAACCTGCGTGAATACTATCTGCCTGCCTTCGAGATGGCTGTCAAGGACGGTGGAGTGAAGAGCATCATGTCGTCGTACAATGCACTGAGCACTGACCTCAATGAGAAGAATGCCGCTGGAACCGGATGGACTGCCAAGAAGGCATGGGGTGGCAAGCCTAATGCCATGAACGACTGGCTGCTCACCAACATCCTGCGCAATGAGTGGGGCTTCGACGGCTACGTCACCAGCGACTGTGCCGGTGTGTCGTGCATTTACCGCAGCGTGAAGCACTTCTACTATGGCAACATCTACGGCACTTATACCGATGAGGCAGGTGATATCAATAACCTTTATATGGCTCATGCTACGGCCGATGCCATCAAGGCCGGCAACGACATGAACTGCGAGTTTAAGAACAGGACCAGCGTGTTCCAGACCGCTGTGCAGCAAGCTATCGAGGATGGCTATATGACCGAGGCCGACCTGGACCGGGCACTGATACGCGTCTTGGAGACCCGCTTCGCCCTGGGCGAGTTCGACGACAACTGTCCCTGGCGTAATATCGCTGCCAGCCGCCTGGAGTGTGAAGACCATCAGGCGATGGCTCTGAAGGCCGCCCGCGAGAGTGCCGTGTTGCTGAAGAACGAGGGCGGCCTGCTGCCCATCGCTGCCGACAAGAAGGTGGCCCTCATCGGCCCCTACGCCAACCAGATCATGCTGGGCGACTATAGCGGTACGCCCACCTATACCACCACCCCGTTCCAAGCTTTCTCGAAAAAGCTTAACTTCACCGTTACCGACGGCACGCTGCAGGCAGAGAACTTCAGCGAGGCTGTCGTGTCGAAACGCGGCGCAGAAAACAACAATAAGGGTGCAGGCAATCTGGAGAACACTGCTCCCGGCGACATTTTCCTCTATAAGAACGTCAACTTCGGCAACGGCTGCAACAGTTTTGAGATGTCGTGCGGAGCCAAGTCGAGTGGTCTCGGCCAGGTGTCGTTCATCCTTGACTCCAAGGACGGCACTCCCTTCCTTACCGTCAGCAATCTTGACACTGGCGGCTGGACCAAATGGCAGACCGTCACCGCCACCATCGACCCCGCAATCAGCGGCACTCACGACCTATATGTCAAGTTCTCCGGCTCCAATAGCTATGTGGGCAACTACGACTACTTCAAGTTCTTCAATCCCGCTGCCAATCCCTTGGAGACTGCCGGTCCGCTCTACATGGTCGAGACCTCGGGCAGCGTCAATGTCAATGCCACAGAAGAGGCTATCAGCCGTGCCGTTGCCGTAGCACAGAAGGCCGATGTCGTTGTCTTCCTTGGTGGTACCAACTACGAGAAACTCGACAGCCATGAGACCGGCACCGAGAGCCACGACCGCTTCGTCATCACGCTTCCCGGCAACCAGGAAGAGGTGCTGAAGGCCATCTATGCCGTCAACAAGAACGTGGTGTTGGTGCTCGAGACCAACTCGTCGGTAGATATTACCTGGGCGAAGGAAAACATTCCCGCTATCTTTGACATCTGGTATGGCGGGCAAGCCCAAGGCCAGGCTATCTGTGACATCATCTATGGCGACTACAACCCCGGTGGCAAGCTCACCTCTACGTGGTACAACTCGCTGGCCGAGCTGCCCGCCGCAGCCGACTCGCAGTTTGGTGCCAACGGCATGCTGGAATATAACATCGACGACTGGGGATACACCTATATGTACTATGGCAAGGGCACCGGAGCCAATGTGGCCCGTCAGGCCGCGAAACCCATGTATCCCTTTGGCTACGGTCTGTCGTACACCACCTTCGAGTATGCCAACTTGCAGCCGACCGCTGCGACGCTAGATGCCGGAGGCGAGATGGAGGTGTCGTTTACAGTCAAGAACACCGGTGTCCGCGACGGAGCCGAGGTGGTTCAGCTGTATGTCGATTTCCCCAATGCCACGGCAGACCATATAAAACGCCTGAACCGCCGCCTGGTGGGCTTTGAGCGCGTGGAGCTGAAGGCCGGTGAACAAAAGACGGTGACTATTCCCTTGAAGCATGAGCAGCTGGCCTATTTCGACGATGCCACTCACACCTTCCGTGTAGAGCAGGGCACGGTGAACTTCCATGTCAGTGCATCGTCGGCCGACGACCGCCTTAACGGTACCATCGCTGCCGGGGCCGCCACGGTAAAGGACACCTATAAGAGCGACCCCTCCATTCTGACTGCCATACGCGATGTCAGGCGCGTGCCTGCTGCACATCAGCAGCCAGACACTGTCTATGACATGGCGGGAAGGCAGTTCTCTGCCAATGCCAACCTGCAGAAAGGCTTGTATATTGCCAATGGTAAGAAGATAATACGATAACACGCTCTCCTATCCTGAAGCTCAGGAAAAAGGCAAGACAACGAGTGGCGGGCAAGATGTATGCCCGCCACTTTTAGCTCTTGGCGCGGTATTCCGACGGTGTCATGCCCGTGTCCTTCTTGAAGCATTTGGTGAAGTATTTCGGGTCGGTGAAGCCTATCGAGTAGGCCACCTCCGAAATACTCATCTTGCTGCGGGCCAGCAGCTGTTGTGCCCGTTGCATACGTACCTGCCGCAGAAAGTCGCTGGGCGACATGCCTACCAGGCTCTTCATCTTGCCGAAGAACACCGTGCGCCCCATGTTCACGGCCTCGGCCATCTCGTCTATCTTCAGTGCTTCGTCACCGATGCGCTGCTCGATGAACTGCATCAGCTGGTTCATCATCACCTCGTCCTCATCTACGATTTTCGGTTCCTCCAAGGTGTACTTGTGCAACGGCTGTTCCGGCTTGTCGTCCGTATGCTCCTGTTGACGGTCGGCAGCATGTTCCTCTTGTTGTGCCGCTATGCTTTCCTGCAGTTCGCGGTATTGTCGCATGATGCTTTCCAGACGCTGCTCGCGCTTGCGGTTCCTGCGCCGGTGGTTCATCCATGCCATCACTGCCCATGTCGATAGTACAACAACGACGATTAGCAGCAACAATTGTACCCAGGTGCGCTCCCATGGCCTCGGTGTCACGTCGAGTGTCAGCTCTGTCTCGTTGTCGGCCCATACGCCATCGGCATTGGTGCTTTTCACCACCAGGGTGTGTCTGCCCGGAGCCAACTGGTTGAAAGCAATGCTCGGGTGTCGCCCTATGTAGCTCCATTCCTTGCTGCTTTCCTTGATTTTATATGCATACTGTATCAGCGAGTTGTCGCCATAGTCAAGAGCCGCGAAGCTGACGGTCAGGTTGCGGCGTTCGGGCGGTATGGTCAGAGTGCCGCCGTATAGCAGCGGGTGTGTGGCGTTCTCGCCTTGGTACTGAACGCTGGTGAAGACGATGCCTGGCCGGTAGTTGCTCAGTTTGATGTCATCGCCCTTGAAGGTCAGCACGCCTCCCACCGTGCCGACCCACAATGCTCCTTGACCGTCGGCAGCCGGCTTTGCTTCCGTCAGTTCGATGCCCGGCGGCATACTGTTGCCGCCAAACCGCAGCAGTTTGCCACTGTCGGGGTGGTAGCATTCCACACCGTTCTCTCGTCCTATCCATACGTACCCCTTGCTGTCTTCTGCCAGCCAGAGGGCATTGGCGGGCTCTTGGTTCAACACCGGCAGGTCGGTTAGTCGCAGGTTGTCGCCCGGCAACAGCTTGCCGTCTATCTGCTGTATGCCGCCGCCCATGGTGGTGACATATACATTGCCCTTGCTGCTTGCCAGAGTCTGCATCACGTCGCTGCTCAGCAACGATGTGCTGTCTGCTTGTCTGTGGCGTGTGGTATAGAACCGGATGTCGGCAGACCGTTTGCCGCCGGAAGTGAAGTTGACCAACCCCGAGGTGGTAGAAAGTAGCATGGTACCTTTACGGTCGTGGGTGATGCGGCGCACCCGTTGGAAGTCTTTTTCAGGATAGCCCTTCAGCTCGTTGCCACTATGTATGAACCGTAGGGCTTCGTCGCCCTGACCGTCTGCCATGTTCACCCCACCACCGTAGGTGGCTATCCAGAGCCTGCCGTTGCCGTCGTCGTTGATGTCGTAGATGTAGTCGTGGCTGATGGCGTAGCGGTTAGCGGTATCTGCCCTGTAGTGGCTTACCCGCCCTTGTCGGCTCACGGTGTAGAGTCCTTGTCCTTTGGTGCCAATCCAAAGCGTGCCTTCCGAGTCTTCGTAGAGTGTGAAGATGCGGTCGGAAAAACGTACTGGCCGGCTGCTGATGTGTCCGGCGTGGTCGAGCCATCCCGTCAGCGTGTGGCCGTTGTATATGGCTATGTAGCCGTCGGCCGTTCCCGCCCAGGTGGTGCCGTCGCGGCGGCATGTCACCGACCGTGTGGGCTGCTGTTCGCGCAGTGGCAGCAGGTGGAACGGCTGTTCGCGGAATGTGGCAAGAGTCAGCCCGTTTGCCGTCGAGTACCACAGGTTGCCTTGCCGGTCGATGTAGTGTTTGTCGATGTCTTTGCGGCCCACGCCACAGCGTGCCAGCAGACTGTCCAGCCTGGCAGCATCATGCTGTCGTGCATCCGTCGTCAGGGGTTTGCGTACTGAGGCCTTGTTGTTGTAGCAGGTGGTGCTGCGGTCGGTTACTATCCATTCGCGCCCCTCGCTGTCGGCCTCCACCTTGTGTATGATGTTTCCCTGTATGGGTTTCCCCATCTTGCCCAGCACCTCTATATGATTAATGTCGGTAGGGTGGCTGTCGTCTATACGCAGGTTCAGCTCGCCGTTCTCATCGGTAATCCAGGTGTGCCCCGACGGCATGGCGTAGAAGTTGCGTGGCAACGGTCGCTTGCCGTAGCGTCGCTCTACGATGCTTCCTACGTTCACGAACCGGCACTCGCGGGTGTCCAGCAGGTATAGTCCGCCGTCGTAGGTACGCACCCAAATGTTGTCGCGGCTGTCTGGCTCTATCATGGTGATGCGGTTGCTCGACAGGGCGTCGTCGCTGCCGCGTGGCCCACCCCGGAAGGTGGTGAACTGCTGGCCGTCGTAGCAGCACAGTCCGTTCCAGGTCGCTATCCACATCAGTCCATGCCGGTCTTGGGCCATGCCGCTTATCACGTTGGCAGCCAGTCCGTCGTGTACGGTGAAAGTATGTTGTGTCACAGTCGGTTGGGCAATCCCCGATGTGGTAAGCATCAGGGCGCACAGGGTGAAGGCTTTTCTTATAGTCATGTCAGTGTCTTAGCGATTGGTTTGCAATTTGGCTGCAAAAATACAAAATAAAACTGACATGACAAATTTTTTTCAGCCAAACGAATGCCTACATGACCGTGGGCGGCCCCTCACCATAGTAGGTAAAGGGCCGCCCTGGCCGTGGATGAATTTGTCGCAAAGGGTGTAAAGTGACGTGTAGGTGGTGATAGGTCTGGGAGAAAAGCTGATAGAATCTGACGAAAGTTCCCCTGCACCCATTAGCGGCGGGTGCAGGGGAACTTGCAGGCGATGGTGGTATCAGAACTGAATCAGCGTCATGGGCGGTGCGTCGGCTCCCAAGCTGATGCCGGGCAGTACGTCATCGGTGTCAACTACCGGCACATTGCCTGCACCTAAGTTAGCACTGCCTGCCAGAATGTTTGCTTTCGACGACAGTGTGATGCACTGCATGTCGGGGGAAAAATATGTTTTCTTCATGATTGTTCCTGTGTCTTGTTTTTTATTTGATAACTACTTTACGTCCATTCACGATGTACAGGCCCTTGGCCATCCTGCCATTTGCCGCTGTCGCTATCCTGCGTCCGCTCAGGTCGTAGCAGTTGTCAGGTCGTGAGATGGCAGAATTGTCAATGCTCCTGATGGCTGTCGTCTCGCCGTCAATGCTGAACGACAGCTCACGGGCACCGCTGGCGGTGGTGAAATAGGCGCGGAGGGCACCGATGGTGTTCGTGTTGTCATCTGCGCGGTAGAGCGAGTTGTCGTGTACGAAGAAGGCTCCTGCAGGGATGTTGCCGTCGGCATATACTCCCTGGAAGGTGACGCTGCCTATGGTCTTCGCCGGTGAGCCGTAATTGATGTCAGCAACGGCGATGGTGGCTCCGGTGAAGTCGCTGGTCACCTTAATCATGTAGGGCTCGTTAGCTTCGATAGCGTTGACATTCTCGAATTTGAGCACGGTGCCGCTGACATCGGTGAGGCGGGCCACCTTGGTGCCGCTGCCAAAGGTGTTCTCGACATCACTTACGGCAAAGGGCACTACGATGGTACTCCACGCGTCGGCCTTGATGGTACGCTTCAGGGCGATGCTGCCCGATGCTGCGCCCAGTCCGCCGTTCTGGTTGGCGGCACGTACGCTGTAGATGCCCTCGTCGGTCAGCTCATATTCAGTGGCCGTCAGGTTGGTGAGGTACTGGCCGTCCTTGAATACCACATAGCAACGGGCGTCCTCGACAGCCGTCCACGAGAGCGTGGAACCCTCGATGCTGACGACAGGAGCCTCCACCTGGGCACACTCCTCGGTGGGCAGCCAAGAGTCGGTGCCGCCCAGCACGTTCTCCACGGTATACTTGGCAGCCTCGGCATCGGAGAGCACGGGTGTATAATGGTTAGTTGATGTTGCAGAATTGCCGCGAACACTCAGGTCGAGAGCGTTGCCGTACTTGTCGGTTGAGTTGTACTCATAGAAGTAGGTAGGCAGGTTGCCCATGCCGTTCCATCCGTTGTCGTTCGGCAATACGTTCATCTTGGTATTCAGGTAGTAGCAGCGAGGTGTATCCTGCCAGGGACGTCCCAAGCCGTAGCCGGCATCGGCATCACCGTTGGCACCGTCGATGGTGCACTGCTGGAACACGTAACCCCACTTCAAGGCAGAGCTGGTAGAAGGTGCTGTAATGACAGCACTGTTGCGATGAACCACCAGGTTGGTGTTATAGTAGAAGTTGTCACCGCCACCACAGATGAAGTCCACGGTACCGTGAATCTCACAACCCTCGAAGTATGCACGATGACCAGTCACCTGTGTATCCTGTGAACTGAGCATGAGAACATTCTTCATGACAGTCTTGTCGCCGCCATAGACAGCTACGGCTACACCGCCGTCAGTAGTCTCCTTGTCCTGCAGGGGCTTGTAGTAGTTCAGGTCGTTGAGCAGGGTGAGGTCTTGCAGATAGAAGCCCGTGCGATCGCGCAGGTTGACAGTAGGATTGCTGATGCCACTACGCTGTCCGCGGATGATGACACCATCGCGGCTCTCACCGATGAGCGAGATGTTATAACCGGAAAAGCGCAGCTCGGTGAGCTCCATGTTGTAATCGCCATTCTTCAGGAAGATGGTCTTGCGTGCTGCAGAGGCATTGTTGTTGGCGCTGTTGACGGCAGCTACGGCAACCTTCAGCTCGTCGACAGTCGATACTACGTAGTCGTAAACAGCAGCAGCAACGGCAGGCTTGGCAGCGGTATTAACAGCAATGTTGATGGCTGAGGTGTTCGAGTTGCCATAGTTGTCCTGAGCTGCACCGGCAGCAATATTTAGTGTGTAGTTTGTTGAGTAGTTAAGCCCCCAGACAGGGAAGTAAAGTGTGGCGCTTCCACCCTCGGCAGTAATAGTGCCACCGTTGATGGTTGCTGTAGTAGCAGTCATCTCGCGGTCGAAGGTGAGGGCCACGACGGCATGGTTGTTGACAACAGTGACCTGTTGGTCGGTAAGTACAGGTGCTGTGGTGATGGCCTGCTTCTCGATGGTCAGTTCGAACCAACCGGTAGGCTGCGAGCCATTCTCCAGCGTGAAGACGATGTCCTTGCCGGCCTGATGATCCTCCAGATTGATGACGAGGTCGTACTGCTGGCCATTCACGAAGTCGTGTTTGGCAGGGATATAGGCTGTCGTCATGCCCTCAGAGGTGATGGTGCCGAAGGAGCCGGGAGCGTAGTTATCGCTGAACTGGTGAATGATGAACTGTTTCACCTTTACATCACTGGGAACGGTGAGGGTGTTGGTCGATTTCGACTTCATCTTGAATCCGCTGTTGTTCCAGCCGTCGCCGATGGGAGAGAGAGTGTAGAGGCCATTGCTCCAGATGTTGTTGGTCTTGTCATTGCCCTCAGAGGTGTACTTCAGCTGCACGGTCTCGTCGTTCGCTCCGGCTTGGTAAATATGCAGGCCGTCGACAACCAGCGTGTAGTCCTTTGTCTTGCTAGCCATCTCAACATGGATGCTGTAAGTAGCCTTCGTGCCGTTGATGGTGGGGGCGGGGGCAGTAACGGTAGTGCCGTCGACCACCTTGACCTTCACCGTGGGAACGGCGGTGTAGATGTCCTGATATTCAGTTAAGAGTTGAGAGTTGAGAGTTGAAAGTTGAGACTCACCAATGCTGATATCGTCAACAAAAATATCCGTCAGTGATATCTCGCCGATGCGGAAGAGCTTCAGCGTGTATGTAGTCTTGCTCGAGAAGGTGCCGGCAGCAGGAGTCAGCGTCAGGGTGACGGTAGTAGTGCTGCCTGGTGCGGGTGTGGGCAGAGTGAAGGTGCCGTCGCCATTGTCGGTGATGCTAATGCCTTCAGCTGTGGCGGCTACTGTGCCATAGAGTGCAGTGACGCTGAAAGTGGTGGTGGCATCATAGGCTGCCGGCAACTGACAATACCAGTCGCTGTCGTCGCCTGCTGTGACGGTCTGGCCGGCAATAGCCACGCCTGCAATTTTTGAATAGTGGTCACCGACACGCGTCATCGTGAAGTCCTTGTAGTTGAACAGGAAACTGCTGGTAGTGGCAAACTGCATGGTAAGGGTCTTCAAACCGGTGGTCAGCTCACCCTCTACAGGTACGTCGGTATCCGCATAGTTCGAAGGGTTGGTCATAGTCCATACACCGTTAGCTTCTTCTGTTCCCGTCTCTTCGTCAGTGACGACGGTAGTGATGGTACCGTTGCCGTAGCGCGTCATGGGGATGGTCATCTTATAGACGCCAGCCTCGGAGCAGATAAAGCTATAGCTGGCCGAGGTGCCGTTTGAAATCCAGCCCACGTTGGTATTGTTGTTCTCCAGGCGTGCACCACCGCCATAGCCACCGCTGGCAATACTGATGGTGCCAGGAATGGTGTTGAAACTCTCGGTGGTGTAGAAAGCCAGGTTTCCCCAGTTTCCGGCATAGTCCACCACATCTGAGGTGGTGAAGCGCAGCGTGTAGGTGCCTATGGGCAGGTTGCTGATGAAGTAGTTGTGGGTCGTCGTCGGTGTCCATGCACCCGTCTTCTCGCTGCTTACAGTCCAGTTATTGATGATGACCGTCTCGTCGCTGGCGGTCAACTGCACATGGATGGTCGCACTGTTGTTCTTGTTGCCAGTGGCAAACGTCAACACATAGTCCTGCGCAACCGTGTTGTTGACGGTAAACGATACCACCGTGTTGCTACGTGTAGAACCCACGTTGGCACCGTTGTTCTCTACACTTGCATTTGTAATGTCAGCATTGCTCCAGTCCATGTAGCTGCCTGCAGCGGTTGGAATGCTGACCGTCGTGGCGGCCGGCATCACTTGTGTTCCCGCCAGCATACAGCATAGCAGAAACAAGGTTTTCAATAAATGTTTGGTTGTCATGTTGTGTGATTGTTTTATGAGTTATTGTGTTTATATTGCATGTTTGTCAGGTGCAAAGATAGGGAGAACGGCGCATGCCGATAGGGTTAATTTTGTCGTATTAGGTGGAAACTGGCGTTTTTCTTTTGCAGAATGCGACAAAATGCTTACCTTTGCCGACAGATTATGACGAAAGAACAAGATATCAGGAACGCCGTGGAAGTGTTGCGGCGGGGTGGGGTGATACTCTACCCTACAGACACGGTGTGGGGCATCGGCTGTGATGCCACCAACGAGGAAGCCGTGAAACGAGTGTACGACATCAAGCAGCGCGACGACTCGAAGGCGCTGATATGCCTCGTAGATAGCGATGCCCGCCTGCAGCGCTATGTGAGGAGCGTGCCCGATGTGGCGTGGCAGCTGATAGACAGTCTGAAGGACAGCGGCGCCAAGCCGACGACGCTCATCCTGGACGGGGCGGTGAACCTGGCACCGAACCTGATAGCCGACGACGGGTCGATAGCCCTGCGCATCACCAACGAGCCGTTCTCGAAGGAGTTGTGCTACCGGTTCCAGAAGGCACTGGTGAGCACGTCGGCCAACATCAGCGGACAGCCGGCGGCGCAGAACTACTGCGACATCGCCCCGGAGCTGTTGGAGGCGGTGGATTATGTGTGCTGGAACCGTCGGCAGGAGCATAAGCCGCACACGCCCAGCAGCATCATCAGGCTGCGGGCCGACGGCGAGGTGACCATTGTCAGGAAATAGTGCTCCACGCCCTACGACACCCTTTTGATGTATGTGCGGCGAATATATGTATCAAATCGACTTTAAGAGAATATGCCAAGTACAACATATACAGAAGGTCAGGTTCGCGACATAGCCAGGCAGAAACTCCATTTGGAAGAAAACGCCTCAGCAGCAACAAGCCGTGGCTAATGGTGATCCACCACCATGCTCCTTCACCCCCGGCTCACAGGGGGGCTCCCCTGTGAGCTTGTGATGTTCCTTGTAATTTATCAGCACGTTGATAGCTTCAAGCATGTGGCTTAGCCGTTCAACATCCCTAACCTCTTCTCTGATAGATTAATTTTTTATCCCGATTGGCAGATTCCACCGCAAATGGCAACAGACAACCGTTTTCTATCAAGTCGATGCGTCGGCCCGTGCTCTTCTCCAACTCGCCCATCATATGCGAGATGGTAAGCAGGGAGATACGTGCATTCTTATCGTACTCCACAAGTATGTCCACGTCTGAATCCATAGTTTCTTCTCCTCGGGCAAAGGAGCCAAAGAGCCAAGCTTTCAAGACGGGCTGCGTCTTGAAGTATTCGGCTATTTTCTCTGTCATGGCCTCCGCACTCATATAAGCTGACAATTATTGTTTCCGTGGGCAAAGATAAGGATTATTTCCGAAAGTTCCAAATATTCCGCCTAATTTCCTTGGTTTTTTCTTTTCATACTTTGTATTTTGGTTTTTAGTTAGTAATGATGCACATCGGGCTCGCAGGGATGCAGGCCCGATGTGCTGCGGGCCCCTTCGCTGTTTTTGGAGCAAAGGAATCAGGGGGAGTGCACTCAAAAACTTTTTCCAGTGCAGGGGAAAAAGTTTTCCTCCGCACTCTGGAAAAACCGTGAGTTAACTCAAAAGTCCCGTTGAGTTAACTCAAACGGCAAATCGAGTTAACTCACGGCAAAAAAAGAGCCTCACCGCCCGTCGTCCGCGCAGTGAGGCTGTAAAGTTAGATGCAAAAGCGGCTGGCTTTTGAAGGCCAGCCGCTGTGTGAACGAGTAACGCGAAAGATTATTCTTCAGCGACCGCCCGAACGGGGAAGCCGTTCGCCTGATTGCTGTCGCCCCAGTACTAGTTGCGAAGCCGGCTCACAGGGGGTCCCCCTGTGAGCTCAGACCACTGCACTTCTAAGGTGAGTGGTAAGATGATTTAAGGTCTTGTACTAAATTCTTCTACGCAAAAAGTCTTGGCTCGTCGCAAGTGCGGACCAAGACTTTTTTTCAGTGACATTTGCACGTATGGTCGCAAACGCCCTGTAGATAGCGCTGGAGCGTTTTTCTTACGTTCTTACGTTTTACGTTTTGAGTGTTTTTTATATTCTCTTCAGCCTCAGTCACCCTTCTCCGTCCAGTCACCACAGTGCGTTTCAGGAAGGAACGACGGAGCATCAAAATACGAACGACGGAGCATCAAAATAAAATTGACGGCCCGTTCGTCGCGAACAAGCCGTCAAACATTACTAATTTTATTAACTGCTGGCTACTGTCCCTCGCGGATATCACCAACTCAAATAATTTTTATAACTTCTATGTATTACTTCTGTTGTCAGAAGCCTTCAAATTCGTCGAATGGACGAGCCAAGTTTCCACTTGTAGCATCGGTGCTTCCAGCTTGTGAAAGAGTTAACAGTTGCTGTACAGCTTGTATCTTTACAACCTCCATTTCAGGATTCTTATATGTCTTTTTCATCTTGTAATTTACAATTTAACGATTTACAATTTACTATTTATTTCGCAGTTTGGCTATTTGGCTATTTACTTAATAACCACTTTCTTGCCATTCACGATGTATAGACCCTTGGTGGGCTGAGCTACGCGTTGGCCAGCGAGGTTGTAGTACTCACCGTTATTGGTCTGCTGAACCTTAACGGCCTCGACAGCTGTTACTTCTCCATCCTCAAAAAGGTAGAAAGGTGCAAGAGTTGCGAAGTCAATAGGCAGATAAGCCGTATTAGCACCAACGGTAAACGCATTGTTGTTGCTATAGAAACCCACCTTCGGCGATGCCATCAGCACGTAGATGCTGTTTGCTGCCTTCTCGGTAGCTGCGTGTACACCCTCCAGCTTGTTACCGGTGGTGCTGGTAGAGCTGCTGGCAATTACGGGGATAGTGTATGTATCTGCATCACCAGCCAGAACAACACCTGTCTCTGCGGGAGCGTCATTAATGTCTGTCATATCCAGCGTGCTGCCTGTGGCACCAGTCACGATGGATGCGGTCAGTGCGGGCTCTGCATGAGCGAAGTCGAGAGCGTTGTTGCTGTAGTAAGTGGCATAGCCGGCAGCAGTGATGTTCTTCTTCACAGCCTGCTGAATGATTTCAAGCCAGCTGTTCTCTACTGAAACAAAGAGGTTCATAGAAGATGCTGGAAGTCCTGTCTGAGTGAACACATAGTCGGGAGACATCTCTGTACCATCAGCTTTTGTGATGTGGGCAGTAGATGTTAGCGTATATGTGGCATCAACCTTAGCAAGACTGACGGTAAGCTCAACAGTTGCGTCACAGAGGTCTGCTACTATGTCGCTTGACGTTGGGAAGCTACTGATTGTACCGTTGTAAGCGACCTCGTCTACAGTTTGTACATTTTGGTGGTTGTCTGCACGTAGAACAACATAGTTCTTGCTATTATTAGCAGCATAGAGATACCAGTTCTGGTAGCTATTACCACTATTGTTGTGATTTACGAACTTATAGTAACCCGTTTCACCTGCATTGATTATGACTGGAGTTGTGTTCCATTTGTTCCAATAAGGAGTAGTGTAGTCCATTGAACCGACAATTTCATTGTCTACGTCGTAGACATTGATACTATTCAGGTATGCTTGATTGCTGACAGTGATAACGCCTGTTCCGTTAGAGTTAACTTGATAGTATCTTGTTGTGCCATAGTCAAAGGCAGTAAGGGCCGTTAAGACACCACTACCTGCATATAGAGCAGAACCTTCCACTTTTACAATCTGCCCAGCTTTAAGATTGTAAATATGTACATCTACATTAGCATTGACCATGTTAAAAATACCTGTAGTACCATTACTGTACATTTTCCACCTTCTGTGATTACCAATACTCGAATATGCAACATAGAAACCTATATTGGCATTCGTCAATTTAGTCGTACCGTCCTCTGATGGGGTATAATAGTTCGCATCGCCTGCAACTGCAATACCATTGGAAATTGGACCACCATTTGTTGTTATTTCCATTTGGAAATCAGATGTAGCTACACCCTTGAAATTCTGTTCCCAGGAAAGAGTCATAGCGGGAAGTGCTTTGGCGCTTACGGCTGACGTGCTTGACGTGGTATAGTTAGCTGCCTCTGCGTATGCATAGAGCGTCTTACCTTCAGCAACTGCTACAGCAGAAGAATAGGTTGCAAAGTCGCCTGTGGTACCGATACGATACTTAATTGTTGTGCTGGCAGGAACAAATTCCAAGCCAGATTGGTCGTCAGCGATAGAAATAGTGTAAGAACCTGCAGAGTATGCTGTCTTCGTGAATGTCGGAGCAGCAAGAGTGAGTTTGCCCACTGTGACATTCTGGCTTACAATGTCCGATTCAGCTCCTGCGCTACTGATGCTGATAGCCTTGACGGTGCAGTCGCTCGAAATGTTAAGTGCAGAAGAATAAACGCTGCTTGAAGAGGTGGGGGCTGTGCCGTCAGTAGTGTAGTAAGTGGTAACAGCATTGCTCTCAGAAGAAGTTCCACTGGTAATGGTTACGGTGCGGTTGTTACCTGCGTAAGCAACATCTATAGTTGGGTTGCTGACTACTTCTTCATCTACCTCGGTGGTGACCTTTATATTAGCGAAACGAATCAAAGTATTACCCAGTCGTCCGAAACAAAAATATAAGCCTTGACACTTTGCACTTGTGCCATCTGTTGTTGCAGTATAGGTATTCTCTGTTAAATATGTTGTGTTCCCATCCAAGCTGGTTACTTTATATACCACAGTACCCGTAGAACGGGTTACAGTTATAGTAGCCTTTGCCCATCCTTCCTGCGGAGATGTGAAGTTTTCTGTTGCGCTACCATTGACGTACATTGTACGTTGATTTAGCCCAGTAACAGTATTGGACCATAGCATAAGATAATTCTTCTGTGAGGTGTTTCTATTCGTAAAATTTGTGGCAGCTCCATTACCTACTGTTGCACCCTCAGAATAGAATGCCACTTGCGGAGAATAAGAACTAGTACTTGTATTATGGTGCCATCCTCTTTGTGTATAAAACTCAAAGCTCACAGTGTATGTATCATACTCGGCATAGAAATCGTTACCTGTACTATAAAATTGCAAGTATGCTTCTCGTTCACTCCCTGCATTATTTGTAAACTGAATATAATCTTCACTCTCTGTGGTTTTATTATCAGTGTGATAAGACCAAACAGATGCACTTATTGGGTCTATACTCCCAGTTGGGTAGAGAGTCTTTGTACCTGCCCACGCACTACTTACTCCCATCAGCAGTCCTGCTGCGACGAGGAGCGTTTTAGTTAGAAAATGTAGTTTTCTTTTCATTGTTAGTTGTTTTAGTTATAAATAATTAATTTGAAAATATGTTCCTTCACAGGAGAGAAAAGCAGAACTCCAGCAACTACGAAACTAATGGGCACAAAAGAAGCGTAGAACTGAAGCAGCCCTACATCTTCTAATTTGTGGTCCTAGGAAAACCGTCGCGAAAAAGATATAATGACACACCAATCCCACGCTATCGCGTGAGAGAGCCACTATGTCCATCTTGTTCGCTATTGAAATTTCCTAGGTTCCAAATTACAAGACGAAGCACAATGCTTCCCGTTTTTTCCAACAAAAGTCAGCGCCCTTAGCCTTGCGGCAGACACCCCTCATGGGTGTACTTCGGACACATCGGGTGCAAAATTACACAATAAATCCCGAAACGGCAAAAGATTCGGGGGAAAAAGTTGATTTATATCAAGATTAAGAATTTTCCTGACAGAATCTTGGTTGTTTTAAAAATATAACGTACCTTTGCAAACAGAATTGCGAAAAAAAATTATACAAAATAATTGTGACTTAGAGCACGTAAAGGATAGGAAAAGAGCATATGTGCGCCTTGATTTCCATCTTTTCGGGGCAATTTGTTCACATTTTTATCTCGACTGGCTTATAATTCAAAAATTTTATCTAAATTTGCAGCCATAATCAAAAAAGAAAAAGATTATGGAAGCAAGGAAAGTAACATTTACGGCAAAGCCGGGCACGTTCCGTGATGCCGTGAGAGCTTATAAGAAATACAAGGAAGAAAAGGAACAGCGACTGGAAAGGAAACTCCAGCAACTGGAGGAAGAAATACAAAAGGCCAAGGCCGACACTTTCTATAAAATAGATTTGGCATGAATCTGCTTGACCTTGACCAACTTTTCTATACCTGTCCCTATCCGGTGAAGTATGACGGTGATGAATACACCTTTCGCACAGACCACGATATTGTCTATGCCGTAGATTTCAAGGAAGAGCTGTCGTTTGCACCGATACCTGCCTACTGGTTTGACCTGACAAACCGTAGCCACAGGCCATCGCCTAACGATCCGAAGGTGCGCGAAACGGTCATCCGCATTATTGTCGAGTTCTTCCGCCAGAATCCAGACATCATGCTCTATATGTGCGACAATGCCAACGACCAGCAGGCGCAGCGCAATCGATTATTCCTGCGCTGGTTCAAGGGAGCCGAACAGAGCAAACTTTTCTACATCAAGACAGCTATCGTCGATGATGAGGGAATGGAGAATTTTATTGCAATCGTAGTTCCTCGTGAACATCCATATCTGGAAGACATCATTGCCCGCTTCGATGCTGAAATTGAAATGTTCAGCACGATGAAATAAATACTCATACAATCGCACAGAATATTATCCGCCGAGATTCTCACCCGAGAACCTCGGCGCTTTGCTTTCCCCCTCCCCGGAGGGGCCGGGGGTGAGGCTTGGTATTCCGTCTCTGGTCAGCGCCTCAACGCCAAGCCGACGCAGCGTGGCATCTATATAAATAATGGTAAAAAAATAATCATCAAATAATAAGCATACGATATGAAAAGAGAATACATGAAGCCCGTCATGGGCATCTGTGAGTTGCAGCAGCAGTGCCACATCCTGACTGGGAGCAACACCGTGAACACCCTCGGCACCAACCTGACAGGTGAAGACCCGCTGATTTTCCTGGGCGGCAGCGATATGCCCGCACGCTAACCCACAAAATAGAGGCTCCCCGCGATTGCCGGGAGCCTCTCTACAAAAATTAGTGGCCTCTCCACGAAAATTACTCATTGCTCCACGAAAATTAGTGGCC
>CAMVAI010000083.1 GCA_947165435.1 uncultured Prevotella sp.
TCGTGCTGTCATAGACGGTCATGTAGAGCATGCTGCGGCCTGTTGCCGGGTCGTACTCGATGTTGTTCACGCCCATGCAGCGGCCCGTGCCGTCGAAGGCACCTACTATGTCGTGCGAGTCGGTGACGAGGTCGTTGTTCACAAACACCTGTGCCACGATGTTCATCGAGTAGCGCTTCATTTCCGGGTCAACCGTCCAGTCGGGGGCCGTACCCTCCACGGTCAGTTCCAGGTAGTAGGCATCCGACATGCCGTCCTCATCGACGAGGTAGATCATCTGGTCATACGTGCCCACCTCCAGGTCGGGGCTGATGGTGAAGTCAATCTCGTCGGTTGACTGCGGCTGCACGATGTCGCTCGTCTTATCGACGGTGAGCCAGCTGGGCAGGTTCTCGATGGTATAGGTATGTGCCTTGCCGCCGTTGTTCTCGATGATGCCGACAAGTTTCAGCGACTCACCATGCTGCATGGTCACCACGCGGTGCTTGCCCAGCGACATCCACGTCAGCGGGTTGCGGTTGACGTAGAAACTCTCCGTGACCGGCGAGGCCATGTGGTTGCCGTTCTTGTCGGGAATGTCGTAGAGCGTCACATAGACGTTCTGCTTGTTGATGCGGCTGTCCTGCTCGTCGATGTTCACCAGCAGCTGGTTATTGCGGCCCACGTAGCTGAAATTCAGGTTGCGCAGGTGCTCGTAGGGCTGCACGGGAGCACCCATCGTGCGGTCGATGCGTGCCAGGATGCTGTCTGTCGGGATGACGAACACGCTGTCGCGCTTGCCGGTATCGTTGCCGTCGTTGTCGCGCTTTACGCGGGTGCTCATGGCCCAGGGCTGCAGGGCCAGCTCGCCGCTCTTCTGTCGCACTTGGTGGTCGAAGGGCATGTGGGCTATCAGTCCGCGCTCCTCGCCGCCCGGCGACTTGGTGGAGTAGCGGCGGATGAGCGTCGTGGGCAGTGCCTGCTCGAAGAGCATCAGTCCGTCGATGTGGCCGGTGTAGGCGTTCTCCTGCTTCACCTCCGGCTTACCGTTCTCCTGATATACCGTGTTGCCTAAGAAGAAGCGGGTGCCGAGCATGCCGCCGAGCGAGTCGGTGGTGAACTGGGCCTTCGCCACATTGTCTATATAGATGCTGGCCACGTTGCGGGCGCGGTTGACGGTCATGGCGAAGTGGTGCCAGGCGTCGTTGCAGAGGTCGTCGCCCAGTGCGAACTCGCGGCCGTTGGTGCGGTACTTCAGCGTTTGGCCCTCGAAGCCGATGAAGAACTTGTTACGTGCGCCTTCGTCGGTGGCCTTGCCAGAGCCGTTGGCCATCAGTGTGCCGTTCTCATTGGGCGTCTTGAACCAGAACATCAGCGTGTAGTCCTGCTCGTCGTCGCGCTGGAAGAGGTCGGTGCGCAACTGCAAGCCCTTATACTCACCGGCCTTGCGTGTCTCGGTGGAGTCGATTCTGAGCGACATGCCCTCGGGCTGTGCCCACGAGGCACCGCTGAGCATCAGGTGGGCACCCTGCGCCAGGTCGGCGGCATAGTCGCCCGTGCCGTCGTTCATCGGGTAGTAGTCGGCCAGTCCCATCTCGTAGCCCGTCAGCAGGCGACCACTGTAGCGGTTCAGTGTGGCCAGGTCCATGGCGCGGTACCACAGGCGGCCCTGCAGCATGCGGCCCTTGAAGAACTTCTCCTTGCCGTCGGTAGCATCTTCGGCAGCACCGAACGTCAGCTGTCCCGTGCCGCTATAGACGACGTTGTCCTTGCTGCCCACCTGCTGCTTGCCATAGAGCATCAGACGCTTGTTCTCGTTGTCCAGTACCATGGCCACGCGCTGGAAGCCGGTGAACTGCAGCACCGAGTCGCTCACTGCGACGATGGTGTCGTTGCCGTTGTTGACGACTGCCTTCAGCCGGCGCTCCTTGGTGAACCACAGCTGCAGGCTCTTGCCCTCGCTGCCGTGCGAGAAGACGGGCATGTCGTTGCTGGTGTCCTCGGGCTTGATCATCATCTCTATGGTGACGTCCTTGTTGGCGAAGTTGCGGCGCGACTGCGTCTGGGCATAGCCGTTGCCGCCGAACTGCAGCGACGGAGCCTCCTGCACGGCCGTCTCGTTGGTCTCGCCCACCACCTCGAAGTTGGTGGTAGCCTGCAGGTAGTTGTACTCGATGTCCTCCGAGAAGTCGAAGATGATGTTTGCGCCCGGACCGAGCACGCCACTCTTAGGCTCCGGCGTGCCGAAGAGCTGCGGGCGGCGCGTGTCCTTGATGCCGCCGAGCACCTTCGACTCCGAGGTGAGGAACGCATTGCCGTTGCGGCAGAACAGCACGGCGCGCAGGTCGTAGCCCTTTTCTATCACCGTGCCCTCGCCGAAGAAGCGGGCCTGGATGTTGCCGTTCTCGGGTATCATCTCCTTCGTGCCCGAGGCGGCGCGGTAGAGCGTGGAGTCGGCATAGTAGCCGCAGAGGTTCGTCCAGTAGTCGTCGCCTCGCGTGGTCTCCTTATACTGGAACTCGATGTGGTCGAAGTTCTTCTGGTTCTTGTTGAAGCCGCTGATGACCACAGGCAGATACCAGCCTCGGCTGCCGTCGGTGGGTGCGTCGCAGTTCATAATCCACTTGTCGCCGGGCGACGAGATGGCCACCGAGCCTGCCGTCTGCAGGAAGTGTACGTCGAACGCCACCTCCTGATAGCAGTTGATGTCGCCCTGCGAGATAAGACCTATCGTCAGGCCCTCGTAGTCGAACACCTCGTTGGCATAGACGTCCAGGGTTTTCTCCGTCACCTGTCCCGGGCGCACCTCTATAGTACGCGAGTTACCGGTCAGTGGCACACCGTCAATCACTATTCTTGCACCGTGGGGGTTCGTCTTGTCCACCTGATAGAGGTCGAAGTAGATGTAGGCAGCCTCGGGCTGCTCGCTCTCGTTGGTGATGTAGAGCTTGAAGCGGGCGGGTTCGCCGAAGGGCACGCCGCTCTGGCTCTGCTTGTCCATCGTGATGACGGGCTTCTCTATCTTCTTCGTGCGCTCGTCCATCACCTTGCCCGGCTCGTGGAACAGGGTCTTGCGCTCGTCCTCCCACGGACGGCAGGTGGCACCGCCACGGGTGCGATAGACGAAGCTGCGTGGGCTGACGTAGTTCTTCAGGTCCAGGTCACGCTTCAGGTATTCATAGTCGTAGTCCATCTGGTCATAGAATCCCTTGCCGACGAACACGTCCATCACTCCGCCACTCGCCACATGGTCCGTCTGGGTCTTCACCCGATAGACGTCGAAGTCGAGGTGGCTCCTCTTGTCCATGCCAATGGTGAAGCTCTCCTTGCGGTTATACGACTTCGACTCGCTGCTCTTGGGCGTCACGTTGAAACTCATGGATGGTATCAGTCCGAATTTGAACGTGGTACCTATAGCTTCTATCTCGACGGTCATGTGGCCGTCCTCGTCCCTGCCAGAGCCAGTGGAACTTGTCGTGCCGCCGGCACTGGTCTTGAGCACACTGCCCAGCAGTTTGGCTACCGTCGGGCCAAGGATTGCCACCACCCCGAGGGTGACGTCTCCTGCCGTGTTGTCGAAGTACTGGGTGGTCATCGGGGTGATGGGATTGACGAACGAGCTGGTGTTCGAGTAGTCGCTGGCGAATGACTCGCCGTAGTTCACCGAGCCGCCGCCATCCACGTCGAAGTTCTGCACCAGGTCATTGGCTGTCACCGACAGTTTCTCCTTCTCGTTCTGTGCTATCATCTCTACCCACTTCCGCATGGCATCGCGGAAGATTGACACGGAATCTACCTGGTTGCCAGTGTAGTTGTCGGGGTATATTCTCTCATACTTATTCTTGGCGCCAAACTCGGGGTCGTCCTTGCCTACCAGCGAGCGATAGACGGGTTTTCCCGTGCTGTTCGCCTTGGCTTTTGCATCAGCTGCGGTGCCGATGAACATCATCGAGAAGATTTGCTCGGCCAGTTCCGGGATAAGCTGATGGACGATGTAGTGCTGCGAGTGTACGAAGTTCGACTTCAGTTCCGGGCCGTAGGTCACCACCTCGTCGCGCACGAAGTGCAGCAGCGAGTCGCGGTCGTCGCGGCCCTGTGCAATCTCCACCATGCGGCCTTTCTCCACCGAGCCTGCCATCTGCTGGAAGGCGCTGTGCGGTATGGCGCGGATGGCTGTGGCCGGTTTCACCACGATGTTCTGCACCACACCCATATACAGGTCGCCGTCGGCACCCACCAGCGACTTGTCACTACTGGTCGATACGTCCTCTGTGGCTGTCATCGTGTAGCTGAAGGCACGGTTGCCGCTACCCGACCATACTAAGTCGAGTGATGTGGCAAAGGATGTATAGCCGGTGTTGTGGAATCCGCCTACGGCACCGACACCCATCGGAGCTGCCACTACACCCGTGAAACTGCTGACACCGCCTCCGGCACTCATCGTGATGGAGACGCCGGCACTCCACGACATGTCCATCTGGTAGGCATACTTCAGCGTGGAGCCTTTCGACAGCGTGGCGTGCGAGGTACCTCCGGGCGGGTCGCGCAGGATGTCGATGAGTTGTGGTGTCGAGAAGTTCAGAATATCCTTGGCACCGTCCTTGGGCTTGACGTTCAGCACGTAGGCCTTCAGCGGCTCGGCCTCATAGTGGGTGCCGTCCATCTCGAGCGTCATGGTCACCGTGTGCAGGGCGTCGTCGCCCGTCAGCAGGTAGGGCGTCTGGGCGGCCTCGATGGTGTAGTTGCCCTGTCCCAGCGAGTCCAGTTGCAGCGTGTCGCGGTGGGTGGCGCTCACCATGCCGTTGTGGATGGTCACCACGCCGCCCTCGAGGTGTACCACGTCGATGGTGTCGCTCTTCGGGTTGTTGTTATAATAGTATTTCTCGATGGCCGAGATGGTGAAGCCATACTTGCGGTCGATGTTGAACACGGGGTGGCCGAAGGTGTAGCGGGTCTCAAGCGAGTCGCGCTTGCCCTGGGGCCAGTCGGGCTTCCTCACGCCGTAGGCCAGTGCCAGCTTCTCCTTCGTGCCCGAGAGGTTCTGGTAGCTGTAGTAGCGTTCGCCGAAGTAGTCGAAGGGGTCGAAGCCCTGCTGGCGGTACTCGATGAGCACCGGCGAGTGGTAGATGCGGTTGTACTTGGCGTAGTACTTCTCCACGGGGTCGGTCACCTTGACGGTGGCTGTCTCCCACGTGCCCTTCAGTTCGTCATTGTGCTCCGTCAGCGAGTCCGTCAGGTCTATCACGTCGCCCGTCTGGCCGTCCTGGAACAGGGTGGCGTAGCCCGAGGCGGTAATCTGCTGGATCTTCCACTTCACGGGCGGCAGGTCCACCTCATATTCGCCCGTGTAGGGGTCGGGGTGGACCTCCTTGCGGTTCACCGTGGTATGTACCTTGGTCTGGTGGACCACTGTCTTGTCCACCTTGTTGGCCTCCGTGTGCTGGAACACCTCGTCGCGCTCCTTCAGCGTGCGGTCCTGGATGTCGAACACCAGTCGCGAGACGTTGTCGCCCTCTAAGGTGAGCACCATGCGCAGCGAGTCGCCCAGGTTGTTCTGCGACAGGCCGTAGCCCAGCGGCAGTTCGCCCTGCGTCTTGCCGCCCACGATGCGGCCGATGAGTTTTACGCGCTTCTGGTCGTAGAACATCAGACCGGCCTTGTCCGTCTGGAAGTCGTACTTCACCTGCGTGTCGGGGTCGTCGTCGTTCAGGTGGTAGAATCCGTCGCGCCAGAAGTCGTGGCCGTCCTTGACGGCCTGGATGCTGGCTTCGCCGGGCAGCATGCGGAAGGCAAACTTACCCTCGTGGTCGGTGGTCACCAGGCCTGCGCTGTTGCGCACCTCGTGGTTGTTCACCTTGAACGATACGCCCTGCACGGGAATGCTGGTGCCCTCGTACTGCACGGTGCCCGAGATCTTGACGCTCGACGCCACCTCGATGACGACGTTCTTCACCACGTTCTCGCCGGCATCGGTGCCGAAGGTGACGGTGCCTCCCACGCCGGGCAGCGTGGTGGTCAGCTTGTAGGTGGTCTCCTGCTTGTCCTTGTACGGCAGTTCCTTGAAGCGGAAGAAGCCGCTCTCGTCGGTCACCGTCGGGCGCTCCTTGCCGTCAACGGTCACGATAATCTGTTCGCCGGGGATGCCCGTGCCGTCGAGGAAGCGCAGATAGCCCTCCACGGTGGCCGTCTGCTCGCACATGCCCTCCACCTCCTTCGTCTCGTCGTAGTGCAGGCCCTCGCAGCTGGTCACGCCGCGTACCTTATATATATATTGGTGGACGGGCGACGTCGCCTTGTCCTCATACTGCATCTCCGTCAGCTGGGTGGCTATGCACTTGGTGCTATCGACGGGGTGTTCCGCGTCGCGGCACCATACTTCGTAGTAGTCCACAGGCTCGTCGGTCTGGTTGGCCCACGTCAGCACCGTCGAGGTGGGCAGCGTGGTGACCTGCAATGAGTTCTTGTCGATGTGGCCTAAGTTCTCGTAGTAGAACGAGCCGGAAGGTACATCGTCATTAATTGGCTGAGAGACGGTAGTCTTGGGAACGGGGCTGCCGCCGGCATCCTTCGTCCAGCCGCCGCCGAGGAAGGCCAGCAGTTCGTCGGCAGAAAGAGCTTCAGGACCAGGCACATCTGCGGTTCTTGGAGTCGGCACAGCCGTCCCGTCAACCATCTGCCATGGGTAATTTCCTCCGCTCATGAATTTCTGCACTAAGTCCTGGTTGGTAATGTTGCGGAATCGTTCATCCACTTCACCCCAGTCATGTGAAGTTGCGCAAGTTGAACCACTGAATGCGTGGGACGCACCGTTATACCAATAGCTGAAGCCGACATTCGCTATATTGTGGTAAGTGCCGTTTTCGTATGAATTTACAATGTTGAAAGTCTTATTACCCCATCCAATGAAGGCACCTCCGTGTTGCCAGTCATCCCCGCTACCAGTAGTGCTAAGCGAACCGTCAAACAAGCAGTAGGCTATTTGACCTCTGTCAGGAGAGCCGGCATGCCCCACGAATCCGCCAAGATGGGTGCTGGTTGTGACGATATCTGCGGATACCCGTACCCTATTAATAAATAAACTTCCATAATTTTTAAGACATCCAACGAGACCGCTTGAATGAATCCCGCCTTTGACGGTTCCTTTTACATGAAGGTCATTTATTGTACCGTAATTAACATTGCTGAAGGGAGCCGCGTATGCGTTGTCGCCATTGTCGATGTTGACAGTCAGCGTATGGCCATTGCCTCGGAATTCACCCCAATACCCCTCTTTAGAAGATTCTCCCACCATCGTAGTGACAGTGAAGTCGGCAGCCATGATGGCGTTCACATCTGAATAGCCCTTGGCTTCCTTCACCAATTTTCGGAAAGTCTCCCAGTCGTCAGCATTGCGCAGGATGTGGTACTTAATATCGTTATCAACAAAGATGGACCTATCGTTATCGCTGGCATCGTAGCTTTTAGTGACAGTCACACGGGCTGAGCCTCCTTTTCGGCTCCAGGTCTGCCAGTCATCCATTTTAGTGCTGATTTCTGCCGGGTCGAAGAGGGTATTGTCAATGACTACCTGTCCGCTGGTATAGCCTACGATACCGCCGTTGGCATAACAGTTGGCTCCGCGCAACTTGCCGTCGAACTTGCAGTTGCGGATGGTGATGGTGGAGCCACCACTGCCGATTGCTACGATACCGCCGTTGGTGGCATCGCCGTTGATGCTGCTGTTGATGTCCACCGACACGTGGCATCCCTCTACTAACAGGCTACTGTTGTCAGCGGTACGGGCCACGAGTCCGGCAGCAAACTTCTGGCTGGTCGTGATGCTGCCCGTAGTGTGCAGGTTGCGGATGGTGGCGTTGCTCACATGGGTGAAAGGTGCCATAAACTGCGTACTGCCTGCGAGGTTGACCGTGATGGTATGGCCGTTGCCCTCGAAGACGCCTCGGTAGGGGGCGGCTAACTCGCCCACTGGGGTGGTGATGCTGATGTCGGCCATCAGCCAGGCGTTGATACCGTATTTGCCTTGGGCCTCTTTCACCATGTTGACGAAGGTGGCCCAGTCGGCAGCTGTTTTTATCGTGAAATTCTTGTCCTTCAACGGTACTGGTGTCTTGTAGTGAGCGACCGTGCTGCCCAGTTCCGTGACGAACTCCAGATTGTAGTACACACACGAGCGAGGCAGCGTCAGTATCTTGCTGCGGGCCGTCATCTCCTGTTCGGTGAGCACGTAGGTGGTGGTATCCACCGGCTCGTTGTTGCGGTTTACGGAGGAGAGGATGAGCTTCATCTGTGCGCGGCTGTCCCACACAGCACCCGCCTCATTGCTGTAACTCCAGTTGACGCTGATGGTGCGTGCCGTCTGGTCCTTCCAGTCGGCCTTGTAGTCGGTGTTCACCTTCAGCAGGTGCAGGTTGCTCAGTGCCTGTGATTGAGTGGCTGAGGTGGCATTGTCGGAGATACCCCACAGCTGCTGGGCAGCGGCACGCATCACCTTGTAGTAGGCCGTGACGGAGCTGCCCTGGAGCTGCGCCTCGGTGAGGTCGGCAGTAATCAGCGAGTCCTTGAAACTATAGTCGGTGGTGCCCTTTTTGAAGAATACCGAGCCGATGACCTTCATCTTGTTGACATCATCCTCGAAGGCGCGCATCACGATGAACTGGTCGCTCTCTATGACGTCGTTATAGTCGGCACTGTTGACCTTCCACGTCAGCTGAACGGCACCGGCATCGGTCAGCGGCTTGCCGCTGCCGAACTGTAGCAACTGTGTAGTGAGGCTCACCGGATGGTGCAGCACGGCATCTTTCTCGTCGTCCACAGTCTTGGTCACCGTGCCCACTGTCAGCTTGGCCGTAATCTTCAGGCTCGTGTGCTTCTCGGTGGCCGGCACCAGGATGAAGCCGGCGTAGGTGTTGTCCTTGCAATCCTGATGGATGCTCTTCGTCTGTCCGTTCTCGTTGACATAGGTGACGTCGAGATATTTCACGGCCTGGTCGCACGAGAAGGGTATCTTCAGCATGCCCTCCTCGCCCTCCTCCGTGCCGGGCACGATGTCGTAGGTCTCGAAGCTGACATCGCCGGCCGCCGGCCAGGTATCCATGACGGGTGCGGCTTCGCCACCATCGGTGTGCCACGAGCCGGCCTTCTCGCCATTCATTATTTTCACCACGTCGCTTTGGTCGGTCTTGTCGTAATAATCTATAAAATCCCAATGCCAACGGGTAACAGTGGAAGAGCTTCTGTCGTTGCCTTCCCAAGGATCACCATGATTAACACTAAAAAATCTGTAGTTGATGCTTTTCTCATCCCATGTACTGTAATCATAGATGCGATGAAAATACCATAGGCCGCCAGAGTTACACCATCCAATAAAGGATCCTCCATACGAACCAGAAGAACCGTCTGCTGTAAGTTTACCATCATAACGGCAGTCATTCATATAGATACTGGCCACGTCGGCATGTCCAATGAATCCGCCGAGATGATCAGAAGAACATATCACATCGGCAGATACCCACACTCTTTCGATATGCACAGTGGAGGAACCCCTTGTTATACCGATAAGACCTGCTGCATGGAGCCCTCCCCGGACGCTGCCCTTCACACGCAAATCTCTAAAGGTGGCATTCTTAACCTCCGTGAAAACACCTCGGTAAGAACTCGAAGACCAAACGTTTATGGTCAGCGTATGGCCGTTGCCATTAAAGGTGCCAGTATATGGTGAATCAGCGTTGCCGCAAGTGTTTCCCGTAGTGATGTCGGCATCCATGATGGCGTTCACCTCCGATTCTCCGTGGGCTTCAATCACCAGTTGTCGGAACTTGTCCCAGTCGGCGCCCGAGCGCAGCACATAGTAGCTCTTGTCGCCAATGAATGCCGTCTCCAGCCCACTACTGTCAGCCCATGCCCCTTGTGGCACGAGCATCCCCACGAGCATCAGGACCATGGCGGCCGCCACTCTCTGCAGCCGCTGCCGCCGTGAGGAAATTCCCTCCCCCGCTGCCGACACTCGTCTCGTTTTTGTGTTTCTATTCATATTCGTTTGTATTTATTTTGTTTGTTTTTGTTTTATTTTGTATTCATCGTTGTTTAGCAGTTGCTTGGCAAGTTCAGTTGTTTGAGTAATCAATTCACCCGTAGGCTCCACGTAGGGCATCACGTCATCTTCAACGGGGCCGTAGGTGTGTGCTGATAAACTCATAAGGCTACTCCTTCCTCCATGACATTTTTGTAGAACGGTGTGAAGCTCTTGGCATCCCATTCCTTTGTGGTAAACATGATGGGATTAATCATCTTGTCCATCTGCCATCCTAAGGCACGGATTGGGTATGAAATTTCGTCCATGTCGGCATCTGTAATACGCTCTTTGTCAAGCAGGATAAGCACATCCCAGTCGCTGTCACTTCTGGCATCGCCACGAGCGCGAGACCCAAACAGGATGACTCGTCCTTTGCGGGGGGCTGCTTTACGCAGTATCAAGTCAATACCGTCTGCTATCATCTGCCTGTCTCTTGCATCCTCGCTCTTCAGCGGCTCTCGTTTTGTCTGTGTATTCGTGTTTCTTTCGTCGCGTGCCATATTGGTTGATATAAACATTTATGCGCTGCAAAATTACAATTTTTCAAGCAATTATCCGCAAAAAGGCCCATTTTTAACATATTATGGCGCGGTCAAGTCCCGCCTTAATATCTCTATTTTCACGCGTCGCCGCTATGCTGCCTGTCACAAAACGGATTCCGCCGGGGCTGCGCTGCGGTAGTCTCGGCGGAGAAAAATCTCGGAGGGGAAGGGGTTTAGTCGAAGAGGAATGCTACTGTTTCGTCGAACTCATCAAAGACCTGTTGTAGCCGGGGATTATCCTTCCGAAGGATAATGGCCATGAAATTCATCTGGCCGTCCATCTTCCCCTCGGCAGTCTTGATTACATATTGGTCGCGGTGCTCGTTGGTATTAAACCACCGCACGAAGAGTCGATTGCGAGAGGCTTGTTTCTCGTCTTTTGTCTCAGTGACGTAGAGCATCACGTCGTTGTTCTGTCTGAAAAACTCCTCGACAATGGCCATCAGCGTCTGCTTGAATTTTGGGTCGCCGGGCGACGGCTTGTGCCACACATTGATGATGTCCAGTACGTATGCCCCACTTCCTATGAATATGTCATTGGGCTTAATGACAATTTCGTATTCAATGCCAAAGTCTGTGTAGAAACAAAAAACTGCTGGACTATCAACACGTAGTGTCACTTGGTAGGGTGACACTGTATTGATGATTTCCAAATTCAAGGCGTTCATCTTACCAGCAGAAAAGTGATTCTATGCAAATATTGTCTTGACTTCAGACTGGTACATCTTGCTTCTCATCTGGGCAGCCTTTTGCTCTTCTTCTCTTTCACGCATAAAAGCCCTGAAGGCTGCACGGACTTCTTCACGTGTTCTTTTCTTCGTTGCTTCCATAATTCTCTTATCGTTTTTTATAATCGCTGCAAAGATACGACTATTTTCCCAAATATCCAAGTATTCGCGAGACTATTTATCCGTTTGTGTCAGTAAGTCAAAAAGTAAGTCAAAAAGGTTGCGATGTCCGTATAATCCGTATAATCCGTTGTCGAAAAAAAGGCTCAGTGTCTCATGCCACGCTGTCGAGCCGCAGCAGCTTTGGGCCGCGGAACTGGACGATGACCAGGTGCAGCTGGGTGTCGCGGCTCAGCAAGGCCACGCGCCCGCCCTCGGCGTACTGGCGTATCTGTGCCTCGGCCTCCTGCCACTGACGCTCGGCTTCCGCGTCGGTGGCGTCGGCCTTCAGGTACTTTAGCTCGACGATGTAGGAGTGGGCGATGTCGGGCTGGCGCATCTTGTCGGGCATGAGGAAAAAATCGCAATAGCCGTGGTTCAGCTCCACCTCCGGGGCTGTCAGGTAGCCCTGATACATGTTCAGGTAGGCCAGGAAGTAGCCCTGCAGGTGGCGTTCGCCCTCGATGGCCGACCGCACGGCACTGTCCTCGCGGTAAGCGTTGGCGATGTACTCGAACAGCGCGCGCCACTCTCCACTGTAGGCTGCGGCTCGGAAAGCCTCTTTCAATTCCCACGTGTCAATGTCCGACGCCCGCTGATACTCGTCCAGCAGGAAGTCGTAGTACTGGCGGCGCACGTTGTTGTTGGGGATGCCGAGTCGCTGCTCACCCTGGTACGTACCCGTCATCGTGAGCATGCCGTAGTAGTAGAGCAGCGAGATGAAGTTCTCCTTCTTGATGAGCTCGATGGCAGGGAAGTAGTCCTTCACACGGCTGTAGATGTAGCCGTCCTGGGCGATGCGGTGGACGATGCCCCGGCGGTACGCGTCGATGGTGTCCAGGCGGATGAGCTGGCGCAGCTTGGTGTAGTCGGTCTTGGCGTTGGGGTCCTCCATCGAGTCGGGGGGAGTGCCCTCATCCAGCAGGGTATTAATATAATACGTCACCATGTTCGAGTTGAACATCTTCGGGTCGGTCTTGAGCGACCGCTCGGCGAAGCAGTAGTTGTCGTACCAGGGGCGCATCTGGTCAAGCATCTCGTCGGTGGTCAGCGCGGTGCCCGAGAGCGGGCGGTAGTAGTCGAGCATGGCACGCACCTCCGGCTCGCTGAAGCCGAGCACCTGGTTGAAATTGTATCGCGTCGTGATGTTGGTGGCGATGTTGTAGCCGCTGGTCAGGTCATCCATCGTCACGGGCGACACACCCATCATCAGTATGCGGTCGAAATTGCCCTTGAAGAGCTTGAACAGGTCGCGGTAGAAGCCGTCGGCGTGCGTCAGCGAACGATAGACGGCCTCGCCGTGCTGCGCCAGCACGGTGTTGGTGAAGTTGTCGTACTCGTCCAGTATCAGGTAGAGGCGATTGCCGTATTTTCTCGCCATGCCTACAATGTAGGTCAACTTGGGTTTGGCCTTATTGATTTTCTTCACTTCACTGGCAAAGCCGTCGAAATACATATCCTCATACTTTTCGGCAAAGCTATTCAGTGTTATGTCCATATAGAGATCGAGGGTCTCCTTCAGCTCGTCAATGGTTCCAGTAACTTGAGAGAAGTCGAGCCTCATCACCTGAAACTGGCCGCGCTCCGTCGTGGGGTGTTCATGGATCCACAGCCCGCTGAACAGACGGTCCCAGTCGGCCGTCTGCTTGCAGTCGTAGTAGCTCTCCATCAGACTCTGCATCAGCGTCTTGCCGAAGCGGCGCGGGCGGCAGAAGAACAGGAAGCTGCTCACCTGCTCGAATTTCGGTATCCACTGTGTCTTGTCCACATAGTAGTAGTTCATCAACCGTATGCGCCGGAAGTCGGAGATGCCCGATGGCAGAAGTTTGAAGTCTGGCATAATGATGATTCACATTTTGTAATGTCGTGTGGAAAAATGTCCTTTGTGTGAGCAAACACTACAGCTCCAGGTCGCCGTCGTGTATCTCGTGCCAGGGCAGGCCCTGCTGGTTCAGTTGCTCCATGAAGGGATCGGGGTCGAACTCCTCGACGTTATATACGCCGGGCTTGCGCCAGAGGCCCTTGCAGAACATCATGGCACCGATCATGGCCGGCACGCCCGTGGTGTAGGAGACGCCCTGCATGCCCGTCTCCTCGTAGGCGGCGCGGTGCGAGCAGTTGTTATATACATAATAGGTGTGCTCCTGTCCGTCCTGTCCGATGCCACGTATGCGGCAGCCGATAGAGGTCTCGCCCTCGTAGTTCTCGCCCAGGTCCTGCGGGTTGGGCAGCACGGACTTCAGGAACTGCAGGGGCACTATTTTCACCTTGGCGGTCTTGCCTGAGCCGTCGGCCAGCGGGGCCTCATACTCCACCTCGTCGATGCGGCTCATGCCGATGTTCTGAATCACCTCCAGGTGCTTCAGGTACTGCTGGCCGAAGGTCATCCAGAAGCGGGCGCGGCGGATGGTGGGATAGTTGATGACCAGCGACTCTATCTCCTCATGGTGCAGCAGATAGCTGTCGCGCGGCCCGATGTTGGGGTAGGTCAGGTCGCGGTGAATCTCCAGCGGCTCCGTCTCCACCCATTTCCCGTCTTCCCAGTAGAGGCCCTTCTGCGTAATCTCGCGGATGTTGATTTCCGGGTTGAAGTTGGTGGCGAAAGCCTTGTGGTGGTCGCCGGCATTGCAGTCAACGATGTCCAGATACTGTATCTCGCGGAAGTGGTGCTTGGCGGCGTAGGCCGTATAGATGCTGGTCACGCCCGGGTCAAATCCGCAGCCCAGGATGGCCGTGAGACCTGCCTCGCGGAACCGCTCGCGGTAGGCCCACTGCCACGAGTATTCAAAGTGCGCCTCGTCCTTCGGCTCGTAGTTGGCCGTGTCTAAATAGCTGCATCCGCAGGCCAGACAGGCCTCCATGATGGTCAGGTCCTGATAGGGTAGGGCCAGGTTGACCACCAGCTCGGGCCTATAGCTCGTGAAGAGCACCTTCAGCTGTTCCACGTCGTCGGCATCCACCTGTGCCGTCTGTATGGGCAGCGTGTAGCCCTTCTTGTGGATAGCCTCCACGATGGCGTCGCATTTCTCCTTGCGGCGGCTGGCTATCATAAACTCTGTGAACACGTCGGCATTCTGTGCTATCTTGAATGCCGCTACCGTTGCGACGCCTCCGGCGCCAATCATTAATACTCTGCTCATCTTTCAGAGCCCCCTAAGTCAGGGGGCGGGGGTCTGAACAAGCGTTTATCAGGCCTTTTATGTTTTATTTGTGATGGGGTGTCTGCGCTTGTTCAGACCCCCAACCCCCTAACTTAGGGGGCTTTGTGCTTCATTGATTTCTTCCGCCCTGATGCCGAGGGCCGCCATGAGCGAATAGCCTAACAGCTCCTGGCGGAACGCTCCCGGCTGCATGGGCTGCATGGCGAGCACGGTGGTGTGCTTGTCGGGGTCGGCTTGCCGCAGCACGTCGCGCACCTTATTATAATACTGCTCGCCGTCGGGTATGGCTATGATGCGCTTCACCTCTGCTGCGTTGGCCACCACCTGCAGCGACTCGGCAAACAACTGCCCGGTGGTCACGATGTCTTCCACCTTGACGCAGCTCAGCAGAAATTCGCCCAGCGGTCCGCTGAACGCCCGTCCGTCCAGTTCGGCGTAGTTGCCGGGCCGGAAGTTCTTCATCGCCTGTCCCCGGTGCAGCAGCACCACCTGCGTGACGACCTCCGTCCGTTTGCCGTCGGCTGCCGGGCGCAGCCCGCCGTCCAGTGCCACACACTCTATCCATCGCGCCATGTCGGCCTGCGGAATGCGCCGCCCTATCATGCGCTCAAAGTTCACCGTCAGGTCGAAAGCCACCTTGTCGATGTAGTCGGCATCGGCCACAATCACGTTCTCGCTCCATGTTACGTTGTTCATACCTGCAAAGGTACGAATAAAAAACTGAAAAAAGAAAAGTGAAAAGAGATTTTTTTCTCTTCCCACTTCCCTCTTTCTCCGTTAGCTGTACCAGATGCTTGTCTCACTCTGTACGTAGTAGCGTTCTTCTTCGTTGTACTGGTTGTCCAGTTCGTACTCTTCTTCGTGGTACATTTTTTGAGTCTTCATAGCTTTGTCCTCCATAGTTAGTTAGTAGTCTTCAATGTTTTTTTTAGTTTAACAATAGGTTGGATGTCGCTTATCCACCGCAAATATAGGAAAAATTCTGGTAACATGCAACACTTTGCCCCGAAATTTTAGCATTTTCTAATAAAAAACTACAAAAATTTCCTTTTTGTTGCATACTTATGCACAGCATAGCCCCTTTTTCGTTACATTTTGATGAATTAGCAAGCACAGCCGACAAGAAATTGCAAAAATATTTGGAAGTTTCGCGGAAAACTCCTAAATTTGCAGCGTGAAAAAGAAGATTCTACTAACAAATAAAAACTAAATGATTATGAAGAAAATTTTTACGCTTGTTTGCATGGCAATGGCTGCCATGAGTATGAACGCACAGACTGTTGTGAAGACTTTCTCGGTTTCCAATGGAGACTTCACTACTGACAAACATTGGCAGTATGTGCAGGTGAAGGATGGCGAAAAAGCGGTGGCCAACTTTGAAATTTTGTCATCGCCTAACCGCGACAACCTCTATGATGACAATCGTGACGAGTGTGACGCAAACACCACTCCCACTTTTGACACCTCTAAGTATAAAGAAGGAGTACTTATTTGGGAAGATACTAAGAATGGTGCAAAAAAGAACCAAAATGAGTCTCTCGATGCATTAAATGAACTATATTCTAACTGCTTAATAGGAAAGGGAAATCCCCAATTTAACGTACAAGAGGTTTGGACTTATGGCGAAAACGGCTGGTCTTTCAGCGTGACCGGTGACGAATGGACAGAGGGTTGCGGAAGTTTGCCTGGACAGGGATCTTACTTGCGTATTACACCTATCGTAGATGGCTCTGTTGAAATTGGAGTATTTATTAATAAAGGTGGTCATGCTTTATATATCATTGATGAATCAACCAAAGCAGACGGATACAAGTTGTTACCTGTTTCTTCAGTTAAAGTCGCTGGTGGCTATTTCCAAAACAATGGATGGGAAGGCAACTATAAAGCAGAAGGCCTGAACGGTGAAGGTAAAATACCTGAAGGTAAAACTTATAAAGATATGGTGGATTATCTCAACGAATGGGTAATGCCTGATTCTCGTATTATTCAAGAGCAACCTTCTGGAACAATTGGTCGTCCTTTTATGGGGATTTTGCAATTTGATGTTAAAAAAGGAGTTTCTTACATCATCATGAATCCCAAGAGCCAGGTTGGTTTCTATGGTTTTGCTTATGCCTATGACCAAGCAGCTGCGGAGGCAGAGAGTGGCCTGCCTGAGCCGACGGGTCCTGCAGGAATTGAGTCGGTGAAAGCATCGCAGGGTAAGGCTCTGAACGTAAATGCACCGATGTACAACCTCGCTGGTCAGCAGGTGAACAGCGGCTTCAAGGGCCTGGTTATCCAGAATGGCAAGAAGTTCGTGGTGAAGTAAGTCGCCTCGGCACATACTTCCAGAGTTTACATATAAATATGCGTTATGCCCCTTATGCCTGAGCGTTCAGGTGTAGGGGGCTTTTCCATTCTCACCGGAAGGCTCTCCACAAAAATTAGTAGCCTCTCCACGATCACCAGTGGCCTCTCCACGAAAATTACTCATTGCTCCACGAAAATTAGTAGCCTCTCCACGATCACCAGTGGCCTCTCTACGAAAATTACTCATTGCTCCACGAAAATTAGTAGCCTCTCCACGAAAATTAGTGGCCTCTCCACGAAAATTACAAGCGGTGGAACATTCTTTGGATTGTT
>CAMVAI010000084.1 GCA_947165435.1 uncultured Prevotella sp.
GAGATGTGCGAGATGTGCGGGATGTTTTCCTTTTTCACAATATATATATTTACGGTAGAATAATCCCGATGAAATCGGGGATTTTTGCGAGGGGAGGGCGGAGGGCGGATAAGGAGGGCGGATGTCGGATAAAATCCGACAAAAAAAACGGGACTTGCGGAGAGGTGTGGAGCAATGAGTAATTCTCGTGGAGAGGCTACTAATTTTTCCAGAAAATATCTATTTGTTGAAAGAATTATTCTAATTATTCTAATTTCTTTCAAAAAAAAACACAAGGTGTGACAGTGCCTCGTGCGCTTACGTATAAAAAGTTCAATTCCGAAACATTTTCATGTGAAAAACAATATTTTTATGCCAAAAATTTGCAGGATTCACAGAAAATGCTTACCTTTGCAGCCGTTCAGAGGAATGAGGGGCTCCGCGAGAGCCTCTCATTCTTGTTTTAAATAACAGTTTATGATAGACAAGAACATCATTAAGACAACTGTCGAAGAGTGGTTGCAACAGGGCGACTATTATCTTGTTGACGTAGAGATGACCCCCGACGGGCGCATCGTGATTGAGATTGACCATGCCGACGGGGTATGGATTGAAGACTGTGCCGACCTGAGCCGCTACCTGCAGGAGAAGCTGGGCGACGAGCTGGGCGAATACGAGCTGGAAGTAGGCTCGGCGGGCATCGGCCAGCCGTTCAAGGTGGTGCAGCAGTACCGCAACCACGTAGGCAAGGAGGTGGAGGTGCTGCAGCAGGACGGCAAGAAGCTGCAGGGCATCCTCATGGCCGTGAGCGACGACGGCACGCAGTTCACCATCAGCACCAAGGAGAAGCAGCACGTGGAGGGCAAGAAGCGCCCCGTGCTGACAGAGGTGGAGAAGACCTACGACATCGGCGGCGTGAAATACTGCAAATACCTGCTGAACTTCAAATAGCATACACCCCCTAAGTTAGGGGGCAGGGGGTCTGAACAAGACTTTCCTGATTTTAGAAGAATAATATAGAATAACAATAATAACGGTGGTTCAGACCCCCACCCCCCTAACTTAGGGGGCTTAATACACAGAATTATGGCAACAAAAAACTCGAAAGGCCCCTCGATGATTGAGACCTTTCAAGAATTTAAAGAGACAAAGAACATTGACCGCACCACACTGGTAAGCGTGCTGGAGGAGAGTTTCCGCAACGTCATCGCCAAGATTTACGGCTCTGACGAGAACTTCGACGTCATCGTGAACCCCGACAAGGGCGACTTCGAGATTCACCGCAACCGCATCGTGGTGGCCGACGGCGAAGTGCAGGACGAGAACAAGGAGATAGCCCTCAGCGAGGCACAGAAGATAGAACCCGACTACGAGGTGGGCGAAGAGGTGTCGGAAGAGGTGAACTTCCAGAAGTTCGGCCGCCGTGCCATCCTGAACCTGCGCCAGACGCTGGCCTCGAAGATTCTGGAGCTGGAGCACGACTCGCTGTACCAGAAGTATAAGGACAAGGTGGGCCAGATAGTCTCTGCCGAGGTTTATCAGATGTGGAAGCGCGAGGTGCTGCTCATCGACGACGAGGGCAACGAGCTGCATCTGCCGAAGTCGGATCAGATACCTGCCGACAACTACCGCAAGGGCGAGACCGTGCGCGCCATCGTGAAGGAGGTGCAGAACGAGAACAACAACCCGCGCATCATCCTGTCGCGCACCAGCAACCAGTTCCTGGAGCGGCTGCTCGAAGCCGAGGTGCCCGAGATTCAGGACGGCCTGATCACCATCCGCCGCATCGCCCGCATGCCCGGCGAGCGCGCCAAGATTGCCGTGGAGAGCTACGACGACCGCATCGACCCCGTAGGAGCCTGCGTGGGCGTGAAGGGCAGCCGCGTACACGGCATCGTGCGCGAGATGTGCAACGAGAACATCGACGTCATCAACTTCTCGAACAACACGCAGCTCTTCATACAGCGTGCCCTGTCGCCGGCCAAGGTGACCAGCATCACGCTGAACCCCGAGGAGCACAAGGCCGAGGTGTATCTGCAGCCCGAAGAGGTGAGCCTGGCCATCGGCAAGGGCGGCCTGAACATCAAGCTGGCCTCCATGCTGACGGAATATACCATCGACGTGTTCCGCGTGGTGACCGACGGCGAAGCCGACGAGGACATCTATCTCGACGAGTTTGCCGACGAGATAGACCAGTGGATCATCGACTCTATCAAGGGTATCGGACTGGATACCGCCAAGGCCGTGCTGAACGCTCCGCGCGAGATGCTGATTGAGAAGGCCGACCTGGAGGAAGAGACCGTTGACCACGTGCTGGAAGTGCTCAAGGCAGAGTTTGAATAGTCTAAGCCCCCTAAGTTAGGGGGATGGGGGTCTGAACAAGCGCAGGCTCTCCTACAAAAGTATTCATTTAATGGGTCTGATGTCTTCGCTTGTTCAGACCCCCTACCCCCTAACTTAGGGGGCTTAGATATGGGAGTAAGATTAAATAAAGTATTATCAGAACTGAACATCGGGCTTCAGACGGCTATCGACTTCCTGAAGAAGAAGAGCAGTCTTGGTGAGGTCAAGGACGATGCCACGCCGAACACCAAGATCAGCGACGAGCAGTACGCGGCACTGGTCGGCGAGTTCAAGGGCGACAAGGCCGTGAAGACGCAGGCCGACATGATATTCACCAAGAAGGTGAAGGAGAAGAAAGCCGAGAAGGTAGAAAAGGCCATGACGAAGACCGACGAGCTGCTGGAACAGCGCCAGCAGTTCAAGCCCTTGGGCAAGATAGACCTCGACAGTATCGGCAAGCCCAAGGCCGAGCCGAAAGCCGAGCCCAAGGCTGAGCCTCAGCCCAAGCCGGAAGCCAAGGTGGAAACCCCGGTGGAGGCAGAGCCCGCAGGGCGCGACAACGAGCCGGAGACCGCTGCCGTGCAGGCACCTCGGGAGCCGGAGGCACCGGTAAAGCCTGCCGCTGCCGTTGAGGCACCAGCCAAACAGCACGACGAGCCTGCCCCGGCAGCCCCGAAAGCCCCGGCTCCAAAGCCCGAGCAGCAGCCGGAGCAGAAAGCCCCGGCAGCCGCCGCCGTGGCGCAGCCTGCCGCCCGTCCGTCGTCGCCCCATCTGGCCAAGACGCCCGGCGACTTCATGAAGCCTGCCACCCAGCTGAACGTGGTGGGCAAGATAGACCTCGACGCGCTGAACCAGAGCACCCGTCCGAAGAAGAAGACCAAGGAGGAGCGCCGCAAGGAGCGCGAAGAGAAGGCCGCCGGCGAGCGCCGCAAGCGCGAGCGCATACGCAGCGGCAAGGTCGATATCGAGGCTGCCGCCAAGCAGCAGGGCAACCAGCAGGGCGGCGGCAAGAAGAACAACAACCAAGGCAACAACAATAACAACCAGGGCAACCAGCAGCAAGGCGGCGGCAAGAACAAGAAGAAGAACCGCCCCGTGCAGAAGCCGCTGGAAGTGGACGACGAGGCTGTGGCACGCCAGGTGAAGGAAACGCTGGCCCGCCTGACGTCGAAGACCACGCAGAACAAGAAGGGTGCGAAGTACCGTAAGGAGAAGCGCGACGCCGTGCAGGAGCGCATGAGCGAAGAGATGGCCCAGGAGGCAGCCCAGTCGAAGGTGCTCAAGCTGACGGAGTTCGTGACCGTCTCGGAGCTGGCCACGATGATGAACGTCGGTGTCAACCAGGTCATCGGCACCTGCATGAGCATCGGCATCATGGTGAGCATCAACCAGCGCCTCGACGCCGAGACCATCAACATCGTGGCCGACGAGTTCGGATTCACCACCGAGTATGTGTCGGCAGAAGTGCAGAACGCCATCACCGAGGAGGCCGACGACGAGAACGACCTCATCAGCCGTGCGCCCATCGTCACCGTCATGGGTCATGTGGACCATGGTAAGACGTCGCTGCTCGACCACATCCGCAACACCAACGTCATTGCCGGCGAGGCGGGCGGCATCACCCAGCACATCGGCGCCTACAACGTGAAGCTGAAGGACGGCCGACAGATTACCTTCCTCGACACGCCGGGCCACGAGGCCTTCACGGCCATGCGTGCCCGTGGTGCGCAGGTGACGGACATCGCCATCATCATCATTGCCGCCGACGACTCGGTGATGCCTACCACCAAGGAGGCCATCGCCCACGCACAGGCAGCCAACGTGCCGATGGTGTTTGCCATCAACAAGATAGACAAGCCGGGCGCCAACCCCGACAAGATTCGCGAAGACCTGGCCAACATGAACCTGCTCGTTGAAGAGTGGGGCGGCAAGTACCAGTGCCAGGAAATATCGGCCAAGAAGGGACTGGGCGTTGACGAACTGCTGGAAAAGGTGCTCCTGGAGGCCGAGATGCTCGACCTGAAGGCCAACCCCAACCGCAAGGCCACGGGCAGCATCATCGAAAGCTCGCTGGACAAGGGCCGCGGATATGTTTCGACCGTACTCGTGTCGAACGGCACGCTGAAGGTGGGCGACATCGTCATTGCCGGCAGCTCGTGGGGCAAGATCAAGGCCATGTTCAACGAGCGTAACCAGCGCATCGAGAAAGCTGGACCCGCCGAGCCGGCCATCATCCTCGGACTGAACGGCGCACCGACGGCCGGCGACTCGTTCCACGTGATGGACACCGAGCAGGAGGCCCGCGAGATAGCCAACAAGCGCATACAGCTGCAGCGCGAACAGAGCCTGCGCACCACCACGAAGCTCGGACTGGACGAGCTGTCGCACCGCATCGCCCTGGGCGAGTTCCACGAGCTGAACATCATCGTCAAGGGCGACACCGACGGCAGTATCGAGGCACTCTCCGACTCGTTCATCAAGCTCTCTACGGAGAAGGTGCAGGTGAACGTCATCTCCAAGGCCGTGGGCCAGATCAGCGAGAACGACGTCATGCTGGCCTCGGCATCGGATGCCATCATCGTTGGATTCCAGGTGCGCCCCTCGGCCGATGCCCGCAAGCTGGCCGACCGCGAGGGTGTGGAAATCAACACGTACAGCATCATCTACGACGCCATCGACGAGGTGCGCTCCACCATGCAGGGCATGCTCGACAAGGTGAAGAAGGAGATAGTAACCGGCGAGATAGAGGTGAAGCAGGTGTTCAAGATATCGAAGGTGGGCACCGTGGCCGGCGGCCTGGTCATCGAGGGCAAGGTACACGCGAAGGACAAGGCGCGCGTCATCCGCGACGGCATCGTCATACACACCGCAGCCATCGAGGCCCTGAAGCGTTACAAGGACGACGCCAAGGAGGTGGCCACCGGCTTGGAGTGCGGCATCTCGCTGGTCAACTGGGACGACATCCAGGTGGGCGACATCATCGAGACGTTCACCGAGATAGAGGTGGAACAGAAACTGTAACCGACGGGAGACTCTTCCCTACCCTAACACACTACACACCCACAATGCCTACATCCAGGCATTGTGGGTGTTTTCTATTATTATTCCAGATGTCCAATATGAAACAGACCGCCGAGCGGATGAAGCGTCGCGGCTACGACACAGAGGAGATTTGCAAGATAACGGGGCTGGGGCGTGATGAGATAGAGGCACTATAGAATCAATAAGCCTCAGCTATACTTACTCCCAATCCATCCGTCTGCGAATCTCCGTACATACAGAAGCAAACCGCTCTTGAGCCTCAACCCATTCTGGCAGGTCGCGATTCATCCAGCCAATCACCTTCAGCATCTCGGCATGAATCTCTTCAACCCTCGCAAGATTCCAACAGATGGATTCGTTGTGGAAGATACGATTGCGTAAACGACGAAACGTGTTGAGCGGTGCCGACACATTCCTGCGCTGCCGTTCGCGTCGGGGCATATAAGGGAAGGCCCGCCGCAGTGCCTGCCACAATGTCCGTTCATACTCCGTGTTCAGCAGCGATACCCAAAAGCCGAGCGTCAGTTCAGCCACGATTTTTGATGGCGTAATCTGTTCATGCCGAGCCGTAATGTGTTGTCCCGCCTCTGTGATGTAGCGGTTCAGACTGCGCAGCCCCGGCGTTGTTGGGAAGATGGCATACCAGTCCTCACGCCCCGTCATGGTTTCCAACTCACGGCAAAGAGCATTACGCAGCGTCACCTCCAGCACCGACAGGCTCACGTAGAGCGACTCAGCCAGCATCAGGTTGCACTCATAATGGCGTATCGCCTTCGCCTCGTCGTCAGGGTATAGCGCAAAATATCGCTCCATTCGCTTCGTTGAGAAAACTTTTTCCAGAAATTGTTTGGTCACCTCCATAAATCTTCGTATCTTTGCACCGCAGTCCCGGTAGTTCCTCTCCCAGACATTCAGGTGCTGGTGATGAATCCGGGTTTTTTCATGCCTTTTTGTTTGATGGTTGCAAAGGTACGAAAGATTCTTCATATTATTGCTACTTGGAGTGAGAATCTTTGGTATGACACACAAAATAGACCGCCACAACGGACGGTCTAATGTAGAGAAGCATTCTTCTTTCACCTCGTTACAGAACCACCATATCCTTATTCCAGATGTCCAATATGAAAAATGCCCATCGGAATGCCTGTCAATCCCCCCGATGGACCTAAGATTATCAGCAGATACCACCGCTCATAGCGCTTGGCACGATGGGAAACCCCTACTCTCCCTTACACTCCACCACCTCGTAGCTCTCGATGGTGCGGCGGTCTTCGCTGACGTTCAGTCCCACGGCATAGACGGGGCGGGCGTCATGCGCAAACCTCACAGCATAGTCCTTCGTCAGTATCTGCTCCGTAGCCTCCTGCACGGTCTTATTAAATTTGAACTCCAGAATGTAGATGGCATCCTGCATCTTCAGAGCGATGTCGAAGCGGCCGTCGCTGGTCTGTCCCTCGGCCTCCACGTCGGCACCGATACCGACCATGAGCGCATAGAACAGCGCCTCGTAGAACTGCTCGTTCTGGTTCTTATCGGTAACGCTGTAGGGGATGCCGGCATACCACTTGCGGGTGCTCTCCATGAACTGCTCGAAGGTGATACGTTTAAGACGCAGGCGGGTGTAGGCAATACCCATCTGGTCTTTGCTGCCGAAATATTCTGGCAAGACGAATTTATACAGCGAACCGCCGAAGCCCTCGCGCACCTCAGCGTTGGGAAAGCCCAGCGTGAATGTCTTTTCGTAATAATTGTAGTCCTTGATGGTGAGGTAGCCGCTCTGGAAGAGCACCGGTATGGGGTCGGTGATGTGCTCCGTGGGGGCGTTGAATCGCGACATGTCGGCCTCGAAGCCCTCCAGCTCGGGCATGACAATCTGTTTTACACGCAGCAGGTCGATGAGCGACGAGGGCGTGCCGGTGGAGAACCAGTAGTTGTCTATCCACCCCTGGTCGAAGGCGTAGAAAAGGCTCCACGGATTGTAGATGTCGGTCATCCGATCGGTAAAATGGTAGCCGTCATACATCCGCTTCAGCTCGGCCACTGCCTCGTCGTAGCTCATGGGCTGGCGGCGACGCTGCCCCATGCGCTCGGCCAGCTGTTCGATGTCGGGCTTCAGCTGTGTAAACAGCTCTTCTTCGGTGATGCCGCAGATGCCCTCGTATTTTGGCATAAAGGTCAAGTCGGTCAGGTTGTTCAGCTCGCTGAATACCGAGAGCTGCGAGAACTTCGAGATGCCCGTCAGGAACACGAAGCGCAGATACTGTGACATGCCCTTCAGCGGAGAAAAGAGGTCGCGCACGCGCTGCCGCAAGTGGTCCTGCAGCTCCGGCTTGTGGATGCTGTCGAGCATCGGCGCGTCGTACTCGTCGATGAGCACCACCACCTTCTGGCCCGTCTGCTCGTAGGCCGTCCTGATAATGGCCGACAGGCGGTCGCTGAGCTTCTCGCCCTTGCCGTCAGGCAGGCCGTAGTCACGCTCATACCATTTCAGTATGCCGCCGCAGATGTCATCGACGCTCGTCTCGTCGTAGTACTTGCCCAGCGACAGGTCCAGCCGCAGCACGGGGTACTGCGTCCACTCCGTCTCAAGGCTGTCCACGGCCATGCCTCGGAACAGCTCGCGACGCCCCTCGAAATAGCACTGTAGGGTACTCACCAGCAGCGACTTGCCGAAGCGACGCGGACGGCTCAGGAAGTAGTTGATGCCGCCGTGGTGTGCCAGTTCATAGACGTAGGCCGTCTTGTCCACATAGACCGCCTTCTTCTCCAAAAGGTTCGGCAGCCATTGCTGCCCGATGCCGTAGATTCTCTTCTCTGCCATAAGCCGTTGTTTGCAATCCGACTGCAAATATACGCAATTATTTGATATTTTCGCCCACCCTACCCCTTTTTTTATGAAAAGCAAAAAAAATTTTTGGCTGTTTGCTTGCTTATTCGTACCTTTGCACTTTGAATAAGTGAAGAGCCATGGAAGAGAAGAACCAATTTGTGCGCCAGGTGGCCGAACAAAAGTACGAGTTCGGCTTCACTACCGACGTGCATACTGAAATCATAGACAAGGGACTGAACGAGGATGTCGTCAGGCTCATCTCGCAGAAGAAGGGCGAGCCGGAGTGGATGCTCGACTTCCGTCTGCGCGCCTTCCGCTACTGGCAGCAGCAGCAGGAGCCCCGGTGGGGCCATGTGCATGTGCCGAAGGTCGATTACCAGTCCATCTCCTACTATGCCGACCCCACCGCCAAGAAGCGTGTGCCCGACGGTGCTGCCGCCGGCATCGACCCCGAGCTGGAGAAGACCTTCGACAAGCTCGGCATTCCCCTGGAGGAGCGCCTGGCGCTAAGCGGCAATACCGCCGTCGATGCCATCATGGACTCGGTGTCGGTGAAGACCACGTTCAAGGAGAAGCTGCGCGAGAAGGGTGTCATCTTCTGCTCCATCGGCGAGGCCATCAAGGAGCATGGCAACCTGGTGCGCCAGTATTTAGGCTCCGTGGTACCCTACCGCGACAACTTCTATGCCGCCCTCAACTCGGCGGTGTTCAGCGACGGCTCGTTTGTGTATATCCCCAAGGGCGTGCGCTGCCCCATGGAGCTCAGCTCCTATTTCCGCATCAACGCCAGGAACACCGGTCAGTTTGAGCGCACGCTCATCATAGCCGACGACGACTCGTACGTGAGCTACCTCGAAGGCTGCACCGCCCCCATGCGCGACGAGAACCAGCTGCATGCCGCCATCGTCGAGATTGTGGTCATGGACCGTGCCGAGGTGAAGTACTCGACGGTGCAGAACTGGTATCCCGGCGACGAGCAGGGCCGTGGCGGCGTCTTGAACCTCGTCACCAAGCGCGGCGACCTGCGCGGCACCAACTCGAAGCTGTCGTGGACACAGGTGGAGACGGGCAGCGCCATCACCTGGAAATACCCCTCATGCATCCTGCGCGGCGACCGCAGTACGGCCGAGTTCTACAGCGTAGCCGTCACCAACAACTATCAGGAGGCCGACACCGGCACGAAGATGATACACATAGGCCGCGACACCAAATCGACCATTATCTCGAAAGGCATCTCCGCAGGCCATTCGCAGAACTCGTACCGGGGACTGGTGCGCGCCGCCTCTACAGCCGACAATGCCCGCAACTACTCCTCGTGCGACTCGCTGCTGTTAGGCTCCGACTGCGGGGCACACACCTTTCCCTACATGGACGTACACAACGACACCGCCGTCTTCGAACACGAAGCCACGACGTCGAAAATATCTGAAGACCAGCTGTTCTATTGCCAGCAGCGCGGCATCCCCGCCGAGCAGGCCGTGGGCCTCATCGTCAACGGCTATGCCAAGGAGGTGCTGCAGAAACTACCCATGGAGTTTGCCGTCGAGGCGCAGAAGCTGCTGTCGGTGTCGCTGGAAGGCACGGTAGGATAAGAACGGAAAAAACCTTACAAGAACTGTTGTCACCAAGGAAGCCCCTTACAAAAACCGATGTCACCAAGGAAGAGGAGAAACCACTACAAAAACTGTTTTGACCTATGAAGAAGTATTCGCTGATGATGATAATCGCCGCCGCCATCCTCCTGGAAGTGATGGGAGGCGCCCAATACTTTATGGCCGTCTATGGCACCGAAGCCGAGCTGCTCGACAAGGCCGGGCGCGACATGGAGCAGAGCCAGCGCGTGGCTACCGTGAGAGGCGAGGTGGAGAGCGCGCTGCGCAACCTGCGCTCGGTGGTAGAGCTGAGCATCGACAACCCGAAAGGCTACTACCGCATAGCCGCCGGTATCGTGAAGAACAACCCCCACATCGTGGGAGCCGGCGTGGCCTTCCTGCCCGACTACTACAAGTCGAAGGGCCTGTCGAGGCTGTATGCCCCCTACGTCTATGACCGCCAGCCCGCCGTGAAGCTGAAGAAGGAGAAGACCGGCGAGCCGCTGCTCACCGCCACGCTGCTGCCCTTCGACTATACTGACCGCGAGTGGTACAAGCAGCCGCTGGCCAACGGCAAGAGCCTGTGGACGCAGCCCTACGTGGACCAGGCCGGCACGCACATCATCATGTGTACCTACGTCATACCCGTCCACGACCACTCGGGCAAGGTTGTGGCCGCCTTCTTTGCCGACGTGCCCATGGAGGACGTATCGCTGCTGTCGATGGACTTCCACCAGGGCATCCGCGACGGTCGCATCGTGCTCTTCCTCATCCAGGTAGGCACCTTACTCGTCATTGCCCTCATCGTGTGGCTCTCCATCAGGGCCTTCCGTCGCTATAAGGACCGCTATGTCGATCCGGAGAAGACCCATCTCATTGAGCAGATGGCCAAGATGCGCGAAGTGTCCAACCGGCTCACCAAGCGCAATCAGGACCTGGCGCAGCAGGTGGCCGACCTCCGCCAGCAGCTGGCCGACCTCAGTCATACCACCAGCAGCACGACCGACACCCAGTGGTACCATTGAGCACTGCCTCTGATTCGGCGTCAGACAAGCTAACCGCCCTACAGAATAAGAAAGACGGAACATCCCTTTGAACAGCCTACTCGCTAAGCTGTAGCTACTCATACCCATTGTCCGTAAACGTTTACGGTAAAAAATTCGTACATTTCTTGGTTGCTTGGCGTAAGATTAGTAATTTCGCGCCATAAACAATCTATTTACACATTTAAAAACTAATTCATCTGACATGCAAACAAGAAGAATCATCCTGGCCATGCTGCTCTGCATGCTATGGCTGACGGGCTTCGCCCAGAGTACCGTGACGGGTACGGTGAAGGACAAGTCCGGCGAACCGCTCATTGGCGTCAGCGTCAGCTACGGCAACGGGCAGGGCACCGTCACCGACGTTGACGGAAAGTTTAAGGTCAGCGTATCGGCTGGCAGCCCCATCAAGTTTTCGTATGTAGGCTTCAAGACGCAGACGCTGAAAGCCTCCGGTTCGATGAACGTCACGCTGGAGGAAGACAACACCACGCTGGAAGACGTGGTGGTCATCGGCTACGGCACGATGAAGCGTAAGGACCTGACCGGTTCGGTGGCTTCCGTCACCGGCGAGAAGCTCGCTGCCAACCCCGTGGCCACGGTGGCCGAGGCCCTGCAGGGCCAGCTGCCCGGTGTGAACGTGATGTCGCAAGACGGTCGCCCCGGCAGCGAGATAGCCATCCGCGTTCGCGGCGGCGGCTCCATCACGCAGTCGAACAACCCGCTGTTCATCGTTGACGGTGTGCAGGTGTCGAGCATTGACGACGTGTCGGCCGACAACATCGAGAGCATCGACGTGCTGAAGGACGCCTCATCGACGGCCATCTACGGTGCCCGCGGTGCCAACGGCGTCATCCTCATCACCACCAAGAGCGGACAGGAGAGCAAGGTGAAGGTGAAGTACAACATGTACTTCCAGCTCAAGGCCAAGCCCTCGCAGCTCGACGTGATGGATGCCTACGACCATGTCTATCACACGTGGAGCTACGCCAAGTCATTAGGCGACACCTATGCCGACGGCGTAGCCCGCTACTACGGCCTGGGCAGTGCCAACGGCAACCACCTGAACGACTACCGCAACCAGACGTCACACAACTACATGGACGACGTGCTGCGCGCCACACACGCCTGGAACCACGACGTGTCGGTGTCCGGCGGCACAAAGACCACCAAGTTCTATGCCAGCATCAACTACTCCGACAACCAGGGCTCGCTGCAGAACTCGTCGTTCCGCCGCTGGGGAGCCAACATCAAGCTGACACAGGACATCACCAAGAACCTGAAGCTCGACATCAACGCCCGCTACAGCGAGATGACCTTCACCGGCAACCGCTATGAGTTTGCCACCGAGGCCTACCGCTACAAGCCCATCGACACCCCGCTGGGCAGCGGCAAAGCCGCCGACCTGGGCATGGGCAGCAACAGTGCCGACCCCACGTTCAGCCCCGTGGCCATTCTCGACGACTACGAGAACCTGCGCCACCGCTACCGCATCGGCGTGAACATGGGTCTGACATGGCAGATTATCAAGGGCCTGACCGCCCGCAGCGAACTCTACCTGAGCCGCAACTGGAGCAAGACACAGAACTGGGCCGGCGGCCACACCAACGGCCAGAGCTACAACTCGGCCACGCTGACCAACGGCGACGGCTACAACACCCGCTGGGACACCACGCTGAGCTACGACGTGCAGGGCCTGGGCGAGGACCACTCGCTGAGCGTCATGGTGGGTAACGAGGTGCTGTCGAACCGCTCCAACTCGGCACGCATCTACGGCACGACCTATCCCGACGAGTGGGACTTTGAGCGCACCTTCGGCAACATCGGTGCCACCAAATACAAGGGCAACGACACCTACACCTACACCGACGGCCACCCCAACCACACCGTGTCGTGGTTCGGCCGCGTGAACTACTCGTTCCTCAGCCGCTACATACTGACCGCCACGCTGCGTGCCGACGGCTCGTCGAAGTTCGGACAAGACAACCGCTGGGGCGTATTCCCCGCAGGAGCCTTGGCATGGCGCATCAGCGACGAGCCCTTCCTGGCATCGACAAAGGACTGGATGGACAACCTGAAGCTGCGCCTCTCGCTCGGTACCAGCGGTAACGACCAGATCGCATCCGGACTGACCGAGACCCTCTGGACCACCAACTCGGCCACCGTCAACGGCCAGAGCGTCACCATCTACCAGCCCGCCAAGACCCTGGGCAACCCCGACCTGAAGTGGGAGACCACCATCTCGCGCAACATCGGTCTCGACTTCAGCTTCTGGAACGGCAAGCTGAACGGTAGCTTCGACCTCTACCACAACACCACGAAGGACGTGCTGATGCTCGTGCCCTGCGACCCCACGACGGGCTTCAGCTACCAGATGCAGAACATCGCACGCACCTCGAACCGAGGCATCGAGCTGTCGCTGAACTATAACATCGTGCGCAAGAAAGACTGGAGCCTCAGCTTCGGACTGACCTACAACTACAACAAGAACAAGGTGGACGAGCTGCAGGACAAGGTGATTGCCTCGGCACACACCAACTGGGGCTCGACGATGCGCGTGCCCACCTACGACTACATGGTGAAGGAAGGCGAGCCCGTCGGACTGGTGCAGGGCATGCAGAGCGCCGGCTTCTACACGGTTGACGACTTCACGGTGGCCAACGGCGTGTGGACGCTGAAGCCCGGCGTGCCTGACAACACCATCGGCATGGGCCAGTATAACAGCCCCTACACACTGGCCAACGGACAGAAGGCCTTCCCCGGCATGGTGAAATTTGCCGATACCGACGGCAACGGCGTGGTGGATGCCAACGATGCCACCATCATCGGCCACACCATGCCCAAGCACACCGGCGGCTTCAACCTCACGGCACGCTGGAAGAGCCTCGACTTCTCGGCCAACTTCACCTACCAGCTGGACGGCGACGTGTATAACGCCAACGTCATGAGCGACATGAAGGGCGACAAGGACAACAGCCTGGGCTACAACCGCCTGTCGGAAATCAGCGACACCTGGCGCTTCTACGACGTCGATGCCGCCGGCGACCTGGTGGCCGTCACCGAGCCGGAGGCCGTGCGCGCCCTGAACGCCAACGCGAAGTATGCCTTCCTGCCCGAATACGGCATCACGCAGTCCGAATTCATCGAGGACGCCCGCTACCTGCGCCTGCAGACGCTGACCATCGGCTACACCTTCCCCAAGCAGTGGACCAAGAAGGTGGGCATCAGCAACGCCCGCATCTACTTCACCGGCGGCAACCTGTTCTGCCTGAAGAGCTATAGCGGCCTGGACCCCGACGTCAACGTCAGCTGGTCGGCCGACAACGACTACTCCGGCTTCCCCACCCCGGCCTACGACTACCGCTCTTACCCCAAGACGCGTACCTTTACCTTCGGTCTTAACGTAGCATTCTAATCATGACAACCATATCGATTTATACAAGATGAAACACAAGATATTTTCATTAGCACTCGTTGCAGCCGGTGCGGCAGCACTGACGGCCTGCAGCGACTTCATGGAGACGAAATCGTACTCCGAGGCCAATGCCGACTTCGTGTTCTCGAACATGACCACGGCGCGTGCTGCCATGGACGGCGCCTACAGCGAGTGGCACGGGGCCGTCAGCTCGCAAATCTTCGGCGACGGACTGTTCTATGCCCTCGACATTGCCGGGTCGGACATCATGCGCCACCCCGAGGGCTATAGCGCACAGCCCGCACGCCATATTCCCGAGGCGTTCTACATCAACGGCACCGAGGCCGGCACCTACAACCCCGTCACCTACGGCAAGGAGGCTCCCAGCAGCCCGTACAGCGTGCTGTTCTCCGTCATCGGCAAGTGCAACGCCATCACGTCGGCCATCGAGAGCACCAGCAGCTACGAGACCATGATGCAGCAGACGACGCCCACGAACATGAGCCAGCTCTACGGCGAGGCGGTCGCCCTGCGTGCCACGGCCTACCGCGAGCTCATCAAATACTACGGCGACGTGCCCTTCCAGACGCAGATGGGCGAGTCAGCCACCGGACTGTCGTCGCGCGACAGCATCTACGACGTGCTCATCGCCCAGCTGCAGCGCGTGGAGCCGCTCATGAACCCCGTGGGCGAGAAGAACAAGAACTACCTGTCGCAGACCTACGTCGATGCACTCATAGGGCGCATGGCCCTGGAGGCCGGCGGCTACCAGACGCGCCGAGGCGACGTGGCCCGCGTGGGAGGCAACGGACAGCCACTGACCTTCGAGACCAAGGGCACGCCGACCAACGGGGCCACCTACGGGCGGCGCAGCGACTGGCAGACGCTCTACCAGACGGCGAAGACCTACTTCCAGCTGGCCCTGAACCATGCCGGTGCGGCACGCCTGTCGGACAACTACTCCGACTTCTTCGTACAGCTGCACGGCGACGACAACAGCTTTGCCGACGAGAGCATCTACGAGGAGCCCTTCACGCAGGGTGCCGCAGGCAACGACCCGCGCTCCTACTCGCTCGGTCGCCCGGCATCGGCCGGCTCGTCGAACAACTATCCGTGTAAGGCCTACGGACAGGGGCGCATCAACCCCGCTTTCTACTACGGCGTGTTCGACCCGAAGGACCTGCGCCGCGACCTGAGCTGCACCGTGACGGGCAACAACAGCGGCTACGAGAAACTGCTCATCTTCAAGCCGGGCTCGCAGGCCAACGGCGGCGGCATCGCGTGCAACAAGTTCGACGAGAGCCGGCAGAAGACCGTATGGACCAAGAACCAGCGCCGCTCGGGCATCAACGCGCCCTACATGCGTATCTCAGAAGTCTATCTCGGACTGGCCGAGGCAGCTGCCGCTCTGGGCGACAACGTCACGGCCAAGGCCAACCTGCAACTGATTCGCGACCGCGCCTTCGGCGGTGCCGGCAAGGGTAACGTCGATGCCTTCATAGCCAGCGAGGGCTCGCTGCTGAAGGCCGTCATCGACGAGCGCGGCTTCGAGTTTGCCGGCGAGGGCGACCGCCGCTGGACGCTCATCCGCACGGGCTTGATTGGCGAGAAGATTGACGAAATCAAGGCACTGACCACGGCCATGATGAACGGTCTGCAGAACGACGGCTACTACACCTTCGCCAACGGCAACACCATCTCGGCGTATATCTACACGAAGATGGTCGATGCGAAGGCACTCTACGGATACCGCCTGACCGAGCAGACACCGGAGGGCAAGGAGGACGACCCCGTGCTCTACCCCGGATGGCGCGGACAGCACAACGACTGGGAGAGCCTGGGCAAGAAATACGACGGCAACTACAACACCAACCTGGCCATCAAGGGCCTGTTTGCACCGGTGTCGGCTACCGACGAGGCTGCCCTGCTGGCCGACGGCTACCAGAAGGTGGAATGGGGCAAGACGCTGCTCGACAACCGTCAGGAGTATGAGACCTACCTCTTCTACCAGTTCGACTCGTCGAAGGCACCCATCTATCTGTTCCCCTTCTCGCCGAACGCCATGGCGACGGGTGGTTTCACCAACGGCTACGGATTCGTGCAGCAGTAAGTGCCGCACCGACACCGTATCGATAACCAGCGTGAGGGTGTGTCAAAATGAAGTGAACCCCAGAAGTTAGACAGAATACTTCTGGGG
>CAMVAI010000085.1 GCA_947165435.1 uncultured Prevotella sp.
AGTAGCCTCTCCATGAAAATTCCAAGCATTGGGACCATCGCTTGGCCCCAAAAAAATACACGGAAAAAATTATATGATCAATTACATGGTAATTATATGTAAAAGAAGATGGAACATGTAATTACCATGTAATAATCCATTAATTTTTCAAAAATCCACGATTTCATCGGGATTTTTCTGCTGTAAATCTATATATAATGCGGAAAAAAGAAACATCCCGCACATCTCGCACATCTCGCACGTAAACTGACAGTCTGCTCAATTTATCTCGCACGTAACTGACGATTTGCCCATTTTATCCCGCACGTAGCTGACACTTTGCAACTGCCGCCCCACACCTATCCCGCACCTGACTGTTGCAGCAATAGGATGGCTTCATGCCGTGTTGAAACTTTTTCACGTGCGAGATGTGCGGGATGTGCGGGTTGTTTTTTTGTTAGCCTATATATATACGCGCGTCAAGACTTCGGCGATGCGTCACCGAAATCACCGTCTAAAAAGAATATAAACGCCCTGTATATAGGGTTTCGGGAGATTGGTATAGCACGAAATGTTAAAACCGCCGAAGTCAGGAGTCGGCTTACGTGCGGGATGTGCGAGATGTCTCAAAATTGCGCCTTATAATATATACACGCGCGAAGCACTGTTACACCTTGTAGTTGTTTAGGAAAGAAAAGTGAAAAAAATCTTTAGCAAAGTTACTCATTTCTGCTCGATTTTGATTACTTTTGTGCCGAGAATTAGGAACATTTATCAAAATAAGGAGAATAAAACGATGGCACATGCTTGTGAAAATTGCAAATTTAGGGCACACTACGACGAAAAGCCCGATTCATTGTTGGGGAAGTTCTGGCGTTGGCACATTAATTTCTGCCCAGGGTGGAAAGCATATTTCACCAGTCAGGGTGAGGAGAAGAAATCAGAGTTAAGGGCTAAATACAACTTCACCAAATATTGATGTCATGGATTTCTTGGAACTCGTAAAGAACAGGTACAGCTGCAGGGCATACAAGTCCCTCGGCGTAGAACGTGAGAAAATTGACTATATCCTGGAGTGTGTACGCTTTGCACCTTCGGCTGTGAACAGACAGCCCTGGCGCTTCCACATCGTCAGCAAAGAAGAGGACAAGGCACGATTGCAGCAGTGCTACAACCGCGACTGGTTCAAGACGGCACCGATGTACGTCATTGCCTCCATCCTGCACGACGAGGAATGGGTGCGCGCTGACGGCAAGCATCATGGCGACATCGATATTGCCATTGCCGTAGAACATCTTTGCCTGGCAGCAACCGAGCAAGGACTGGCCACCTGCTGGGTTTGCAATTTCGATGCAGCACTGTGCAAACAACTCTTCGGCCTCCCTGCCAACGAAGAGCCTGCCGTGGTCATTCCATTAGGCTATGCTGCCGATGAGATTAGGCCCAAGAATCGAAAGAGTATTGAAGAAATCGTAAGATAGCATGGCATACGCAGGACGGTTCGGACAGACGGATGACTATCGGCGCGAGGAGCTGATACGCATCATAGAGCACTCTGTGGAGAAACTGACCCTCCAGGAGTTGGAGGCTCTGTATTATGATATGAGTACAAAGAACTACATAAACGATTGATAATCTATACGATGAAGAAAGTATTTATTACGCTGTTAGCAGCCCTTCTTGTAATGACGGCAGATGCGCAGGGCTTGAAAAAGGTATATAATGAGACCATTAACCCTATTGAGCAGATAGACCAGGCAGTAGCAAAGGCCAAGTCTGACGGCAAGTTCGTCATCTGTCAGGTGGGCGGAAACTGGTGTCCCTGGTGCTTGCGCTTTGCCGACTTCATCACGAATGAAACCACCATCAGCAAGGTCATCAGCGAGAACTTCGAGTATATCCATGTGAACTACAACCCCCGCCGGTCAGGAAGTGAGGCACAACAGCAGCAGGCAGCAGCATTGATGAAGCGTCTGGACAACTGTGCCCGTTTCGGATTCCCCGTGTTCGTAGTGCTTGATGAGAATGGAAAGGTCGTCCATATTCAGGATTCGAGTTTCTTGGAGGAGGGGCAGGGCTACAATCAGGAGAAAGTATTGCGCTTCTTCAAGAACTGGACTCCCCAAGCTGTGAAGCCATGACACAGCCTTAACTCATAATCACACAAGTATTGAAAATGGAAATAGAGTTAATTTCAAGATAATCTATCGGCCCGATAACTCAAATAAACAAAACTATGCAAGGAAATTTTTCTTATCAGAACCCAACAAAACTGTACTTCGGCGAAGATGCGCTGAAGTTTCTGAGTGACGAACTGAAACAGTATGGCCCCACCGTGCAACTCTGCTATGGCGGTGGCAGTATCAAGAAGAACGGCATCTACGACGCTGTGGTTGCAGTGCTGGAAGAGGCTGGCAAGACCATCGTTGAAGATGCTGGCGTGATGCCAAACCCTACCGTGGAGAAACTCTACGAGGGTGCCAAGATAGCGCGAGAGAACAATGTAGATTTGATTCTCGCCGTGGGTGGCGGCTCGACTATCGACTATGCCAAGGGCGTAAGCTGCTCGGCATGGTGCGACGAAGACCCGTGGCAGAAGTACTACATGGAGCAGCAGGAGGCTACGTGCCGTGTGATTCCCGTGGGTAGCGTGCTGACGATGGTAGGCACCGGCTCGGAGATGAACGGCGGAAGCGTCATCACCAACCGCGCCATCGGCATGAAAATAGGAAAGGTGTTCGGCTCTTATGCCTATCCAAAGTTCACCGTGCTCAACCCCACCTTTACTTTCACCGTGCCGCAGTATCAGATGGTGGCGGGTTTCTTCGACATCATGAGCCACATCATGGAACAGTATTTCTCGGGTGAGGATGACAGTACCAGCGACTATCTGGCGGAAGGTCTGATGCGCTCGCTCATCCACAGCAGTCGCATTGCCGTGAAGAATCCGAAGGACTACGAGGCCCGCTCGAACATTATGTGGACGGCTACGTGGGCACTGAACACGCTCATCAAGTGCGGCAAGAAGCAGGACTGGATGGTACACATGATAGGTCAGGCTATCGGTGCACATACCGATGCCACCCACGGCATGACGCTGGCTGCCGTCTCGATACCTTATTACAGATTCGTGTCGCAGTTTGGCGTGAAGAAGTTCGCCCGCTTTGCCCAGAACGTCTGGGGAATTGCTGCCGACGGTAAGACTGATGAACAGCTGGCCGCTGAGGGCATCGCCGCCCTTGAAGCCTGGATGAAGGAAATCGGTGTGGTGATGCATGCTGCCGAACTGGGCGTGACCAATGACAACATCGAGGCCATTGCCGACAGCACTATCATCTTCGATGCCGGCTACCACAAACTGACACGCGATGAAGTGATACAGATACTGAAAGAAAGCATCTGATGTACAAATCTTTTTCTACACCACCTCAAAGGGGGTGGGAAGCTTCAGTTAATGACTAATTGCAGGGCTTTTCTTTTGATGGCCTGTACGCTCTATATGCAGGCTGAGCCGTTGGCTTAGCGGCATGTCGGCATATACTTTCCAGCCGGTACACCCGTGTTCTTTGTCCTTCAGGTATTGCAGGTTGTGCATGTTGGCGTAGGCCTCCATCTCAAACGGGTTGAGCCAGTAGCCCGCATTGGGCAGACGGCGGCGATAGCGGGACGCCTTCAGCCAGAACAGCAGGTATTTCCAGTAGAAGCAGAGCCACGAGTCGTGGGTGGAGCGGGCTTGGTAGAGGTGTATCGTCTCGTGGTTGCGCAGGGAGCCGAAGCGCCGGTTGTACGCCTCGGCTTCCTCTGCAGAGTGGGTGATGACATAGCCGAAGAAGGTCAGTGCAGCATAGTTCTTACCCAGCAGCCTGGGCTTGGCCACTGCCTTCATCGCCGCGATGCGGCTGGGGCGTGCCGCCCGCCATATCATCAAGAGTATATGCACCGTTGTTATTTACGATTTACGGATTTCCGCCATTTTTTCTGGGGATGCCTTATTCGTTACCTCACCTGGTCAAGAGCCTGGCGGATGTCGTCGAGGATGTCGTCGCAGTCCTCGATGCCCACCGAGAGGCGTATCAGGTCGGGAGCCACACCGGCTTCGCGCAGCTGTTCGTCGCTTAGCTGGCGATGGGTATGGCTGGCGGGGTGCAGCACGCAGGTGCGTGCATCGGCCACGTGGGTGACGATGGCAATGAGTTTCAGCGAGTCCATGAAGCGTACCGCCGTCTCGCGGCTGCCCTTCAGTCCGAAGGCGATGACGCCGCACGAGCCGTCAGGCAGATATTTCCGGGCCAGCTGGTAGTTGGGGTCGGAGGGCAGTCCGCTGTAGTGTACCCATGCCACTCGGTCGTCCTGCTGCAGGAACTCGGCGATGCGCTGTGCATTCTCGCAGTGGCGTGCCACACGCAGGTGGAGGGTCTCCAGCCCGAGGTTCAGCAGGAACGAGTTCTGCGGGGCGGGAATAGCGCCGAGGTCGCGCATGAGCTGTGCCACGAGCTTGGTGCAGTAGGCCATCTTGCCGAAGCGCTTGGTGTAGGTCAGTCCGTGGTACGACGCATCTGGCGTGCAGAGCCCCGGGAACTTGTCGGCATGAGCATCCCAGTCGAAGTGGCCGCTATCCACCACGCATCCTCCCACCTGTGTGGCGTGGCCGTCCATGTATTTCGTCGTTGAGTGGGTCACGATGTCGGCACCCCACTCGAACGGGCGGCAGTTGATGGGTGTGGGGAAGGTGTTATCGACGATGAGCGGCACACCGTGGCGGTGGGCTATGCGTGCAAACTTCTCGATGTCCAGCACCTGGCAGCCGGGGTTGGAAATGGTTTCGCCGAACAGTGCCTTGGTGTTGGGACGGAAGGCGGCATCTATCTCTTCCTCGCTGGCCTCCTGGCTGACGAAGGTACACTCGATGCCGAGTTTCTTCAGCGTGACGCCAAAGAGGTTGTACGTGCCGCCATAGATCTCGTTGGAGGTGACGAAGTGGTCACCGGCCTCGCAGATGTTGAACAGCGCATAGAAATTGGCTGCCTGGCCCGACGAGGTCAGCACAGCGCCTACGCCACCCTCCAGGGCGGCAATCTTCTGTGCCACGGCATCGTTGGTGGGGTTCTGCAGGCGGGTGTAGAAATAGCCCTCCTTCTTCAGGTCGAAGAGGTCGGCCATTTCCTCGGTGTTGTCATACTTGAAGGTAGTGCTCTGAATGATGGGCAGCACGCGCGGGTCGCCGTTCTTGGGCTGCCATCCGGCTTGTACGCAGAGCGTGGCGCGCTTTAGTTTCTTCTCCATATTGCTTGTCTGAATGTCTTTTGGTGTAACTTCTGTTCGATTAAATGCTGCAAAAGTACGTAAAAAAGCTGAAAGCACAAAAACTTTTCGCCCTTATTTCTGTTCGGCAGGCCTGTATGCCGCTAAATAATGGTATGGCACGTTGCGCAGCAAGACATAGAGGCACGCAATGATGACGTAAAGCAGCGCCACTTCGAGCAGGGAGGGTTGCAGGCCGTCGATGAGGGCACCGGGCAGACGGGCCATGCGGGCGAGAGCCGAAATGGTGGCGGTGACTGTGGCGGAGAGCAGGGTGGCGAACAGCGACAGCTGGGTGGCGAGCAGCAGCAGAGCCGCCATGATGATGACGTAGGCCATGGGTATGACCACGAAATTGCTGAGCAGGAAGTAAGGCGTGAAGTGCCCGAAATGGCAGGCCACCAGGGGTGCTGTGCCCAGCTGTGCCGCGGTGGATAGTGCCGCCATGCCCCACAGCCATGCCACAAGGCGGTGGCGCTGCAGGAATCGTGGGCTGACGAGGCCGTTGAGCAGCGGGAAGAACAGCAGGATGGCCAGCACGGCAGCGTACGACAGCTGGAAGCCCACATCGAAGACGAGCAGCGGGTTGGCCGTCAGCATGGCGATGGCTGCAAAGGCCAGGGCGTTGACGCTCATCTTGTCGCGGTGGCCTATGGCCAGCAGCGAGTAGAGCGACAGCATCAGGGCCGCCCGCACGATGCTGGGTGCCAGTCCGGTGAGGAAGGCGTAGGCCCAGATGGCCAGTACGGTGGCTACCTGCACGATGATGCTGTGCCGCCGACCTGCCGTGAGCAGCACGACGAGCCAATAGACGATGCCAAGGTGCAGTCCGCTAAGTGCCAGCACATGAGAGGTGCCGGTGGACGAGAACGTCTCGCGCAGGTCCTGGCTGATGGCACTCTTGTCGCCCAGCGTCATGGCGGCGGTGACGGCATATACGTCGCGGTCGATGCCACTCAGCCTGTAGCGCTCCAGCAGCTGCTGCCTGACGGCAAGCAGGCGCAGGCGGGTGCGCTGTAGGAAAGACAAGCCACCAGTGCCGACCCGCTTTGGATGCCACTGCCGGTAGCCTGCAAACACCTCGCCGCAGTAGCCGTGGCTGTCGAAATAGAGGGGATGGTAGCCGACGGGGCGTATGGCTGCCGAGACATGCAGCCCGCAGCCCAGAGAAACCGGCGCGCCGTACATCATGCGCAGCCGTACCTTCTTGCCGTCGGCAGTCAGCGCGTCCATGACGATGGTTTTCCCCTTGTTGACAGGGGTGGAGCAGACGATGAGGTCGTGCGAACGCGGCGGGGTGCGCAGCTGCTGCAGCTGACGAGCCGCCAGCCAGTGCCCCCCCACGGCACAGCAGAGCCAGATGGCTGCCGTCTGCCAGCGGGGGTGACGGCCCAGCAGCGTGGCAACGGCCAGTACGGCGATGGCTGCCAGGAGCGTAATGAGGCTGTCCTGCGGGTGGTAATAGCCCGTGGCAATGCCTGCCATCATGCTGACAGCCACGGGTAGCAATGGGGCTATGATGCGAGGCGGGCGGTTCATGACGGCTCGCCGTAGAGGCGGATGAAGTCATCTTCCGACAGGATGGCGATGCCGAGGGCCTGTGCCTTCTTGTTCTTGCCCGATGTCGAGGTGACATCGTTGTTGATGAGGAAGCTGGTGGAGCCGCTGACTGCCGACGCCACCTTGCCACCCTGCGACTCGATGTATGCCTTCAGCTCGTTGCGGTTGCGGTAGTGATGCACGTCGCCGGTGATGACGAACGTCAGGCCCTGGCAACGGATGCCCGAAGGAGCAAGGTCGGTGGCGGCGACGTCCAGATGGGCCAGCAGGTGCTGGTAGCGGGCAAGGTTCTGCTCGTTGCGGAACCACCGCACAAACTGCGCCGACTTCTCCGGTCCGATGCCGTTGACATGGGCAAACACCGTTTCCGGCTCACGCTGCGGGGCAAAGAGGTCGCCGCTCTGACGGACGGCTTCACTTACCAGGTCGTCTAAGCTGTAGGCACCCAGGAGCCGCTTGCAGACGTCGATGCCGCACAGGGGGATGTTCAGCGCGTAGAGCAGCCGGTGGGCCTCTACCTGGCGGCTCTTGTCGATGCTGCGCATGATGTTGGCTGCCGACTTGTCGCCAAAGCCGTCCATCTGTGCCAGTTCGCGGATGTGGCTGCGCAGGGTGTAGAGGTCGGCATACTCGCTGACCCATCCCAGATTGATAAACTTCGAGAGCGTCTGCTCAGAGATGCCGTCGATGTTCATGCCCTCCTTCGATACGAAGCGGGCAAATTTCTTGAGCTGCTTGGCAGGGCAGTCGGGGTTGGAGCAATGCAGCGTCTTGGTACCGCTGGACTCGCTGACGCTGACAACGGCCCGGGCGTGGCATACGGGACAGCTGTCGGGCACGGCGAAGGTGCCGACACGCCCGGTGACGGCAATCACCTTGGGAATAATCTTGTTGGCCTTGATGACACTCAGCCGTGTGCCGGGCCCGCCGATGCCCAGGCGCTCACACTCGCTGATGTTGCACAGCGAGGCGCGCTGGACGGTGGTGCCCTCCAGGCTGACGGGTTCGAAGACGGCTACCGGCGATATGGTGCTGGCGGCACACGACCATTCTATCTCCTTCAAGGCGGTGGAGGCCGACTCGTCCTGCCACTTGAAAGCCAGTCCGGCACGGGTGGCATGGTGGCCCGTCACGCTGCCCGTCTGTGCATAGTCGGTATCGTCGTAGCATACCACCAGTCCATCGACGGGGTAGGGGTTCTGCTTGGATGTGACCTTGTGGGTGAAGGCGTTGATGACCCCTTCCACCGCCTCCTCTGTGGGTGTGCTGACCAGTTGCCGCTCGACGGTCTGGAAGCCCTGCCGGTCGAGCCAGTCCATGCGCGCTCCCCACGACACTATCTCTTCGTCGGTATATACCAGGGTGAAGGGTATCCAGCGCAGGTGGCGGTCTGTGATGTCCTGCGGGTCTTTCACGCTGAGCGACCCCGAGGCCAGATTGCGCGGGTTGGCATAGTCCTCGCCGCTCTCCATGAGGTAGCGCTCGAAGTCGTCGTAGGCTATTACCGCCTCACCGCGAATCACGGTGTGTCCCTTTGCCGTGATGGTTTGCGGGATGCCGGCGATGGCTGGGGCCAGATGGGTGATGTTGGTGCCGATGTGCCCGTTGCCGCGAGTGACCACTTTCGTCAGCCTGCCGCCGTCGTAGGTGACGACGAGGGTCAGCCCGTCGAGCTTCCAGGAAATCCAGATGGGGCGGTGCTCAGCCCATTTCACCAGTTCAGCAATCTGCTTGGTCTTTGCCAGCGAGAGGGCGGCAAACTCGTGGGCCTCTTTCTGTCCGGCCATGGTGTCTTCCGACACCTTCTGCGTCGGCGAGTCGGGCAGTACGGTAGCGGTCTGTGCCTCCAGCTGTTTCAGTTCGTCGAAGCGGGCGTCCCACTCGAAGTCGGTCATGCGCTCCGGCAGTCCGTTGTAGTAGGCCTCGCTGGCCTCGTTCAGCTCACTGATGAGCTGTTGCATTCTCAGTATCTTGTCGTCAGCCATTTATTCTTAGTTACTTAACGGTTCAAAGTGTTCCTTTGGTCGATGGCAGCTCGTAATGATAGACATCGCGGCGTACGGCCATCTTCAGCGCACGGGCCAGGGCCTTGAAGATGCCCTCTATCTTGTGGTGCTCGTTCTGCCCCTCGGCCTTGATGTTGAGGTTCATCTTGGCAGCGTCGCTCAAGCTCTTGAAGAAGTGGACGAACATCTCGGTGGGCATCTCGCCGATGCGCTCGCGGTGGAACTCGGCATCCCATACCAGCCAGGGCCGACCGCCGAAGTCGAGGCACACGCTGCACAGGCTGTCGTCCATGGGCAGCGAGTATCCATAGCGTTCGATGCCGCGTTTGTCGCCCAGCGCCTTCAGCAGGCATTCGCCCAAGGCCAGCGCCGTGTCCTCGATGGTGTGGTGCTCATCTACGTGCAGGTCGCCCCGGGTGTGTATGGTCAGGTCTATCATGCCGTGCTTGCCAATCTGTTCGAGCATGTGGTCGAAGAAGCCCAAACCCGTCGCGATGTCGCAGTGGCCGTTGCCGTCCATGTCCACCTTAATATATATATCGGTCTCCTTCGTGGTGCGGCGCACTTCTGCCGTGCGCTCGCCGCCGTAGGCTATAGCCGTGGCACGCTGCCACGAGGCAGCGGCATCGTCGGGCGCGGCGGCAATCTGCAGGAAGCGGCAACCGATGTTCCGGGCAAACTGCCGGTCGGTGTCGCGGTCGCCGATGACGTAGCTGTTGGCGATGTCGTATTCCGGGTTGTTCATGTATTTCTCCACCAGTCCGGTGTTGGGCTTGCGGGTCGGCGCATTGTCGGCAGGGAAGTGTGGGTCGATGAGGATGTCGTCGAACACCACGCCCTCGCCCTTCAGTGTGTCGAGGATGAAGCGGTGTACCGGCCAGAAGGTTTCTTCGGGGAAGGCCTCGGTGCCCAGGCCGTCTTGGTTGCTCACCATGACGAACTCGTAGTCGGTGTGCTGGCGCAGAAAGGCCAGGCTGCTGATGGCCCGCGGCACGAACTGGAGTTTCTCGAACGAATCTATCTGCTCGTCGGCAGGCTCGCTGATAATGGTTCCGTCGCGGTCGATGAAGAGTAGCTTTTTCATTGTATGCTGGTTTTTTGTTGTTCGCGTTCCTGTTCCTTGGCTTCAATGGAGCCGTAGAGGTAGTAGTTGTGGATGAGTGTGGTCTGGCTGACGTAGAAGTCGAGGAAGCTGCACAGCATGGCGGTGCAGAACGTCAGCGGAGCGATGTATGACGGCATGCCCGACGGGTCGCCCATCAGTTGTCCGAGGTGGGCTTGCTGGTTGGCAATGTTGAGAATGGTGGCGGGCAGGGCGATGACCATCGACACCAGGGCTACCAGTAGTGTGCTGAGGAAGAACACGTTGAACAGCGAACCCCAGTGGCGCAGGCCACGGCTGTAGTGGCGGGCCAGTGTGGGCCAGTAGCCACAGGGCGACTCCATGACGTACTTCATGAGCACATACATCAGCGGCAGGGCAAAACACAGGACGATGACGGTATAGACCGCCAGCATGGCAGCCAGCGTCACCGAGTGGCGCAGCAGGAACTGCGGGCTTGCCGCCTCGACGGCAACCAAAGCCCCGGCAAACAGCAGGAAGGGCAGCAGCAGGAGCAGCAGGGTGGACAGCAGTCCCTTCAGCGTGCGCCCTATCAGTCGGGGCGATGCCTTCAGCCAGTGGACTGGCATGGAGATGGCGCCGGTGTCTTTGTGCTCCTTGAGCTTGTCGAGGAATGTGGCCGATGCCATGCCCAGGGTGACGATGGCCAGCAGCATCAGGCCGAAAATCTCGGCGGCGGTGACGGTATATTGCCGGGCCGTATCGGGCGATACGCCTTCGTAGGCTGCTATCTGCTGCAGGATGCCGACGGTAATCTCGGGCATCTTGATGCCGACAAGGGTACCTAAACAGCCGCCGGTGACGGCATAAATGAGGGCCAGCAGCCATGAAGCCTTGAACAGGCGACGGAAATTCTCGGTATAAAGGCGAAGCCCTGTTGACAGCACACTGCGGTAGCTGCGGGCTTTCAAAACCGTTTCTGAGGTGAGCTTTTTCATTTTTTTTGCACTATTTTTTCGTTGAGTGTTGCAAAGGTAGGCATTTTTTCGTATCTTTGCACCATCTTTAAAGATAAATTATGAAAATATTGCAATGGGGCTTCATCGGATGCGGTGAAGTGACAGAGTTGAAAAGCGGCCCGGCCTTCCAGGAAATAGAGGGTTCGAAGGTCGTTGCCGTCATGAGCCGCCATGAGGCGGGGGTGCGCAGCTATGCCGAGCGCCACGGCATCAGAAAGTGGTTTACCGATGGGCAGGAACTCATCGACGACCCGGATGTCAATGCCGTCTATGTGGCCACACCGCCGTCGAGTCATGCCACCTATGCCATCATGGCCATGCGGGCCGGCAAACCGGTGTATGTGGAAAAGCCCTTGGCAGCTACGTATGAAGACTGTGTACGCGTGAACCGTGTCAGCGAGGAGACGGGCGTGCCCTGCTTCGTGGCCTATTACCGCCGCTACATGCCGTATTTCCTGAAGGTGAAGGAAATCATCGACAGCGGGCGCATCGGCAAGACGCTGAACGTGCTGATACGCTTTGCCGCACCGCCACGCGACAAGGACGGCGCACCTGACGGCGAAAAGCCGTGGCGCGTGCAGCCGGATATTGCCGGGGGCGGCTACTTCTACGATATGGCGCCCCATCAGCTGGACCTGCTGCAGTGGCTGTATGGCGTCATCATCGAGGCGCATGGCTTCTGTGCCAACCGGGCAGGTCTCTATGCGGCAGAAGACACGGTGAGTGCCTGCTTTCAGTTTGAAAACGGGCTGACGGGCAGCGGCTCATGGTGCTTTGCAGCCCACGAGTCGGCCCGTGAGGACCGTATTGAGATTGTCGGCGACAAGGGGCTGCTGTGCTTCTCGGTGTTCGACTTCCAGCCCATCCGTCTGCATACCGGCGAGGGAACGGAAGTCATAACAGTAGAGGCGCCGCGCTACGTGCAATACCCCATCATCCAGCGGGTCTGCGAGCACCTGCAGGGCTTGGCCATATGCGAGTGTACCAGCGTGTCGGCAACACCGGTGAACTGGGCGCTCGACCGAATCTTGGGGAAATTCTAAACAGTGGGGAACAAGGCATGCTGACTAAGAAATGGTTGACCTTGGCGGTAGAGGCTGTACTGTCTGTGCTACAGGTACAGGCTGGCGACACCATTGCCATGGATAATCGGCAGCAGCCTGCTGTCGCCGTGCGGCAAGATTCGCTGCAGGCTGTTTCTACTGTCCGTCAAGATTCGCTGCCGCCTGTTTCTGCTGTCCGGCAAGATTCGCTGCCGCCACAGAAGAAGATGGGCTGGCTGCGGCGCGTCATCAGAGGCTTCAGCTACATCGACGAGAATTATGTCGAGCCTCAGCACTACAACTGGTCTATCATGCTGTTAGGGCGTTACACCTACGACAACTACCGACTGAGCACGACGGGCGACGCCAGCCAGTCGCTGTCGTTCTCGCCGCGTACCGGTGTATTCAAGGTGGGGCCTTATTTCGGATGGCGGTGGATTTTCCTGGGATATACCATCGACGTGAAGAACATCGACCTCGACTTCTTCTCGGGCAGCTGGCAAGGCATCGACGGCAGCATATACAGCGCACAGATAGGTGCCGACGTCTATTACCGCCATACACGCAACAACTACAGCATCCGCGAGGTTGACCTGGGGTCGCATATCGACTCGCATGCCCTGGAGGACATACCCTTCGACGGCATCAACATAGAGGCTACGGGCATCAACGTCTATTACATCTTCAACCATCAGCGCTTCTCCTATCCGGCAGCCTTCGCACAGAGCACGTGTCAGAAAATCAGCTGCGGCTCGTGGATGGCGGGTGTGGGCTATATGAGCAACAGCATCGAGTTCGACCATCAGGCGTTCCAGCAGGTGGTGGACGAGCGGTATGGTGCCGGCAGCGTGAAGCTGGACAGCAGCCTGATGTTCAACAGCTTGAAATACTTTAACATCAATGCCTCTGTAGGCTATGCCTACAACTGGGCGTTTGCACACAACTGGCTGTTTTGCGCCAGCCTCTCGCTGGCACTGGCCTACAAGAAGAGCCGGGGCGAGACAACGGATGCCGACCGTAAGGGGTTCGACTTTTCCAACTTCAACATCGACGGCATCGGGCGCTTCGGACTGATTTACAACAACACACGCTGGTATGCCGGGGCCAGTGCCATCGTGCGTACCTTTAATTATAGGCAAGACCGCTTCGCTGCCAACAACATACTGGGTGAGGTGTGTCTCTATGTGGGTTATAACTTCGGGCTCAGAAAACAATATAGAAAGAATAAAAGATGAAGAAGAGTCGTGTCGTTTGCTTCCTCGTGGCATTATGGTTGGGACTTGGTGCTTCAGCACAGGTCGGACTTGGTGGTTCTGCACAGGTCACTTTTTCCCGTGCCGACAGCCTGACGATATGCCGCCTGCTGCACGATGCACCGCGAGAGGCTTCTACGCTGTGGTTCGCGCGACAGTTCCTGGGCGTTCCGTATGTGGCGCATACGCTGGAAGTAAACGACGGCGAACAACTGGTGGTGAACACGCGGCAGCTGGACTGCACCACGCTGGTAGAGACGGCTACGGCTCTGGCCCTGTGCATTGCGAAGGAGCAGCGACGATGGGACGACTATCTGTCGATGCTGAAAACCTTGCGCTACCGCCAGGGGGTGATAGATGGCTATACCAGCAGGCTGCACTATTTCACCGACTGGATATTGGATAAGCAGCAAATGGCAATGGTCAGCGAGATACAGCAGCCCCATCCGCCGTTTACTGCCGTGCAGAAACTTGACATCCATTTCATGGGGCGGCATCCGCAGTATTACAAAGCCTTGAAGGCTCATCCCGATCTCCTGCCCGAGATTCGCCGGCAGGAGGCTGCACTGACGGGACGCACGTTCCGCTATATTCCCAAACGGGAGGTGAAGAACACCCGTCTGTTGCGGCAGACCATCCACGACGGCGACATCATTGCCATCACCTGCAACAAACCCGGGCTGGACATCGCACACCTGGGATTTGCCGTTTGGCGCAAAGACGGACTGCACCTGCTCAACGCGTCGCAGTTGCACAAGAAAGTGGTTGAAGAGCCGATGACGCTCTACAGCTATCTGCAGAAACACCCGTCGCACACGGGCATCCGCATCGTCAGGCTCGTCAAAGGAAACAAGAAAACAGTAAATAGATAATCGTTAATCAATAAGTCGAAAATCAGTAAATCGAAAATAGAAAACTGTAAATCGTAAATAAACATGATGGAATTACCCGATTTTATGTCCTATGCCAGCAAGTTCTCGCAGGCGGACTTTGTGGAGAAAATTGCCCGCATCGCCAAACGTGCCGGTGCGAAGTTGGTCTATGCAGCCCTGATACTCTATTACACCCTGCAGAGCGACAAGATCAGTGCTGCGAACAAAGCCATGATTATCGGAGCCCTGGGCTACATGATTAGTCCGCTCGATGTGGTGCCCGACGCCATTCCCATTGCCGGACTGACCGACGACCTTGCCGTGCTGCTGTTCGTGCTGAAGAAGGTGTGGACAGATGTCGATCCGGAAATACAGGAGAATGCCAGACAGCGGCTGTCGAAATGGTTCGACGACGACGAGATAGACGAAATCAAGAATCTTTTCGGAAAAGAGGAATAACCGTCAGGAACAGTATTTCTTCGGAACCGTGGAATAAACCGTCAGGAATAGCATTTGCCTATGGTCAATGAATATCAGGTGAGGGTGCTGCCCCAGGTGGCAGCCAACGAGCAGTCGCTACGTACTTGGCTGGCTGAAGCGTATGGCTTCGATGTGCGTACCGTCACGGCGCTGCGCATACTGCGCCGCAGCATCGATGCCCGGCAGCGTACCATCTTCGTCAATCTGAAGGTGCGTGTATATATCAATGAGCCACCGCAAGACGACGCCTATCAGCATGTTGACTATCCCGACGTGTCAGACCGGCCTGCCGTCGTCGTCGTGGGAGCAGGCCCCGGTGGGCTCTTTGCTGCCTTGCGACTGATAGAGCTCGGATTGCGCCCCGTCGTGCTGGAGCGCGGCAAGGATGTGCATGAACGGAAGCGCGACCTGTCGCAGATCACGAAGACGCAGCAGGTCGATGCCGAGAGTAACTACTGCTTTGGCGAGGGTGGGGCAGGAGCCTATTCCGACGGCAAGCTCTATACGCGGTCGAAGAAGCGCGGCTCGACGGAGAAAATCCTGAATGTATTCTGCCAGCATGGGGCCTCTGTCAATATCCTTGCCGATGCGCATCCGCATATCGGTACCGACAAGTTGCCGAGAGTCATCGAGAACATGCGTAACACCATCCTGCGCTCGGGTGGCGAGGTGCATTTCAAGACCAAGATGACACGCCTGCTCACCGACGGCGACAGGGTGACAGGGGTTGAGGCCATCGACCAGGCGTCGCAGACCTCGCCGCTGGTCTGCCGTTTCTACGGACCCGTTATACTGGCTACGGGGCATTCGGCTCGCGATGTTTACCGCTATCTCGCTGACAGCCATATCGAGATGGAGGCGAAGGGCATTGCCGTGGGGGTACGCCTGGAGCATCCGTCGGTACTGATAGACCAGATACAGTATCACAGCCGACAGGGACGCGGGCGCTATCTGCCTGCCGCAGAGTATTCGTTTGTGACGCAGGTCGATGGGCGTGGCGTCTATTCCTTCTGTATGTGCCCCGGGGGCTTTGTCATTCCGGCGGCTACCGACAGCAGGCAGATTGTGGTCAACGGCATGTCGCCGTCAAATCGTGGCGGACAGTGGTCGAACAGCGGCATGGTGGTGGAACTCAGAGCCGACGATGTCGAGGGCAGCGACCCCTTGCGCGTGATGCACTATCAGGAACAGCTGGAGCGCGACTGCTGGCAGCAAGGCAACATGCGCCAGACGGCTCCTGCGCAGCGCATGGCAGACTTCGTGAACCACCGCCTGAGCTACGACTTGCCGCGTTCGTCGTATGCACCAGGCCTCATCTCGTCGCCGCTGCACTTCTGGTTGCCCCAAGGGGTCAGCCACCGGTTGCAGGAGGGCTTCAAGGCCTTTGGGCGCATGAGCCACGGATTCCTTACCAACGAGGCCGTCATGATAGGTGTCGAGACGCGCACCTCGTCGCCGGTGCGCATCGTGCGTCAGCCCGACACATTGATGCACGTGCGGCTCGCGGGGCTCTTCCCCTGCGGCGAAGGGGCTGGCTATGCCGGCGGCATCGTCTCTGCCGGTGTTGACGGCGAGCGGTGTGCCGAGATGTGTGCGGAATATGTCGGACAGAACGCAACGCCTTGGGGTTGACCAGACCTTCACTCCCTGCAGTCAGTCGCTGCATAAATCGTGCTACTCTGCTGCTGTCGCCTGTTATCAGCCTCTCTGTTTCCGTTACTCATTCTCCTATTCTCAACTACCACAAACTACAGAGGTTTCCCACTTTCCCACTTTCCCACTTTTGACATTTAACTTTTAGAAAGTGGGTAAGGTGTTGATGGATTAGGAAGGGTGTATCAGGAGGTATAGTAGA
>CAMVAI010000086.1 GCA_947165435.1 uncultured Prevotella sp.
AGAAGGCACTGACCGAGGCCGAGGGCGACTTCGACAAGGCCAAGGAACTGCTCCGTGAGCGCGGACTGGCTATCGCTGCCAAGCGTAGCGACCGCGAGACATCCAATGGTTGCGTACTCGTAAAGGCTGTCGATGGCTTCGCCGCCATGATTGCCCTGAAGTGCGAGACCGACTTCGTGGCCAACGGTGCCGACTTCATTGCACTGACGCAGAGCATCCTCGATGCTGCCATTGCCAACAAGTGCAAGGACATCGAGGCTGTCAAGGCCCTCGACATCAACGGACAGACCGCTCAGGAGGCTGTCACCCAGCGCTCGGGCATCACCGGCGAGAAGATGGAGCTCGACGGCTACCTGACGCTCGAAGGCGAGAACATCGAGGTGTACAACCACATGGGCAAGAACACCCTCTGCACCATGGTTCAGCTGAACAAGCCCGCTGCCGAGATTGGTCACAAGCTGGCCATGCAGGTGGCAGCCATGAAGCCCGTGGCCCTGAACGCCGAGAGCGTTGACCAGAAGATTCTGGACGAGGAGTACAAGACCGCCGTCGAGAAGACCAAGCTGGAGCAGGTAGAGAAGTATGTGGAGATGAAGCTCAAGAAGGCCGGCATCAACCCCAACCTCGTTGACTCTGAAGACCACATCGAGAGCAACACGGCCAAGGGATGGCTCACCAAGGAGCAGGCCGACGAGGCCCGCAAGCTCATCGAGACCTCGAAGGCCGAGGGCGAGGCCCAGCTGAAGATGCCTATGATTGAGAACATCGCCAAGGGTCGTGTCAACAAGTTCCTGAAGGAGAACTGCCTGGTCGATCAGGAGTTCCAGTTCGGCGACGGCGACAAGGCTACCGTTTCGCAGTGGCTCGCCCAGCAGGACAAGGAGCTGAAGATTTGCGACTTCAAGCGCTTCACGCTCGTAGCAGAGTAATACTTTTGTATAGATATTATTTGCACTGGCAGCCCCTGACTTTTCCGAAGGTTAGGGGCTGTTGTTAGTTAATTGTTCTTAAATAAAGAACAGTCTTTTGGATAGTTGGCGTGAACTCTGTAATTTTGCAAAACAAATACTTTACAAGAAATATTTCTTTTTAAACAACATTCTAATATGATTTATTCAGCAGAAGTGAACAACATGTGTAGCGTCTGCAAGGGCGCTTACCATGGTCCTGCACCCATCCCCGAAGAGGGCAAGTGGATTCAGGCAAAAGAGATCAAGGACATTTCGGGTTACACTCACGGCATCGGCTGGTGCGCTCCGCAGCAGGGCGCCTGCAAGCTGAGCCTGAACGTGAAGGACGGCATCATCCAGGAGGCTCTGGTAGAGACCATCGGATGCACCGGCATGACCCACTCTGCCGCTATGGCCAGCGAGATTCTGCCCGGCAAGACCATTCTTGAGGCACTGAACACCGATCTGGTGTGCGACGCCATCAACACCGCCATGCGCGAGCTGTTCCTGCAGATAGTCTATGGCCGCACGCAGAGTGCCTTCTCCGAGGGCGGTCTGGCCATCGGTGCCGGTCTGGAAGACCTCGGCAAGGGCCTTCGCTCGCAGACGGGTACGCTCTATGGCACCATGGCCAAGGGAACCCGCTATCTGGAGCTGACCGAGGGTTACATCACCAAGCAGTATCTCGATGCCAACAACGAGGTGTGCGGCTACGAGTATGTACACCTGGGCAAGATGATGGAAGCCATCAAGAACGGTATGGACGCCAACGAGGCTCTGAAGAAGTTCACCGGCTCTTACGGTCGCACCACCGAGGAGCAGGGCGCAGTAAAGGCTATTGACCCACGTAAGGAATAAGGAGGACACGACTATGATAAGAAAAGTACAGTTTGAGAGCCAGGAGCGCCGCATCAATCAGGTGCTCGCTGCTCTGAAGGAGAATGGCATCAACAGCATTGAAGAGGCCAACGAGATTTGTGAGAAGGCAGGCGTAGATCCCTACCAGATGTGCGAGGACACCCAGCGCATCTGCTTCGAGAACGCCAAGTGGGCATACGTCTGCGGTGCCGCCATCGCCATCAAGAAGGGCGTGAAGACCGCTGCCGACGCTGCCGAGGCTATCGGCATCGGCCTGCAGTCGTTCTGCATCCCCGGTTCAGTGGCCGACGACCGTAAGGTAGGTCTTGGCCACGGCAACCTGGCTGCCCGTCTGCTGCGCGAAGAGACCGAGTGCTTCGCCTTCCTGGCCGGCCACGAGAGCTTCGCTGCCGCCGAGGGTGCCATCAAGATTGCCGAGATGGCCAACAAGGTTCGCCAGAAGCCCCTCCGTGTCATCCTGAACGGTCTGGGCAAGGATGCCGCACAGATTATCAGCCGCATCAACGGCTTCACCTACGTGCAGACGCAGTTCGACTACTACACCTCTGAGCTGAAGATTGTCCGCGAGGTTCCCTACGGCAACAACCCCAGCCGCCTGAAGGTGAAGTGCTACGGTGCCGACGACGTCCGCGAGGGCGTGGCCATCCTGTGGCACGAGAACGTCGATGTCTCCATCACGGGCAACTCTACCAACCCCACCCGCTTCCAGCACCCCGTGGCCGGCACCTACAAGAAGGAGCGCACGCTGGCTGGCAAGCCCTACTTCTCGGTAGCTTCCGGTGGTGGTACGGGTCGTACCCTGCACCCCGACAACATGGCCGCCGGTCCCGCTTCTTACGGCATGACCGACACCATGGGCCGCATGCACAGCGACGCCCAGTTTGCCGGTTCGTCGTCTGTTCCTGCTCACGTCGAGATGATGGGCTTCCTCGGCATCGGCAACAACCCCATGGTGGGTGCTACCGTAGCCATCGCCGTAGCCATCGACCTGGCGCTGAACAAGAAGTAACAGCTAACATCATTTCCCGCTTTCAGGCTCACAAGGGGTTCTTCCTTTGTGAGCCTTTTTCGGTTCGCTATGGACTGCCTAAGGGTCGGTCGCTCAGCAAGGAGGCTACTGCAAATATTAGATGTTTCCTTTTGAAATACCCGTGGTCCATGCCGACGGCACCGTGACATTCCGGTGACGCATCGCCGAAGTCAGGAAAAATCTTGTAGCGAAAGCGGATTACTGGTTTTCTATCTCCTGGAACTGCTCCTTGACCCTCTGCCGTGCGCGGAAGATGTTCACCTTCACCTGCTCCTCGGTGATGCCGACGATGGCTGCGATGTCGCGATAGCTCTTGCCCTCGATGTCGCGCAGCTGCATGCACGTGCGCAGCTTTTCCGGCAGACGGCTGATGAGCGACCGCACCAGCCGGACGCGGTCGCGCTGCACGGTCTGCTCTTCGGGGTCCGACGCGTAGCTGCGGTCTTGTATGTCGAGTGGCGTGTCGGTGTCCGTGCGCTGCTGATACTCCATGCGCTTCACGCGGTCGAGGGCCAGGTTGCGGCAGATGGTCATACAAAAAGCCGGCATCGACTCTATCTGCCCCCACTGTTCGCGTCGGCTCCACACCTTCATCATGGTTTCCTGCACCACGTCTTCTGCCTCCTCACGGTGCATCGTGATGCGCAGGGCCATTCGGAACAGTTCGTTCTTCAGGGGCAGGACGTCGGTTTGGAATGTGTACATGCTGTCGTGTGTGTTTACTCGGGGTTTTGCGGCTGTATGTCTGTTTTCGCTACTTGCGCTACTTGCTGTGTTTAGCGGCTGATGACGGTGCCGTGCCGTCCGTCGATGGCTGTCGATAGCGTGATGATGACCCGCTCGACACCGGCCTCTACTGCCGACAGCGCGTTCTCTATCTTGGGCAGCATGCCGCCCGTGATGGTGCCGTCGGCCTTGTAGCGGTCGAACAGTTCGGGCGTGATGACGGCTATCACGCTGTTGTCGTCGTCAGGATTGCTGAGCACCCCCTTCTTCTCGAAGGCGAAGATGAGTGTCACGTCGTAGTGATAGGCCAGTGCCTTCGCCGTCTCCGACGCCATCGTGTCGGCATTGGTGTTCAGGATGTGTCCCTGGCCGTCGTGCGTCAGCGGAGCCACCACCGGCACGATGCCCGCCTCTATCAGTCGGCTCAGCGCCTCGCCGTCGGCACGGTCCACATCGCCCACGAAACCATAGTCCACCGTAGCGCCATCCACCATGCGCGGCGGGCGCCGGTGACTGCGAATGATGTCGGCGTCGGCCCCCGTCAGTCCGAGAGCGTTCACCCCGTTGGCCTGTAGCCGCGCCACCAGGTTCTTGTTCACCAGTCCGCCATAGACCATCGTCACCACCTCCAGCATCGCGGCGTCGGTGATGCGCCGTCCGCCAACCATGTGTGTCTCTATGCCCAGCCGTTCAGCCATCTTCGTGGCTTTGCGGCCACCGCCGTGTACCAGCACCTTGCGACCCTCGATGGCGGCAAAGTCGCTCAGCAGGTGGGTCAGCTGTGCCTCGTCTTCCACCACGGCGCCGCCCACCTTTACTATTGTCAGTTGTTCTTTCTTCATTGTTCAGTAACTGTTCAATCCGTTTAATCCGTTGTTTATTATATCAATCGTGTGATGGTTTTAGGTTGTCTCCTCCATGGCGTCGTCCAGCCGGTTGGCCCAGAGGTATTTCTTCGTCTCGCGCGCCGCCACGCCGCTGAGCAGCAGCAGGGCCACGAGGTTGGGAATGGCCATCAGCGCGTTCATGCAGTCGGCAATGTTCCAGATGACATCGAGGTTGATGATGCTGCCGAAGAAGAGTACCACGATGAAGAGGATGCGGTAGAAGCGGTTGATGTGGCGCCCCTCGATGTAGTTGACGGCACTCTCGCCGTAGTAGCTCCAGCCCAGGATGGTGCTGAAGGCGAAGGTGAGTATGCCGAACGACAGCAGCGGTGCCCCGATGTACGGAATCTTCGAGAAGGCCACGCGGGTGAGTGCCGCCCCGTCGTCGTAGGTGATGTCAGGGTAGGCCAGTATGCTGCTGACCAGTACGATGCCCGTCAGTGCGCAGATGACCACCGTGTCCCAGAAGGTGCCGGTGCTGCTCACCAGGGCCTGCCGCACGGGGTTGCGCGTCTGTGCTGCCGCTGCCACGATGGGTGCCGACCCCATGCCGCTCTCGTTCGAGAACAGTCCGCGGGCTATGCCGTAGCGTGCCGCCATCATCACCGTAGCCCCCACGAAGCCGCCGCCGGCCGCCCCGGGGTTGAAGGCCGCATGGCAGATGAGCTGTATGGCCGGCCACACGTAGTGGCTGTTGATTATCAGGATGACGATGCAGCCCACCACATAGAGCACCGCCATGAAGGGCACGAGGATGGTACACACACGTGCGATGGACTTGACGCCGCCCAGGATGACCGATGCCGCCAGGACGCACACCACGATGCCCACCGCCCACGCCGGTATGCCGAAGGTGCCGCTGGCCAGCAGGGCGATCGAGTTGGCCTGCACCGAACAGCCGATGCCGAACGACGCCAGGGCCGTGAATACGGCGAAGAGCACCGCCAGCCACTTCATGCCCAGGCCGCGCTCCAGGGCGTACATCGGGCCGCCGTAGGTATGGCCGTCGTCAGCCTTCACGCGGTACTTCACGGCCAGCAGACCCTCGGCATATTTCGTGGATATGCCGAAGATGCCCGTCAGCCAGCACCACAGCACGGCCCCCGGTCCGCCCAGGGCCACCGCCGTGGCCACGCCCACGATGTTGCCCGTGCCGATGGTGGCCGCCAGTGCCGTTGCCAAGGCTCCGAACTGGCTCACGTCGCCCTGTGCCCCGGGGTCTTTTTTCACCGACAGGCGGATGCCCGTCAGCAGCTTGCGCTGCGGTATGCCCAGCCGGAAGGTCAGGAACAGGTGGGTGCCCAGCAGCAGTATAATCATTGGCCAGCCCCACAGCAGCGAGCTGAGAAAGAGGAAAAAGTCGTTGATGGTTTCCATGTGTCTTGAAGCCTTTTTTACGGTGTTTGTATCGGTCTTGCTTTCTGCAAATTGCCCCAAAGGTACGGTTTTTTTTCGGGATATTGTAGATAGATGTAGCACGCTTAACATTATTTAATGGTACACTTTTGCGCTTTGCGTGAAATGTTTGTACTTTTGCACCACTAAAAACGCTTATGAATATTACACGATACCTATTGACGGTAGCCCTTGCCTGCACGCTGACAGCTGCACCCGCCGAGACTGCCGACGACTATAAGACCTCTGCCGAATATCTGGCTCTACGCGATACCATGCACAAGGCGTTCAACGACGCCGACACGGCGCGCTTCTATCGTGCCGTGAAGAAGCTGAAGCTCTACCTGCTGCACCAGGGCGACCTGCACGCCTACTATACGCAGCGGTGCAACGAGATTGTGTTCCAGCTGAACCGCCAGAACATCTTCGAGGCCTACAAGCAGGCCAAGCAGCTCTCCGTGGAGCTGACCGACCGCAAGCTGGACAAGGAGATGTATATGGCCATCAACATGATGGGCCACATCTACCACTACAGCGGCAACGAAGAGACGGCCAAGCAGTGCTTCCGCGAGGTGATACGCCGCATGGAGGAAGAGGGCTACCGCGAGAGCGAGCCCGCCATATACATGAACCTGGTGAACATCGTCATAGACGAAGACCCCGAGGAGGCCCTGCGGCTGATAGACAAGGCCGTGGAGATTTCGCGCGAGACAGCCCCCGACCGTGTGTTCGACATGGAGTCGCGCCGCACGCTGGCCTACTACCGCATGGGCGACATGCCGCGCTTTCTGGAGGGCTACAAGGCCTACCGCGAGGGGGTGGCCAAGGGGCAGAACTCCGTACACGGCTCGTTGCTGGAAATCTATTACCTGACCAGTCAGGGCCGTTACGACGAGGCCATCGCCAAGGCCAGGCTCCGCGAGAACGACCCCTACGAGACCATGGCCGACATCTACAGCCAGGCCGGCCGGTGGAAGGAGGCCTATGAAGCCCTGAAGCTGGGCACTGCCGAGAGCGACTCCATCAACAGCGTCATCCTGTCGAGCAGCATGCAGGGCATTCAGGAAGAGCTGGCGGTTTATGACGTCGAGCGGCGCGCCGAGCGCACCAAGCTCTATGCGCTGTTTACCATCGTCGTACTGCTGGTGCTGCTGGTCGTTGCGCTGGCCTATATCATGCGGAGCCGCCGCCGCCACCTGCGCGAGATACAAAAGGCCTACGACCGTGTGCTGGAGTCGGACCGCATGAAGACGCTCTTCATGCAGAACGTCAGCCACGAGGTGCGCACACCGCTGAACATCATCAGCGGCTTTGCACAGGTCTTTGCCGACCCGGACTACCAGTTGTCGGCGGAAGAGCGCCAGCGCATTGCCGAGACGGTGACCCACAACACGCATATCATCACCACCATGATCAACGAGGTGCTCGACCTGTCGGCCTACGAGTCGGCAGCCGAAGGCGATATGGTGCCGATAGCCTGCAACAGGGCGTTGCGGCGAATCATTGACGACTTCGGAAAGGAAGACCGCCTGCAGGGGAACACCATCGATTTCCAGACGACGCTGGACGACGCATTCACCGTCGTGGCACAGGAGGAGCTGCTGAAGCGCATCCTCTTGCCGCTCGTCGATAATGCCGTGAAGAACGACCCCGGCGGCTGCATCGAGGTGCGGGCCATGGCCGAGGACAAGCGACTGGTCATTACCGTGCGCGACCATGGCAAGGGCGTGCCGGCCGACGAGGCAGAGCATATCTTCGAGCGTTTCGTCAAGCTGGACAACTTCAAGGAAGGACTTGGCATCGGGCTGCCCTTCAGCCGCACCATGGCGCGCCGCATCGGTGGCGACGTGACGCTCGACACTGCCTTCGACGGTCCCGGTGCCCGCTTCCGCGTGGTGATATGACGACGGAGCCGTTGCTTTCGTTTTCGCACACCTTTATTTTCACACAAAAGTTGGTCATGTCAGTTTTTATGACTACCTTTGTCGTCGAATATCATAAAACATACTATAACAACATGGTAAACAGATTTATTCTTAACGAAGTGTCCTACTTCGGACCCGGAGCCCGCAAGGAGCTGCCGGGAGTAGTCGCAAGACTTGGTTTCAAGAAAGCATTAGTGGTAACCGACAAGGGGCTCATGCAGTTCGGCGTGGCCAAGATGGTGCTCGACGTGATGGACGAGGCCGGCATAGCCTACGAGATTTTCGACGAGGTGAAGCCCAACCCCACCGTGACGAACGTGAAGATGGGCATCGAGGCCTGCAAGAAGGCCGGCGCCGACTTCATCGTAGCCATCGGCGGCGGTTCGTCGATGGACACCGCCAAGGGCATTGGCATCGTGGTGAACAACCCCGAGTTCTCAGACATCGTCAGCCTGGAGGGTGTGGCCGACACGAAGAAGAAGTCGCTGCCCATCATTGCCCTGCCCACCACGGCCGGCACGGCTGCCGAGACCACCATCAACTACGTCATCATCGACGAGAGCCGCCAGGCCAAGATGGTGTGTGTCGATCCGAACGACATCCCCTGCGTGGCCATCATCGACGCCGAGCTGATGTACTCGCTGCCGAAGGGACTGACCGCCGCCACCGGCATGGACGCCATGACGCATGCCATCGAGGGCCTGATCACGAAGGCTGCATGGGAGCTGTCGGACATGTTTGAGGTGAAAGCCATCGAGATGATTTACAAGTACCTGCCTATGGCGGTCGATGAGCCTAAGAACCCGGTGGGCCGCGACGGCATGGCCGTGGCACAGTATGTGGCCGGCATGGCCTTCTCGAATGTCGGACTGGGTGTTGACCACGGCATGGCCCACCCGCTGAGCGCCCTCTTCGATGTGCCCCACGGTGTGGCCTGCGCCATGCTGCTGCCTACGGTGATGCGGTTCAACATGCCTGCCGCCAAGGAGAAGTATGTGGATATTGCCAAGGCATGCGGCGTCTATCAGGCCGGAATGACCACCGACGAGGCTGCCGACGCTGCCTGCAAGGCCATCGAGGAGCTGAGCGCCCGTGTGGGAACGAACAAGCGGCTGACCGACCTCGGCATCAGCGAGAAGGATATTGACGCACTGGCCGACCAGGCCATCAAGGATGTCTGCACGCCGGGCAATCCGCGCGAGGTGACCCGCGACGACATCGTGGCACTGTACAAGCAGATACTGTAGAATGACCAGCAAGCGATGCCGCCCTACTGATGCCTGATTCGCCGGTGATGCCGCAGACCGATGCCTGACTTGCAGGCGGTGCTTACTTCGCCGGGTCGGCGTGAAGCTTGCTGACGGCTCCGTTGTAGGGGTTCAGCGTCATGTGTGTGACGTATCGCTTGAAGAGCATGCCGCCGCGCAGTTCGACAAAACCGAACTGCGCGGCGCTGATGTTAAAGGAGCCTAACAGGTGGTTCTCGCGGTAGAGCGACAGCTTGATGCGGCCCGGCACATTGACGTAGAAACCGCCCTCTTTCTTGTTGTCGGGAATGGCGTATTTCTCCTGGTTGGTGTGGTCGCGGTCTTCTATAGACATATAATAAGGTACGCCCGAGAGGTCGTCCTTGTCAACCAGCCCCAGCCGCTTTGACAGGCGGAAGATGACCTCGCGCTGTACCTCCTTCTCCGGACATACCTCTACCACGTGCTCCGTGGTGTCGCGCACGGTGGTGCCGGTGAAGAGCGTCATCAGGGCGTCGCGCTCCTTGTCTATCTCGGCTATCATCAGGCGCAGCTGCTGTTCGTCCTGCGGCATGTCATCGGCCTCGCCCGTGATGAGCTGTTGGCGGCGCTCCTGCAGCTCCGCCATCTGCTGCACGGTAAGCTCGGCCATCTTCGCCAGACTGCCTGCCGACTGTGTCTCGGCGGTGAGGTAGCGTTGCGCGTCGGGCCGCTTGGCACGCGGGGCGGGCCGGAAGGGCGGCGGCAACTGCTGTGCCACGGGGGTGTCGTTGACGGCTAAGAGCACGCCGTCGTCGCTGAGCTTGATTTCGGCACGCTCGCACTGTCCGCCTTTCAGCTTGACGGCGTAGCACTTCGAGGTGTCGCGGATGCCTATCGGCGTGATTTTATAGTCGGCAATGTTGTATGCCACCTCTTCCTCCTGGGCGATGTCCGTCAGGTGCAGATACTTGTCGGCATATTTGGCAAACTTGCCCGGCGTGTAGGTGCGCTTCTCAATGAGCAGGGTGAAGCGCACGGCTGTCTTGGGCAGGAAATAGACCACTCCGTCCGGTGTGCGCCCGGCTTGCAGGGGTGTCGTCTCGGGTTGGGCGGCTATGTGGGTGGTCAGACAGGTCGTGAGGCAGAGCGCCAGCAGCTTTCTCGTGAGGCTGCCCGTCTGGTGGGTGGTGGTGTTCGTCATATCGTGCAGTCTTGTTGTTCCTTTATTTGCTTAAAAGCCTGCGGCAGGTAGTTGATGATGTCGCCCGCCGTGAGGCTCTCCTCGCCCAGGTCGCGGGCTGCCAGGTCGCCGGCCAGTCCGTGCAGATAGACCCCCACGATGCAGGCGTCCTCCTGCGAGTATCCGCGAGCCAGCAGTGCCGTCAGTATTCCCGTCAGCACGTCGCCGCTGCCCGCCGTGGCCATGCCGGCATTGCCCGTCGGGTTGAACATGACATGGCCGTCGGGCATGCAGATAGCGGTATAGTGCCCTTTCAGGATGATGTATCCCTTCAGCCGTTCGGCCATGTTGCATGCCTTGGTCAGCCGTTCGTAGCTGTCGGCAGAGCTTCCCTCCATGCGGTCGAACTCCTTGGGGTGGGGGGTGAGTATGATGCCATTGGGCAGCTGTTGCATCCAGGCGCGGTGGGTGGCCAGCATGTTGATGGCGTCGGCATCGACAACCACCGGGCACTGCGTGCGCCGCACCTGACTGATCATGGCGATGGCCGTCTGTTCGCTCACGCCCAGGCCGGGGCCGATGCCCATGGCCTGATATTCCTCGGTGTCTATCGTCTCGGCAAAGATTGTCTCTTCCGAACCGCTCTTGACGATGGCCTCTGGCACGGCGGTCTGCAGGATGGCGATGTTGCGGCGCGGCGTGTTCACCGTCACCTTGCCCACACCGCTGCGCAGACTGGCACGGGCGGCCAGTACGGCGGCTCCCGCCATGCAGTAGCTGCCGGCAATGAGCAGCGCATGGCCCATCTGGCCCTTGTGGGCAAACGGGCTGCGCCCCAGCATGCGCTGGCGCACCTCGTCGGCGTCGAGCATGGTGTACTGCGCGTCCGTCTTCCTGATGCCCTCCTCGCTGAGACGGATGTCAACGACATGCAGCTCGCCGACGAACGGATGGTTCTCGGCAAAGAGCTGCGACAGCTTGGGCTGTTGCAGGGTGAGGGTGACGTTGGCCTGTATGATGTTGGCGCGTAGGTTGTAGCCGTTGTCCTCGGTCATCAGGCCCGACGGCATGTCGATGCTCACCACCTGTGCCGGCGAGGCGTTGATGTATTTCACCAGCGACGCGAAGCCGCCGGACAGTGGCTTGTTCAGCCCCGAGCCGAAGAGACCGTCAACCACCAGCATGCCGTCCTCCAGCACCGGCGGGTCGAACTCCTGGCGCACCTCGGTGAAGGCCTCTATGCGCTTGTTTTCTTCCAGCCGTGTCTTGTTGGTCTGGCAGTCGGGCGAAAGGTGCCCGCTTGTATTGAAGAGGTAGGCTTGCACCGCGTAGCCCTGGTCGGCCAGCAGACGGGCCACCGCCAAGGCGTCGCCGCCGTTGTTGCCGGGTCCGGCAAAGACGCAGACACGGGTGGAATGTCCCCATAGGGACACGATGGTTCGGGTGAGTGCCTTGGCGGCACGCTCCATCAAGTCGATGCTTGCGATAGGCTCATGCTCGATGGTATAATGGTCCAGCTCATGTATCTGAGCACATGTAAATATCTTCATTTGAGTGCAAAAATACGAAAAATATGCTAATCTTTATCCTCTCTTTGCGGAAAATTTAGTAATTTTGCCACAAATTATATTTTTAGGTATCAAATGAGCATCGTAAAAATCAAGGATAGGACGTTCAGAACGTCTATCTCCGAATCGGAAATCAAACAGCGGGTGCAGGAGCTGGCGGCAAAGATCAGCCGCGACTTCGAGGGTAAGAACCCGCTACTGCTGGGCGTGCTGAACGGCTCGTTTATCTTCGCTTCCGACCTCATGCGCGCGATGACCATTCCCTGCGAGATTTCGTTTGTGAAGCTGGCCTCCTACCAGGGGGTCACCTCTACGGGAAAGGTTCACGAGGTGTTGGGCATCAACGAAGACCTGACGGGGCGGCATGTCATCATCGTCGAGGATATTGTGGATACGGGGCGCACCATGAAGCAGATGGTAGAGTCGCTGGGCACCCGCCAGCCGGCCTCCGTCAGCATCTGCACGCTCTTCGTCAAGCCCGACAAGCTGCAGGAACCGCTGAACATCGCCTATGCCGCCTTCTCCATTCCCAACGACTTCATCGTGGGCTACGGTCTGGACTACGACCACCAGGGGCGCGGACTGAAAGAAATCTATACGCTGTACGAAGAGGACGGCACCGAGAAGTGAGCAGCCATGCGACAGATCAAGCTACCCCATCTGCCCAGCGACGTGGAGGCTCGCAAGGGCGACTACATGACCGACCTGTGGTGGCGACAGGCGCGCAAAGAGAATTACGTCAAACAAGACCAACAAGAAATAAACATTCAGATGAAGAATATTGTGATTTTTGGTGCTCCCGGCTCCGGCAAGGGCACACAGAGCGACTTGATGATTAAGCACTACGGATTGGGACATATCTCGACCGGCGACGTGCTGCGTAACGAAATCAAAAAAGGTACGGAGCTGGGCAAGACGGCACAGTCGTACATCGACAAGGGCAACCTCATTCCCGACGAGCTGATGATCAGCATCCTGGCCAATGTCTATGACTCCTACGGACGGGGCCACAAGGGGGTCATCTTCGACGGCTTCCCGCGTACCATTCCGCAGGCTGAGGCCCTGAAGAAGATGCTCGACGAGCGCGGCGACCGCGTGGCAGCCATGATAGAGCTCGACGTGCCGGAAGACGAGCTGATGAAGCGGCTCATCCTGCGCGGCCAGCAAAGCGGGCGTGCCGACGACAACGAGGAGACCATCAAGAAGCGCCTCGTGGTGTATCACTCGCAGACGCAGCCGCTCATCGAGTGGTACAAGCAGGAAGGGCTGCACCACCACATCGACGGACTGGGCACGCTGGAGCGCATCTTCGGCGACATACAGAAAGTAATAGAAAGCATTTAATATAATGAGAAATGAAGGGAGTCTCATTTCTTTCATTTCTCATTCCTCATTTCTCATTTCTCATTAAAAAAATGGAGAGCAACTTCGTAGATTACGTCAAGATATATTGCCGCAGCGGCAAGGGCGGGCGTGGCTCCATGCACCTGCGCCACGTGAAGTACAACCCCAACGGCGGACCCGACGGCGGCGACGGCGGACGGGGCGGCAGCGTCATTCTGCGTGGCAACCACAACTTCTGGACGCTGCTGCACCTGAAGTACGAGCGGCACATCTTTGCCGAGCATGGCGGCAACGGCGGCAAGGACAAATGCCACGGCACCGACGGCAAGGACGTGTATATCGACGTGCCCTGCGGCACGGTGGTCTATAATGCCGAGACGGGCCGCTATGTCTGCGACGTGACCTACGACGGTCAGGAGATCGTGCTGCTGAAGGGCGGGCGTGGCGGACTGGGCAACTTCCAGTTCCGGTCGGCCACCAACCAGGCCCCGCGCTATGCACAGCCCGGCGAGCCGATGCAGGAGATGACCATCATCCTGGAACTGAAGCTGCTGGCCGATGTCGGACTGGTGGGATTCCCCAATGCCGGCAAGTCCACGCTGCTGTCGTCGCTCTCCAATGCCCGCCCGAAGATTGCCAACTATCCCTTCACTACCATGGAGCCCTCGCTGGGCATCGTGGCCTACCGCGACCAGCAGTCGTTCGTCATGGCCGACATCCCCGGCATCATCGAGGGGGCTGCCGAGGGAAAGGGCCTGGGGCTGCGCTTCCTGCGGCATATCGAGCGCAACTCGCTGCTGCTCTTCATGGTGCCCGGCGACACCGACGACATCAAGCGCGAGTATGAGATACTGCTCGACGAGCTGCGACGCTTCAACCCCGACATGCTGTCGAAGCACCGCGTGCTGGCCGTCACCAAGTGCGACCTGCTGGATGCCGAGCTTATAGACATGCTGCGCGAGACGTTGCCCGACGACCTGCCCTGCGTGTTCATATCGGCGGTGGCCAATCAGGGCCTCGACGAGCTGAAGGACGTGCTGTGGCGAGAGCTGAACGCCGAGAGCAACAAGCTGGCTACGGCCATGCAGGAAGACACGCTGGTACACCGCGACAAGGACATGGCGCGCTTTGCCGAGGAGATGGCCGACGAGGGTGAGGACGAGGACATCGTATATGTGGACGCTGAGGACATCGAGGACATTGAAGACTACGAAGACTTTGAATACGAGGAGGATGGCGATGTGTAGCCGTTTCCTCACCATAGCGGTCTTGATGCTGGCACTGGCCAGCTGCGCACAGACGAAGTTCACACCGGCCGAGCAGCAGCAGGTCAGCGTGACCGACCCGCTGCTCTTCCAGCAGTCGGAGGCTTTCACCATCGACTTCTCTGCCGGGCGCGACAAAGACTATTCGTTCCCCCTGCCGGTGGGAAAGGCCAGGATGGGGCGCGACTATAACGTGGTGATTCAGACCCGCAAGGGCGATGCCGTGAAGGCGATGTTCGACGGCACGGTACGTCTGTCGCGCTATCACCCCACGTTCGGCCACATCATCGTCGTCCGTCACGGCAACGGGCTGGAGACAGTGTATGGCAACAATGCCGAGAATATGGTCAAGTCGGGCGACCGCGTGAAAGCCGGACAGACCATCGCCATCGTGGGGAGCAGAGACGGACAGACGTACTGCGAGTTTGCCGTGATGGTGAACGGCCGGCGCGTCAATCCCGAGATATTCTTCAGTCTGGAGAGCCATCGGCTGCGCAAGCAGGTGGTGCTGTTCCAGCAGAAGGAAAACGGACTGGTGGACGTCTCGGTGATGAAAGAAGCCGTCGCCGACGAGACGGCTACGGCCTCGTGGTGGGCTTACCCGCTGCCCGGGGCGAAGGTCATCAGCGGCTATGGTCGCCGCGACGGTCGCCAGCACTCGGGTACCGACCTGAAGACCAAGCCCGACGACAACATCCTGGCGGCCTTCGACGGCGAGGTGGTGTTCAGCGGCAGGTATGGCGGCTATGGCAATCTCATACGCATCAAGCATCCCTGCGGCCTGGAGACCTACTACAGCCATAACTCGAAGAACCTGGTGCAGGTGGGCGACCGCGTGAAGGCGGGGCAGGTGATAGCCCTGACGGGCCGCACGGGGCGTGCCACCACGGAGCACCTGCACTTCGAGACGCGTGTCAACGGCCGGTATGTCAACTCCAACAAATACTTCGACCACACGAACCACACCCTCCGCCTCCGTGCTTTCAAGAAAACGAAGGACGGCTATGTCGCCAGGTAGCCACTGGCCCGAAATTGTAAACTCTTGCTGAAAGCATAAAAATAATTAACTCATGCAGGATTTTCTTGCATGAGTTATTTTTTTTTGCTATTTTTGCAGCGAACAAGTAGGAGGCGACGTGTCTCACGTCGCAACAGCCTGCAGGATTGCGATGTGAGACACGTCGCCTTCTACTGTAAAGCAGTGAAATAACAGCTTAGTTATATAGAAGAAGCATGGTTGAACAAGAAATGAAACGCGAAATGGGCAAATGGCTAATGGATGTGGCGAAATACATGTTCACCGCATTACTAATTTCAACCATTTTTGCCGACATGGAGCAGCCTATTGTGATATATTGCGCTTTACTCTCAGCATTTATCCTTCTCTTTTGGGGATGGATATTATACGGAAACAGTTTTGCAACTAAAAAAAATAAAGAAAGAAAATGAATACTATTATTATTGCAAGCACCCTAGCATTGTTTGCCACTATTGTGGGAGTCTACTTTTTATACCGAGACGGGCGTCATCGCCACATGATGGCAGAATGAGTAATTTTACCTCATTTCTATTATCAATCCATTTGTGGAGAGGTCACTAATATCCTTTTTCAGATATTGTTCGTATTGTGGATGTCTGGGATACCAGAAGGAATCCAAACACTCTGAAAAGCAAGATTTCACGGTACCCTCATATTGGTTTTGTAGAGCCACTCTTGACAGACAGGAAATATCTTTTTAGGGCGACATATATAGGCTAACAAAAAAACAACCCGCACATCCCGCACATCTCGCACGTGAAA
>CAMVAI010000087.1 GCA_947165435.1 uncultured Prevotella sp.
TAAAAAATAAGTTGGTACAATTCATATGTCATCAGTTGCATTTGACAAGATAGTTTCATTTGGGCAGGATTTCGTCCTTGACGATGTGTCTTGCACACTCACTTTCAACGAGAGGGTTGCGCTCTGTCTTTGTCTTATAGATTCCTAATTTTCGTGGAGAGCATGTCATAAAGCTGACGGTCTGTTTTCTGGTGGAATCCTTGGCGGTATGCGATAAGATTTGTAACTTTGCGCCGTGAACAGACAAAAGAGTAGTATTATGACATATATTGCATGGAAGATGCAGCCGCCAAGGATGTTTCGGTGGCAGGCTGCGACGGCTTGTCTGGCAGCGTTGCTGCTGTTGGCGGGATGCCGCCAGAAAGCAGAGCGCCACACGTTCACCCATGAGGTGCTGCTGCCCATGACACCCGTCAAGAACCAGGGGAAGACGGAGCTCTGCTGGGCCTACGCCATGCTGGCCACCATCGAGACGGAGCACCTGCTGCGCGGCGACTCGGTCAACCTGTCGGCACAGTATGTGGGGCGAGTGCTGGAGGAATACCGCCAGGCCGTAAGCCGACAATCCGTAAATCGTCAATCCGTAAGCCGCCAAATTGTCAATCGAAAATCCGCCAATCGGAAATCCCAGCGTGCCATGTGCCAGACGCTGCTGAACGTGATAGACCGCTATGGCATGGTGGGCTACGACGTGCTGCCCGACGATGCCACCGACGACTTGCCCACGCCCCATCTGGTGTTCATGCTCGGCGCACGCTACACGCCGCAGGAGTTTGCCCACTCGGTGTGCGCCCCCGGCGAGTATGTGTCGCTCACCTGTCAGCCCGACTCTCCTTTTTATAATAAGGTGGTGGTGCCCGTCGCCGACAACTGGGAGCAGAACCGCATGCTGAACCTGCCCCAAGACACCCTGCGCAGCCGCGTCGATCGTGCCTTGCGCCACCGCCACCCCGTCTGCTGGGAGAGCAGCGGGCACGCCATGGCCATTGTCGGCATAGCGCGCGACGAGCAGCACAGGCCCTACTACGTGATGAAGAACTCGTGGGGCACCGACCAGCCGTATGGCGGAATGGTCTATATGCCCGTCGGCAGGCTGTGGCGCGATGTGGCCGCCGTCTATATGACGCGCGACGCTTTTGAGGGCCGTTAATAATTTTTATCACCTATGCACAAGGGTTAGCCTGCTGCCCCATAAAGAACAATGAAGTTCTGAATGTTGGCAAGGTTAAACTCATAGTTTTTTGGTTTGAATTTCTGTGTATAGTTTCCAAAAAAGACCGCCACGACGGACGGCCTGTAAGATATAATAAAGTGGAGAAACAAGGGGCGGGAACCTATCGCCACGATGCGGCAAACAATAAGCCGTGATATAGACTCTTGATGAAGTCTATATTACTAAATTTCCACCACTTTCCGACATCTGCGGCAGAAAAATTGGCAATTTGCAACTTCTTGTAACATATTTCCGCCAAATCCTGCGCTGAAGTCAACGGAAATTTGTAATTTTGCAGCAAGTATTGCTGAAAGTGTCGTAAACGGCACAGGCCTCGCCCGCGAGGCGCGGAGGTCCCTGAGCGCAGGGTGGCAGTATGATTTTAGTTGGAACAAACAATAGCATCAGCTATTTATTCAGAGTATCATGAAACCTAGGAAATTTCAATGATGTAGTGCTTTGAGTAAGTCAGCCCGATGCCCGTGCGATAGCGCGGGCATGACTTATATCTAGCACTACAGGTACATTCCTAGGACCTCATGATACGAGAGAAGAGCCATGCATCGCGCTTCTTTTGTGTCCTGAGGTCTCTTGGTGTTACCTGTAAGCAAGCCTGAAGATATAGTCTTGGTGCTGACTAAAACTATATGGAATAGCTATGCTTATAGACAACAAGGTGGACCGTTACCCTGGTGACGGCTTCGACATTAAGACGGTATGGGATTTCATCAACGAGTTTTCTGGCAAGGAGTCCCAGCAGACCGGTAACCTGGACATTGTGACGGGTTACTTCACCATTCGTGCCCTCAGCAAACTGTATCACGACATTCCTGAGGAAGACAACTTCAGAATCGTCTCTTCTGAACTGGTGAAGCCAGAGGAAGACGAGAGCCAGATCATCGACCTGCTTCGCGGCGATGGCGGCATCAGCACCACCCTGCATGTTGACCAATACGCAGAGGATGCCAAAGCCTTTCTGCGCAGAAACACCGTTCAGGTGCGTGCCGTCGTCAATGCTTTCTGCCACGCCAAGGCCTATATGTTTCGCAACAGCAATCCACGCAACGACAGTTACTACTTGACGGGCAGCAGTAATCTGACCGATGCCGGTCTTGGGCTGAAAGCCACTTCGAATATAGAGTTGACGATGGGCGCCCCTGTCAAACTGAGCGACAAGGACTACAAGGAGGTCTGCTCGTGGTTTGAGGACATCTGGAAGGCGGCATCCGACCAGATACGCACAGACCCCAAGAATCCCAAGTCGGAGAAAATCAGCGTGAAGGAATACTTCATCCGCAAGATAGATGAATACTTCCGCAAGTACACACCAGAGGAAATCTACTACAAGATACTGTTTGAGCTGTTCAACTCTGACATCGACCTGGATGGCAGTATTGAACATCAGAAAGATATGTCGCTGCTGCAAACCAGCGTCATCTGGAAAACGCTGTTCAACTACCAGCAGAAGGGAGTCATCTCGCTCATCAAAATGCTGCGCAAGTACAACGGTGCCATTCTGGCCGATGCCGTAGGCTTGGGTAAGACGTTCTCAGCCCTTGCCGTCATCAAGTATTTCCAGACGCAGAGTTATCTCACCGTTCTGCTCTGTCCCAAAAAGTTGGAAGAGAACTGGACGCAGTACTTGAAGCGCCACGGTTCGCGCTTCGAGAAAGACGAGTTCGACTATGTGGTTCGCTTCCATACCGACCTGCAGAACGATCGTCTGCAGACGGCCTATCAAGATGCCCGCCGCGACTATCTGCAATCACGCAAAAAGATTCTTTTCGTAATTGACGAGAGCCACAACCTGCGCAATGAGAAGTCGGGCCGCTATCAGGAACTGCTGACCACGCTAATACAGAATCAGCCCAACGTAGAAGGGCGCGACGTGAAAGTCTTGATGCTCTCGGCAACCCCCATCAATACCGGATTGAACGATGTAAAAGGGCAGTTCAACCTGATAGGCCGTGGTGAGGATGCCGCCTTCAACGGTCCTGAATTTGGCATCGACTCGCTGAAAAACCTCTTTGCCGACAGCCAGCGCAAATACACCCAGTGGTGTGAACGGCCTGACCGCACCATCGGCTCGTTCATCTCGATGTTGCCGCCAAAGTTCTTTAACCTGACGGACAAACTCATCGTGGCACGTACACGCAAACTGATAGAGCACACCCTGGGCGAAGACCTGGGATTCCCCCAAAAGGCAGCCCCCATCAACGTCTATCAGGGTGTTGACCACTTTGGGAAACTGCGCTCTACAGAAGAAATCTACAGCGCCTTCGAAGACCTGAGCCTGACAGCCTATCAGCCCAGCCTCTTCCTGCACGAGAGCCGCAGGGAAGCCAAGAAAGAAGCCTCGCAAGACTGGGATGACGATGTGAACCGAGAAATGTTCCTCGTCAAGATGATGGGCATTCTGTTTATGAAGCGACTGGAGAGTTCGTGGTACGCGTGTCTGCTGACCGTCAAGAAAGTGCTCGACGTGCATGAGCGCACACTCCAACTGGTCATCGACTTCAAGGAGAAACGGAACAACGGCACCCTGCCCACAGGCGAAGAAGCAGGCGATGACGATGACGCGATAGAGGAGCAGTTTGCTCTGCGCAAGGGCACCATCCGCCTGTCGGAGATGAAGAACCTGGGCGGCTTTGAGCGTGGCCTGCGCATGGACATCAACAAACTGCGGGCCATCTATGACAGTCTGAAAGCCTTCGAAGAGGACTACCGCAAAGGCTTTGAGCAAGATTTGAAACTGGAAGAGCTGATCAAGATACTGGAAGAGGAACGCCAGTCGAAGAACAAGAAGGTGGTCATCTTCACGGCCTATGCCGACACCGCCAAGTTTATCTTCGAAGAACTAAAGAAACGTGGCTTCACCAAGATGGCCTCAGCCTCTGGACAGGAGATTTTGACAACAGGCCGTCAGAGCACGAAGCAGTTTACGCCCATCCTACAGTCGTTTGCGCCCTACAGCAAACTCTACAAGGAATTGGACTGGACGAACCTGTACGAGGATGCCAAACTCAGCTATGGCGACTACTATAACGACGAGAAGCAACGATGGGAAGTGCCTTATAAAAAATGGTTGGAACTGATACCCAAATATCGCCCTGAAGTGGCGGCTCAGTTGAACGACGAACTGGACATTCTGATAGCCACCGACTGTCTGTCGGAAGGTCAGAACCTGCAAGATGCCGACATGCAGGTGAACTACGACATCCATTGGAACCCTGTCCGTCTGATACAGCGCTTTGGCAGTATCGACCGTATTGGTTCACGCAACGAGGTGGTGCGCTGCGTCAACTTCTGGCCAGCCCGCTCGTTCGAGGAATACCTGCACCTGGAAGAGCGCATCATGAACCGCATGACCATCATGAACCTTGCCGGCTCAGAGACGCAGGAACTGAACGAGGGCTACAAGCAGATGGTGGCCGACAACACCCTGCTCGACAAGAACGCCAAACGACTGCTGACCGAACTGGAGCGCAACAGCATCAGCGACATTGAGTCGCAGCAGTCGCTGTCGCTGAAGGACTTCTCGTTTGAGGTCTATCGTCAGGACTTGATAGACTATTTTGAGAAGAACAAGGAACTGTTCCGCCGTATGCCCAACGGTATCTTCTCTGGCTTCCGTGCCCAGGACAATCTCTTTGAGCACATTCCAGAAAGTCTGGTGGCCGTGGTGGGCTATCCCCATCGCGAGGAGGGCAGCAAGAAACCCTATACGGAAATCTACTTGATGTGCCAGCCGGTGGACACCCATCTGCCAGCCACCTATCAGGAACTGAACCGTGCCGATGTGCTGGAGTTTCTGCGCCAGAACAAACGGCAGGAGCGATTTGTGCCCGACTGGATTGAAACCAGCGACAACGAACGGCTGACCCGTCTGACCGACATCCTGCAAGCATGGATGAAGATGAAGGCTCCCCAGCAGGCTATCGTAGAGCGGAAGAACCGTTTCCACGCCGTGGGCAACGCCTCGAAGAAATCGGCCAAGGATGAGAGCCTCGACAAGAAGTTCCAGATGGAGAACTTCGACCTGATCGTATGGGAGTATGTGAGTAAGTGACTTTAAAGAAAGAAATTAGCATAATTGGAATAATTTCTATGGAACAGACATTAAGACAATTCACAGAGGGCAACCTGTTTGAGGCCAGCGACCTGCTGCTTAGCCAGTTGAACATCAAGCATACACAGGAAGAGCCGACACCCATGCAGTATGCCGACTTCTACGAGAGCGAGATACCACAGTACGTGCAGCGGGTGTTAAGACTGGTGAGCGAGTGTTACTATATAGGCGAGGTGTGCGACGATGCTATCAACGGAGTGGAGACTGACACCAAACTCTCAGAAGACCTGGAGAAACTTCGTGCCAATGCCCACTACCAGAGCATGATGCTCTTCGCCATCGACCTAAAGCCTGACGCCCACATCACTCGCACGGACTTCGCCACGCTCACGCGCGCCTTCAACCGGCTGGTCTATAACTTTCCTGTCACCGTCATCTTCCGTCAGGGCCAGTATCTCAGCATCGGCACCTGCGAGCGCACAGAGTTCAAGCAGGAATGGAAGCAGGGGCAGGGCGAGAAACTCGGCAAGGTGAGCCTGCTGAGGAATGTGGATTGCAGGCATCCGCACAGAGGACACCTCATGATACTGGAGTCTATCGCCGACAAGACCTATCCCACCTTCGACGACCTCTATGCCAACTGGCAACAGGTGTTCTCCAGCGAGTTGCTCACAAAGAAATTCTATGGAGAACTGAGCGACTGGTATGCCTGGGCGGTTCAGGTGGCCCGCTTCCCCAACGATCTCTCTACCACAGCCGATGACGAGAAGTTCAACCATGAAAGTTGCATTCGCCTGATAACGCGCCTCATTTTCGTATGGTTTCTCAAGCAGAAGCATCTTATCCCTGAAGAGTTCTTCGACGAGGCCTATATCAGAGAGCACTTTATCGAGGAATTCAATCCGCACGACCGTGAGAATCTGTTGTATAATCCAGAGAAGAGCCGCTACTACCGACTGATACTGCAGAACCTCTTCTTTGCCATGCTCAACCGTCCTATCGTCCCAGAGGGGAAGGACACGCCCAACAACCGGCGTTTCCGTGTGAAAGGCAATTACAGAGGCATGAATCCAGACTATGCCGTCAACAACCTGTTGCGCTATGAAGGGGACTTTAAGCAAGGTGGAGCAGCAGAGTTCCTGCAGATGGCCAACAGCAGCGTGCCATTCCTGAACGGTGGACTCTTCGACTGTCTGGACGACAAGCCCAAGAACCTTTACTACGACGGATTCTCTGAACGTAAGGAATCGCTCGAACAACTTTACCTGCCCGACTGGCTGTTCTTTGGCGATGAAGTCGGACGTAGCATCGACCTCTCAGAATGGTATGGCGATGTGAAGAAGAAAAAGGTCTCTGCTCGTGGAATCATAGATATACTGAAGCGTTACAACTTCACCATCGAAGAGAACACACCACTCGACCAAGAGGTGTCGCTCGACCCAGAACTGCTGGGTAAAGCCTTCGAGAACCTGTTGGCATCCTACAATCCTGAGACCAAGACCTCTGCCCGCAAGCAGACGGGCTCGTTCTACACGCCTCGTGAGATTGTGCAGTATATGGTGGACGAGAGTCTGGTGGCGCACCTGAAACGGACTTGCGGCGATGAGCTGGAACCACAATATCGCGCCTTGCTCAGTTATGCCACAGAAGAGACTACGCTCGATGCCGGTCAACGCCGTCAATTGATGCAGGCCATCTACAACTGCCGGGTGCTCGACCCAGCCTGCGGCTCGGGTGCCTTCCCCATGGGTGTGCTCCAGCAGATGGTACACATCCTGCGGCAACTCGACCCCACGAACGATATGTGGAAGGACTTCATGATAGACCTTGCCATCGAGCAGTCGCGCAAGGCCTTTTCTGCCGAAGAGGAAGAAGAGCGCAAGGCACGATTGGCAGACATCGAGGAAGCCTTTGACAAGAGCATCAATGACCCAGACTATGCGCGAAAGCTCTACTTGATAGAGCATTGCATCTTTGGCGTTGACATCCAGCCCATTGCCGTACAAATCTCGAAGCTCCGCTTCTTTATCTCTCTGGTGGTTGACCAAAAGCCGACAAATGATGCTGTCCATAACTTCGGCATCCGTCCGTTGCCTAATCTCGAATCAAAGTTCGTAGCTGCCAATACACTCATTCCTGTGGATTACGATGCCTCGTTGTTTGAATCGACAGACACCATCATTTCGCTAAAGGAACAGCTCAAAGACCTGAACCATCAAATCTTCCTCGCCAAGCGCAACATCGACAAACAACGGCTAAAGGACAAAATCAAGTCCACTCGCAAAGCACTCGCCAAAGCTATCGAGGATACCGGCTTCGTCAATCCAGGCGCGGCCCAACAACTTGCCGACTGGGATATGTTCGAGCAGAATACCCATGCTTCCTTCTTCGATGCCGAATGGATGTTTGGGGTAAAAGGAGGGTTTGATATTGTGATTGCTAATCCTCCTTATGTTGTAGTTGCAAAGGACAATATTTATGCCAATCATTTCCAAACAAAAGACTGTTTGGAGATGTATGCTTTCTTCTATGAGAAAGCAGTACAGTTACTTGCTCAGAAAGGTGTTTTGTCATTTATTACGGCATCTCTTTTCATTAAGGGTATAAAATTTGGTACACTTAGAACATTCCTCGAAAAAAACACAAGTATCATAAAACTTAGTGTTGTAGGGGATGATGTGTTTGAAAATGTTCAAATGCCAACAGCAGTATTGATTACCGCAAAAGGAAAAGGACAATGGGCATTTGAGAGAATGATACCAGGAGGACAAATTCTTACAAAAATGGAAAAAGCAGGATTACTATTAGATAATATCTCCAAGATTCAAAGAGGGTTTGAGATAGGAAGAAACCAAGTGAAAAATTACGGCGAGTATCCATTTATTACAGGATCTAATGTCACTAAATATATTCATAACTCTTTATCTTATATTTCTAAAGAAACATATGATGCTTTTGCCAAAGACGACTTTTATTATATCGGAGAACGCCTACTGATTCGAGAAACGGGAAGTTCTCTAACAGTTGTTTATGAAACTGAGAAGTTATATTGTAACAGAAGCCTCTATTCCATCAAGATTAAAGATTCAACTTTCTCCGTTAAATATGTGTTAGCATGCCTCAATTCCAAAGCATGTCAGTATTACTATTCATCAAAGTTCAAAAGTGATACAGAATTATTTCCCAAAATACGTATAAAGCAAGCCCGATTACTTCCTATCCCTAATATTCCTATAAAAGAACAACTAACAATCGTCAGTTTGGTAGATAGAATTCTGAATGCAAAAAAAGAGAATCCCTCTGCCGACACCTCCGCCTTGGAGCAGCAAATCGACCTCCTCGTCTACCACCTCTACGGCCTGACCTACGACGAAGTGCTGATTGTTGACCCTGCGACTCCAATAACGAAAGAGGAATATGAGCGCACGAGCTGATTTGACCCTACTTTTAAAAACAAGGAGCTCAGATTCGCAACAGAACAAAATAACAAGTATAACTTCTTAAAACTCAAGAAACGATTATGATTGAAAATTGGATTATGGCATTTTTCGTCTGGCTCTGGTTCATACAATGGGCCTTCAGCCGCAAATAAGCGTGGTGCTCACAAAGTGTCTGACACTTTGTAAGCAGTGAGTATTTCACTTTGAGAGATTGTCAGAGCGACACCAGCGTCGTGTCATTGATGTGACGCTGGTTGCCAAGCTGACGTATGGCAAGTATCATCTGACCATGCTCCACAGGCCATCGGCTACATCGACTTCCACAACAACGGTGAAGACGCAGATGACGATGAATAATAGACTATCTGCCTTTCAGTACCTTGACAAATTCATCGATGTCAATCACATCAATGAAGGGGAACGGTGTTTGCTTCAGAACATCGTAATGATGGTCTTGTGTGACGATATAGCGGGCATTAGCCTTGAAGGCACAGTCCACGAACTTATCGTCATCAGGGTCGGCTGTGATGAGACGAAGATGGTAATACACTTGCACCATCCTGGTATTAGGAAGATCGAGAATCGCAGTAATAACATTCGAAGCTATCTCTGGCCCAACCTTCTGTGTCAGTATCTCCTCATATTCAGCCAGAATCTCGTTGGTGATACACAACATATAATTCCCCTCAACGAAATTTCGCCAAACGGAATAATATGGGCTACGTCGCGAAAGCGACATAATCAGGCAATTGGTATCAAGAACGATGTTCATTGCTTATATGGCGTGCGCATGTGTTCGTGTTTCCACTCTTCTATCACGCCCTCATTGATAACGCCCTCATCCCACAGACGGTCGAAGGCATCCTCTGCACGCTTGGCGAAATACTGGCCGAGCATACGACGAATGTCCTGCATCTCCGCTTCAGAAGAGACGCGCGACACCATTTCCAACATTTCTATCTGGAACGGCGTGAATGGTTTTGACTGTACTGCTGCTTCCATAATTCAACTCTTAAAATCCGCTGCAAATATAATATAAATAACTGAAACAAACAAATAAGAACTTGAAAATATGAGCAAACTAACCGATTTCTATACCCACAAGGCTTCGCTTCAGGAAGAAGGAAAGCTTATCGACTCTCAGTGGGAACAGTTGGAAAACCAACTGCTGCAAGAAGAAATATTACCTGAACTGGCAGAACAACTGAGGACTGTGCTGTCAAAGGTAAAGAGTCCGCTAATGTTCAGCGGAAGTTATGACCCCAATGGATGCCTGAGCATTTCGTTCACGAGATGCTGTATGCAAGTATCAACTTCGCAGGTCAAACAGGAAACAGCATTACTAAATTTCTGCGACAATGAATACGCGTAGGGCGGAAATTACACAATTTTTAATAAATAACTACTTCTCTGAAACAACGCTCAGTCACCTGAAGCCACAAAAGGGCTTGTCAGAGCGTTACCTGTGTCGTGCTTTGGATGTGACGCTGGCTGCCAAGTTGACGCTGACGTATGGCAAGTATCATCTGGCCATGCTTCACAGGCAGTTGGCCTGACCTACGACAAAGTGCTGATTGTTGACCCTGCGACTCCGATAACGCGAGAGGAATATGAGAAAGGAAGCGAAAATTGAAGCGAAATGAAAGAAAGTAGCTTAAAGATTTGGAACTTTCAGAAATAATGTCTATCTTTGCAGCGTCAGAAATGACTAATCCGGTATTTTCCGTGTGGAGCAAGACAGGACCGACACTACTCCGTTTTTAAAGGGTTGCTTAGGCAACTCTTTATTTATTGTATAGTCTGGTAAACGTTGCAATGAAGTTGCTGGCATCAAGAGTGCGGCGCGTAACGACAAGCATTTTATTACCCTTGAAAATCAATATTTGACCAGCATCAGGATTCCATTCGAAATACTTTTGAATTTGGAGAGCCAACAGACGGGCATTGTAGTCGGTAGCCATATTGAGTAAGACATGGTTTGTCTGGCCAATGGATTCGACAAGTCGATTGAGAATAGAAGTCTTTCCTTGTATAGTTTTCAGGTCATACATACGATACACACCTTTTCGCTCGAAGATAAAGTCGGCTGTTCGTATCCCTTTGGGATTAGGAAGAATATATACACGATAGCCGTGACTGACTGCTTTCTGTGCGGCATTCAATAAGGCTGGAAAATCGTCGTCATACTCACCTATAGCACTAAAGATTTCTGTCTCATCCTTTACCAACCGGAATTCCTTCCGCTGTGTGATTTGCCTTAACTGACGTGTGAACTCTATACCACGAAGAATATGAAGACGTGCCAGTTCTAGGGCTATATCGTTGCTGTTTCTTGTGTCTTCATCCATATAATTTCCTTTTCCAAGTCAACGCCTTCCGGCAATTTACCCAAAGTCATTGCCATCACCTTTGCTAATGGCTTATAGTACTTTGGAATCTTCGGAAATACCAGTTTTCCTTTTTTCTGCTTCTTTTCCACGCTTTCCGCTTTTTCGCAGGGAAGCGCGAAACACGGGGGCGTCTGTGGCTCCGGTGTGTCGCGCTTCTCCGTGGCGTTTATCGGTTCAGCCTCCAGGTGACGCCGTCCTTGGTGTCCTTCACCTCGAAGCCGGCCTCTTTCAGCTCGTCGCGTATCTTGTCGCACGTCGCCCAGTCTTTCTCGGCACGGGCCTTGGCGCGTAGCGACAGCACCATATCCACCACCTTGCCGTAAGCCTCTTCGCGGGCATCGCTGCTGTTCCCCTTCTCTTCGCGCAGCCCCAGAATGTCGATGGCAAACAGGCGCATGGTGTCTTTCAGCTCCTGCAGGCAGTCGGCACAGATGGTGCCCTTGTGGTCTATCAGCTTGTTCACCACCGAGCAGGCCTCAAACAGGTGGCTGATGACCTGCGGCGTGGCTAGGTCGTCGTTCATGGCGTCGTAGCACTTCTCGCGCAGCTGCTTCACCACGCGCTCCGTCTCGGCATCGCACCGGTCGGCCGCCGTGATGCGCTCCAGGTCGCCGATGGCCTGCATCAGCTTCTGCAGCCCCTTCTCGGCAGCCTGCAGGGCCTCGTTCGAGAAGTCCACCGTGCCGCGATAGTGGGCCGATAGAATGAAGAAGCGAATGGTCATGGGCGAGTAGGCCTTCTCCAGCTTCTCGTGGCTGCCGGTGAAGAACTGCTCCAGGGTGATGAAGTTGCCCAGCGACTTGCCCATCTTCTGTCCGTTGATGGTAATCATGTTGTTGTGCATCCAGTATTTCACGGCCTGATGACCCATCGATGCCACTGCCTGGGCTATCTCGCACTCATGGTGGGGGAACACCAGGTCCATGCCGCCGCCGTGGATGTCGAACGTCTCGCCGAGATACTTCCTGCCCATGGCCGTACACTCGCAGTGCCAGCCGGGGAATCCGTCGCTCCAGGGCGACGGCCACCGCATGATGTGCTCGGGCTGCGCTTTCTTCCACAGCGCAAAGTCGGCCGGGTTCTTCTTCTCGCCCACGCCGGCCAGCTCGCGGCTCTCGTCCTTGATGTTCTCCAGTGTCCGTCCGGAGAGTATGCCGTAGTGGTACTGCTTGTTGTAAGCCTCGATGTCGAAATAGACGGAGCCGTTCGACTCGTAGGCAAAGCCGTGGTCCAGAATCTGCTTCACCAGCTGCTGCTGCTCGATGATGTGCCCCGTGGCATGCGGCTCGATAGACGGCGGCAGCACACCCAGGGCCTCCATGGCCTGATGGTAGCGGTTGGTGTAGTATTGGGCTATCTCCATCGGCTCCACCTGCTCCAGCCGGGCCTTCTTGGCTATCTTGTCCTCGCCCTCGTCGGCGTCGTGCTCCAGGTGGCCTACGTCGGTGATGTTACGCACGTAGCGTACCTTATATCCCAGATGGCGCAGGTAGCGGAACAGCAGGTCGAAGGTGATGGCCGGCCGTGCATGCCCCAGGTGCGGGTCGCCATAGACGGTGGGTCCGCAGACATACATGCCCACATGCGGGGCGTTGATAGGCTCGAAGCGCTCTTTCTGGCGCGTCAGCGTATTGTAAATAACCAGTTTTGATTCCATAAGCTCTTTTAATTTTAAATAACCCCCTGCAAGCAGGTGCCTGCAGGGGGTTCGCTGTTAGCCTTTTGTACCCAGACCCGGGCTCGAACCGGGATGGGTTGCCCCACTGGTGTTTGAGACCAGCGCGTCTACCGATTCCGCCATCTGGGCTTCTTAGCGGGTGCAAAGATAAGAAAAAAAGGAAAAATAAAAAAATAAATGAATAAAAAAATAAAAAAAACAGCTTAAAATAGTACATAATCGGCAAATTATTCGTATCTTCGTAGCTGATTTTGAATCTATACTATAAAACATGGAAATTAGCAAGAGAAACTATTGCGTCATTCTGGCAGGCGGGCGAGGCCGTCGTCTGTGGCCGTGCAGCCGCGACGAGCGTCCGAAACAGTTTGTCGATTTCTTCGGTTCTGGTCGCACGCAGCTGCAGCAGACCTTCGACCGTTTCGCCAAGATTCTGCCTACGGAGAATATCTTCGTGTGTACCAACCACGAGTATCAGGGCATGGTTCGCGAGCAGCTGCCCACCGTCACCCCCCGTAACATCCTGATAGAACCCGTCAACCGCAACACGGCTCCCAGTGTGGCGTGGGCTACGATGCGCATCCTGCGCGAGAACCCCGAGGCCAACCTCGTCGTGACGCCGTCGGACCAGATGGTGATGAACGAGGAGTCGTTCGAGAAGAGCCTGGAGACCGGCATCGGCTATGTGTCCGACAACGACGTGGTGCTGGTCATGGGCGTCATACCCACCCGCCCGGAGCCCGGCTACGGCTACATACAGATGGGCGACCCGAGCTGCAAGCCCGACGTGTTCCGCGTCAAGTCGTTCACCGAGAAGCCCGAGCGCCACTTCGCCACGATGTTCATGGAGAGCGGCGAGTTCTTCTGGAACACCGGCGTGTTCATAGCCAGTGCCCACCACCTGATAGCCGCCTTCGAGAGCGTGTTCCCCACGGTGCTGCGCAACCTGAAGGTCGAGAAACCCACTTATTCCTACGACGAAGAGCTCGACTACGTCAGCAGCCACTACTCGCTCTATCCCAACCTGTCGATGGACTATGCCATCCTGGAGCACTGCGAGAATGTCTATGTCATGAAGTGCAACTTCGGCTGGGCCGACCTGGGCACGTGGCATGCCGTCTATGAGTGTCTGAGCAAGGGCGAGGGCGACAACGTGGTGGTCGATACGGAGGTGATGATGGAAGACTCGCACAACAACGTCATCAAGCTGCCCAAGGGCCGCTTGGGCGTCATCTGCGGACTGGACGGATACATCGTGGCTGAAGAGGGCAACGTGCTGCTCATCTGCAAGAAGGGCGACTCGTCGGCACTGGTGCGCAAGTATGTGAACGAGGTACAGATGAAATACGGCGACGACTTTATATGATAACGGTAGGACTTGACGCCAAGCGCATCGTGCGCAACGGCACCGGACTGGGCAGCTACGGGCGCACACTGGTGAACGACCTCATACGGCGGGGCGACGCCGACATGCAGCTGCGGCTCTATGCTCCCGACGAGGGGCGCGACGCGCTGCGCAGCCAGGTCATCGGCGACGGCTGTGCCACGTTCTGCTACCCCCAGGGCAGCCCCTCGGCCCTCGGCAAGGCATGGTGGCGCACGCGGGGCATCGTTGACGACCTGCGGCGCGACGGCGTCAGTGTGTATCACGGACTGACGGGCGAGCTGCCCATAGGACTGCGGCGCGCCGGCATCCGGGGTGTCGTCACCATCCACGACCTTATCTTCCTGCGCCACCCCGAGTATTACCACTGGATAGACACCCGCCTCTACGCTTGGAAATTCCGGCAGGCCCTGCGCGAGGCCGACCGCATCATAGCCATCAGCGAGCGCACGCGGCAGGACATCATCGAGCTGGGCGGCGACCGCTATGCCGACCGCATCGAGGTGATCTACCAGAGCTTCGCGCCCCGCTTCTCGGCGGTCGTCGGCCGGGAGAAGCGCGACGAGGTGCGCCAGCGCTACAAGCTGCCTCAGCGCTACGTGCTCAGCGTGGGCACCATCGAGCGGCGCAAGAACCTGCTGCTGGCCGCCGAGGCCGTAGAACTGCTGCCCGCCGACATCCACCTGGTGGCGGTAGGCCGGCAGACCAGCTACGCGAGCGAGCTGCCGAAAGGCGAGCGCATCCACCTGCTCAGCGGAGTGCCCGATGCCGACCTGGCGGCCCTCTACGCCATGGCCGAGGTCTTTGTCTATCCCTCGCGCTACGAGGGCTTCGGCATCCCCATCATCGAGGCCATTGCCGCCGGACTGCCCGTGGTGGCGTGCAGCGGCTCGTGCCTGGAAGAGGCCGGCGGGCCGGACAGCCTGTATGTGTCGCCCGACGACGTCATCGGCATGGCCGAGTCGATGAAGATGCTGCTGCGCGGTGCCCGGGGGCGGAGCGAGCGCATCAGCCGCAGCCGCGAATACATACGCCGCTTCGAGGGCAACGACGTGGCGGCCCGCGTGGCGGCCATCTACCGGGAGCTGGCTGACACCGCCCATTGACCAACCCTGAATGAGCAGCAACAGCATGGCCATCAGATATACCCATAAGGAAGAGCTGTGGAACAGCTGGAGCCACGCCGGCGGCATCGTGCTGGCCGTGGTGTTCGGCGTGGTGTTCCTGTGGATGGCGTTCAAGGGCGACAGTCCGTGGGCGCGCCTGGGCGTGTCGCTCTATCTGTTTGGCATGCTGTGCTCGTATGTCGCCTCCACGGTCTATCATGCCCTGCCGCTACGCTCGCGGTGGCGCGAACGGTTCCGCCACTGGGACCACGCCGCCATCTACTGGCACATAGCGGGCTCCTACTCGCCGCTGACGCTGGTGGCACTGCGCGAGCAGGGCTACTGGGGCTGGGGGCTGTTCTCGTTTGTGTGGCTGTGCGCCGTAGCGGGCACGGTGGTCAGCTTTGTGCGGCTGAAGGAGCACTCCAACGTGGAGACGTTCTGCTTCGTAGGCATGGGGCTCAGCGTGCTCGTGGCCTTCAAGCCGCTCATCGACTCGGTGTCGGCGGCGGCCGTGGCATGGATAGTGGCCGAGGGGGTGTGCTACATCACGGGGGCGGTCTTCTATTCGCTGAACAAGCAGCGCTACATGCACTCCGTGTTCCATTTCTTCGTGCTGGCGGGCAGCATCTGCCACATCGTAGCCGTGTGGGACGTGCTGATGGACTATCTGTAGCATTCCCCTTATGAATGAGTGGCCTCTCCACGATCACCAGTGGCCTCTCCACGATCACCAGTGGCCTCTCCA
>CAMVAI010000088.1 GCA_947165435.1 uncultured Prevotella sp.
ACCTGCTCCTGATAGACGGTGATGCCGTAGGTGTCCTTCAGGTATTTCTCCATGCAGGGGATGTCGTACTTGATTTCCTCCTTGCCGTTCTTGCGGGCAATGAACGAAGGGATGTAGTCCATAGGTCCCGGGCGGTAGAGGGCATTCATGGCTATGAGGTCTTCAAACACCGTGGGGTGCAGCTCGCGCAGGTATTTCTGCATGCCGTTCGACTCGAACTGGAAGGTGCCGATGGTGCGCCCCTGCTGGTATAGCTCGTAGGTCTTGGGGTCGTCGATGGGTATGTGGTCCAGGTCGATGTCGATGCCGCGTGTCTGCTTGATGACGGCACAGGCCTCTTTCATCTCCGACAGCGTCTTCAGTCCGAGGAAGTCCATCTTGATCAGTCCTGTCGATTCGATGACGTGTCCGTCATACTGCGTACAGTTGGTCTTCGTGTCCTTGAAGTCGGGGTCGTCGGCGGTCGATACCGGCACCCAGTCGCTGATGGGGTCGCGGCAGATGATGAATCCGCAGGCATGGATGCCTGTGCCGCGCACCGTGCCCTCCAGCATCTTGGCATACTTGATGGTGTTGCGCAGGGCGGGGTCTGTCGATGCCTCTGCCTCCTGCAATTCACGGGTACACTTGATGGCGTTGGGCAGGTTCATCTTCAGGTCCTCGCCCGTCTGCGGGTCTTTCAGCCTGTCGGGAATGGCCTTACACAGTGCGTTCGACACCGGAATGGGCACCTTCTCTACACGTGCCACGTCCTTCAGCGAGTTCTTTGTAGCCATCGTCGCATAGGTGATGATATGCGCACAGTTCTCATGGCCATACTTGTCCATCACCCATTTCAGCACCTTGCCGCGCCCATCGTCGTCGAAGTCGGTATCGATATCGGGCAGCGAGATACGGTCGGGGTTCAGGAAGCGCTCGAACAGCAGGTCGTACTTCAGCGGGTCTATCTTCGTGATGCCCAAGCAGTAGGCCACCACCGAGCCGGCTGCCGACCCACGCCCGGGGCCTACCCATACGTCCAGCTCGTCGCGGGCGGAATTGATGAAGTCCTGCACGATGAGGAAGTAGCCGGGGAACCCCATTGTCTTCATGATGTGCAGCTCGAAGCGGATGCGGTCCTGGACTTCTTGGGGGAGAGCCTCCCCTGGGGAGGCTTTTCCGTACCGCTTATATGCTCCCTTATAGGCCAGCTCGGCCAGATAGTCGGCCTCGAACTTGATGCGGTACAGCTTGTCGTAGCCGCCCAGCTTCTTGATTTTCTTCTCGCCCTCCTCGCGGGGCAGCGGGTTCTCGCCGTTCTCGTCGCGGGTGAACTCCTCATAGAGCTGCTCTTCGGTGATGCGCTGCCGCCACTGCTCCTCTGTGCCAAACGACTCGGGAATGGGGAAGAAGGGCATGATGGGGTCGTGGTCGATGCTGTATATCTCTATCTTGTCGAGTATCTCGCAGGTGTTGCTGAGGGCTTCGGGCACGTCCTGGAAGATGGCGTTCATCTCCTCACGCGTCTTAAACCACTCCTGTTTCGAGTAGAGCATTCGCGTGGGGTCGTCCAGGTCCTTACCCGTCGAGAGGCACAGCAGATGGTCGTGGGCTTCGGCGTTCTCCTGGTCCACAAAGTGGGCGTCGTTCGAGCAGACGAGCTTGATGCCATATTCGCGAGCCAGCTCGATAATCACCTTGTTGGCCTTCTGCTGCAGGGGGAAGGTCTCGCGGTTGGCCCGGATGGTAGGGTCTTTCACCTCGTGGCGCTGCAACTCCAGATAGTAGTCGTCGCCGAACACGCGGTGATACCACTCGATGGCCTCGCGGGCTCCGGCAATATCTCCGTTCAGTATCTTCTTCGGCACCTCGCCGGCGATACATGCCGAACAGACTATCAGCCCCTCGTGGTATTTCTCCAGGTCCTCGCGGTCGGTACGTGGGCGCATGTAGTAGCCATCTACCCACGCGTTCGACACCAGTTTTATCAGGTTCTTGTAGCCCTGATAGTTCTTGGCCAGCACGATCAGGTGGTAGCCGCTCTGGTGCTTCTTGTCGCCCTTTAGCGACTTCGAGCCGTAGCGCGACACATACATCTCGCAACCGAAGATGGGCACGAAAGGTTCCAGTCCGTCTTTCTTGCGCTTTTTGTTCACGCCGCCCACGTAGTCGTGAAACTCCTTGATGCCGAACATGTCGCCATGGTCAGTGATGGCCATGCCCCGCATGCCGTTGCCGATGGCTTTATCTACCAGCCGTTTAATGCTCGACTGTCCGTCGAGAATAGAATAATATGTATGTACGTGAAGATGGATAAAATCCTCCATTGCTTGTTGTTTTTTTGTGATTTGAGGTGTAAAGGTACTACTAAAAGCCGAAATAACCAAAAAAATTCATAATTATTAAATGATTTCATGGAACTAAAGTTTCGTAATTCATAATTATTATGTACCTTTGCATGGTCTAATCAAAACATCGGACATCTAATTCCAATGGGAGAAAGAATCAAGAAACTCAAGAAAATACGTATTCACCGTGAAGGCACCATCGAGTTGTTCTATGGCGCCGTCACTGCATTTGTCGTCTGCCTGGCAGCCTTCTTCGCGCTTGGAGCCATCAGCCCGGTGGCCCGTCACGTCATATTCCCTTTCGTCGCCGGCCTGTGCGCATTCCTGTGGCTGTGTGTGCTCAATTTCTACCGTTGCCCCATCCGCTATTTCAATGGCGACACCGAGAAACTGGTGGTGGCCCCTGCCGACGGCAAGGTGGTGGTGATAGAAGAGGTCGATGAGCACGAATACTTCCATGACAAGCGGCTGATGATTAGCATCTTCATGAGTCCGCTCAACGTTCATGCCAACTGGTTTCCCGTCGATGGCAAGGTGAAGCTGGTGGAGCACCAGAACGGCAACTACCATAAGGCATGGCTGCCCAAGGCCAGCGAAGAGAACGAGCGCGCCGACATCATCATCGAGACCCCTGACGGCCACGACGTGCTGGTGCGCCAGATAGCCGGTGCCATGGCCCGTCGCATCGTCACCTATGCCAAGGAGGGCGAGGAGTGCTATATCGACGAGCACTTAGGGTTCATCAAGCTCGGCTCGCGTGTCGATGTCTATCTGCCCATAGGCACCAAGTCCTGCGTCACCATGAACCAGCCCACCACCGGCGACCAGACGGTGATTGCCAAGTTGAAGTAAATCGCAAATCGCAAACGTAAATCGAAAAGAACTTCCCGTCGCTCCTGCTATGAAGAAACATATACCCAATACCATCACTTGTCTGAACCTGATTTCAGGCTGCATAGCCACCTACTGGGCACTGTGCGGCATTTACGACATTGCCCTGCTGTTCATCATCGTCGGTGCCGTGTTCGATTTCTTCGACGGCATGTCGGCCCGGCTCTTAGGCGTGTCGTCGCCCATCGGCAAGGAGCTCGACTCGCTGGCCGACGACATCACGTTCGGCTTTGCCCCCTCGGCCATCGTCTTCGACTTCCTGAAGTCGCAGGCCGAGCAGCTGCCGTGGCACTACCTGTGCTATGTGGCCTTCGTCATGGCGGCCTTCTCGGCCCTGCGCCTGGCCAAGTTCAATCTCGACGAGCGACAGGCCATGGGATTCATCGGACTGCCCACGCCGGCCAACGCCCTCTTCTGGGGAGCACTCATCGTGGACAGGGGCGACTGGATAGCCTCGCTGCCATACGGCGTCTGGGGCGTGCTGGCCCTGCTGGCCGTCAGCTGCTGGCTGCTGGTGGCCGAGCTGCCCATGTTTGCCCTGAAGTTCAAGCACTGGGGCTGGAAGGGCAACGAGATCAAGTACGTCTTCCTGCTGACATGTATCCCCCTGCTGCTCCTCTTCGGCATCGGCGGACTGGCCGCCATCATTGCCTGGTATGTCTTGCTGTCGGCATTGACCAAACGCTAACACTCTCGGCCTACAAAACGACTCATCGCTAATAACTTTGCCTAAAAATAACTAATCGCTTAAAACTATATCATTATGATGAAAGGTATCTTAGGTCTGTTGGCCTTCATCTTCTGCCTCATCGTGCTTATCCTCATGCTCACCGGCAGCTATATCCTCCGTTTCATTCGGAACTTCCGCAAGGCTGCCGAACAGGCTGCCGAACAAGAGGAGCAGCGCCACCGCGAGGAAACCGGGCGACAGCGCCAGCAGTACGGGCACCGCCAGCAGGCCACAAGCCGACAGCGCGTCGGCGACGAGGAGATTGAGAATCCGTTCTACCAGGGGCCGCGCAGCGAACAACCCAAGCAAGACGAGCCGCGCCGCACACAGACAGCCACTGGCGAGACCATCATAGACCATCGCCACCAGCATCGCGAAAACAAGAAGATTTTCGACGATTCCGATGGCGAATACGTAGATTTTGTCGAGGAATCCTAACGAAAGGCCGGTCTCTCTCTCAGCCCGGCTCTCACTCAGCCCGGCTCACACCGGCCATTCGTCGTTTACGCGGTCAGTTGTGTACTAACGTGCCGATTTCCTCGCCGTCCATCACCTTCTTCAGGTTGCCCACCACGTCCATGTTGAACACATAGATGGGCAAGTTGTTGTCCTGACACATGCAGATGGCCGTCAGGTCCATCACCTTCAGCCCTCGCGCGAGTACCTCTTTATAGGTTATAGCGTCAAACTTCGTAGCCGTGGGGTCTTTCTCCGGGTCGGCAGTATAGACGCCATCTACGCGCGTGCCCTTCAGCATCACGTCGGCCTCTATCTCGATGCCCCTCAGACTGCTGCCCGTGTCGGTGGTGAAATAAGGCGAACCCGTGCCGGCCGAGAAGATGCACACGTAGCCCTGCTCCATGGCCTCGATGGCCTTCCACTTGGTGTAGAACTCGCCAATAGGCTCCATGCGGATAGCCGTCATCACACGGTTCTTCACGCCGATGGCCCCCAAGGCCGACGACAGTGCCAGCGAGTTGATGACCGTGGCGCACATGCCCATCTGGTCGCCCTTCACGCGGTCGAAGCCCTTCTGCGAGCCCGACAGTCCACGGAAAATGTTGCCGCCGCCGATGACGATGCCTATCTGTACCCCCATCTCGCTCACCTCCTTAATCTGGCGTGCATAGTCACTCAGCCGCTCCGGGTCGATGCCGAAGCCCTGGCTGCCCATCAGGCTCTCGCCCGACAGTTTCAACAGAATTCTTTTAAATCTTGCCATGTTCTTGATGATATTTTTAGTTGATAAATGTCACTTCCTTGAAAGCATAGCGGCGCTCACGGCCGTTGTCGTCCATCAGCAGCAGGTGGCCGTCGTCTTCCACATCCACGATTTCTGCCATAAACGCCCCGTCCTTGTCGGCGTAGGGGAAGAATCCGTGCCTACGGTATAGCATGGCCGTGTAGCTCTCCTTGTTATACCGGCCCAGAAAGTCTTCGAAGGTCGTCAGTATGTCGCGCAACAGCGCGTCGCGGTCTGTCTCCTGTTCGCTGATTTGCCACATCGACACTGGGTTGGGGGCATTGCTCCTGAACTCGCGCTGGTTCACGTTCAGCCCCACGCCGATGATGCTGTCCCTCACGCTGTTGCCCTGCAGCGTGTTCTCTATCAGTATGCCGCCTATCTTGCCGTCGCGCCAATAGATGTCGTTAGGCCATTTGATGGTCAGGTAGCCCAGATGTTGGCCCAAAGCCTTACAGATAGCCAGCGAGATGGCCATCGATATGCGGAACTGCTTGTTGGCTCTGATGCCGTTGGGGCTGACGAGCAGCGAGAACAGCAGGTTCTTGCCGCGCTCCGACTCCCACCGGTTGGTGCCGCAGCCCCGGCCTGCCGTCTGATAGTCGGTGGTCACGCAGAGCGGACGGCCCTCCTGGCGCAACTCGTCGAGGTGTGCTTTCACCCATTGGTTGGTAGAGTCGGTCTCTTCAATATGTAAGATTTTCCAATCCATACTGCAAAGGTACGAAATTTTGGCCGTTCATACAAAATTCCGGCCCCTTTCTTTGCAGGCAACGATTATTTTGTGTAATTTTGCAGCGAGACGCCACGGCGTCACTCTACCAAAGACCCTTTGCACTATGACAGCAGAAGAACAACAGAAACGCGACGAACAGTATATGCGCAAGGCCCTGCAGGAGGCCCGCCAGGCCTACGACGAGGGCGAAATCCCCATCGGGGCAGTCATCGTCTGCCAGGACAAGGTGATAGCCCGCGCCCATAATCTGACGGAGACGCTGGGCGACGTGACGGCACATGCCGAAATGCAGGCCGTCACGATGGCTGCCAGCGAGTTGGGCGGCAAGTACCTGACCGACTGCACACTCTATGTCACCGTAGAGCCATGCGTCATGTGCGCCGGTGCTTTGGGGTGGAGCCAGGTGCCACGCGTCGTGTACGGCTGCCGCGACGAGAAGCGGGGCTATCACGACTATGCACCACGGGCCTTGCACCCGCGATGCACGGTGACGGGCGGCATTCTGGAAGACGAGTGCCGCCAACTGATGCAGCAGTTTTTCAAGGAAAGACGCTGAGCGCAGGCACTGCTCAACGGTCTTAGCAGGCATTGCGGCACTTGCCCTTGCGCCTGCAGAACCGCTGGCACTGGGCACAGATGTCGTAACCCAGCAGTGCTCCGAGAATGAAGTCCTCTTCGGGCGTCAGCTCGTTGAGCGGGCGGTTCACTATCAGGCGGATGGCGTCAAGACACTCCTCGCGCCCGAAGTAGAGATTCAGGTTCTGACGCCCGGCGGGCTGCACGAGATAGGGTATTCCCATGTGTTCCAACCGCTGACGCGCAAACTGCTCATAGCGCTTGTGGCACGTGAAGAGCACCATTTGGCGCACACCTTTACGGAACTCATAGATATGGTTCATCAGCACCTTCAAATCTACTGGGGTGGCGGGGGTGGTCTTGGCTTGTGGCATAGGTTTTTAAGGTTTAGAGGTTAGGAGAAATGGCGGCTATCCATGCGTCGATGCGGCCGTCGGTCTTGTCGTCTTCGTTGACGTCGTCGAGGGGCAGGCCCACGAACTCGCCGCCGACCACCGCCGACGAGTCGTCGTAGCTGTAGCCGTCGGTGCTGACGCTGCCCACGAGGCGCGCCCCGCTGTTCTTCACGGCATCATACAGCTCGCCCATGCCGCCTACGAAGGTGTCGCCATACGATTCGGCATCGCCGCACCCGAACAGTGCTATCGTCTTGCCTTTCAGGTCGGCAGCCTGCAGCACCTTCAGCCCGTCGTACCAGTCGTCCTGCAACTCGCCGGCGCCCCACGTCGAGGTGCCCAGAATCAGGTTCACGTTGGCAGCCAACACGTCGGCGGTCAGCTCTTGCACATTCAACACTTCGGCACCCAGTTTGGCACCGATTTTCTCGGCAATGCCCTCGCACGTTCCCGTTGAGGAGCCGTAAATAACGATTGTCTTGTTCATTGTCTGTAAACTGAATAAATGTGGTTAAAAAACACGGTGCAAAGTTACGATGATTTCTTCGTATGTACAATACCCAATAATTAGTATTCTGATTTTCCTTTCACCAATAGGTTAAGCTGTTGATTTACAATATGTTATGGTGAATGGAGCCTAAATCGTGCAAAAAGCTCCCCAAAAAAAGGGGGAGTATCGGTTGCGATGCCGACTGGCAAGCGTGCCGACATCGCTTTTTTTGATGCCGACCGGCAGGCGTGCCAGCCTGTTGCCATCGCCTTTTGAGGTCAGTCGGCATGCGTGCTGTCTATTGCCGACGTAGGTCGGCAACTCTGCCGACGTAGGTCAGCAATTCTGCCGACGTAGGTCGGCAATTCTGCCGACGTAGGTCGGCAATTCTGCCGACGTAGGTCGGCAATAGCTCAGTGGCCCATTGGACCAAATTTCCGAGTGCCCCACAGACCTTGCCTCATCCTTGGGGCATAAACCGCAAACGGGTTCAGCATAAGCAGAAAAGGGGTCCTGCACAGACCTCAACCGGGGTTCAGCACAGAGCTCAACCGGGGTTCATCACAGAAGACAGACGGGTTTCTGCTGGCATGCGCCGCGAAAAACTCCCTTCACCGTAACCAGCATAAATACAGGGTATTAGCCCTCTGGTGAAAGGAGAATGCAAATTCGATATAGCTTGTTTGTTATCCTCTTTTCGGTCTCTATAACACAAAAAAAGAGCCCTCGCCGTATGCTTTGGCGAGGGAACTCCTTTTTTAATAGGCCAGGAGGTAGCATAAATCCGCTGACCTGTCATTAGCCACCACAGGGACGCAAGAATGGCTGAGGTGCGAAAGAGGAATACAAAAAGTGAAACACGGGATGAGGTGTGCATTGGATATTGTCATAACAATTTAATACGCTTTATTCCGACATCTTAGAAAAAAGCGGTAACTTTGCGCCCAAAATAATTATCTGTATCATTCACAACTATAGAGCATTTATGAAAATACTTGTTGTCGATGACGAATTAGACATCTGTGAGATACTCCAATATAATCTTGAGACAGAAGGATACGAGGTGGATACCGTTAATTCTGCAGAGGAGGCACTGGCGCTGAATTTGACGGAATACGCACTGATTCTTCTGGATGTGATGATGGAGAACATGTCGGGATTCCAAATGGCGCATAAGATGAAAGAGAATCCTGCCACTGCGCAGATTCCCATCATCTTCATTACGGCACTCGATGGGGAGAATCACATGGTAAAAGGGCTCAATATCGGTGCTGATGATTATATTGTCAAACCCCTGAGCATGAAGACCGTGAAGGCAAGGGTCAATGCGGTGCTCAGGCGGGTATATCCGCATGGAATGCGAGACGGGATGTCCGAGACAGACACGGTTTGTTATGAGGGTATTGTGCTTGATCTAAAGGCAAAGACCGCCAGCCTTGACCATCAGGAACTGCCGTGCACGAAGTTGGAGTTTGAGCTGCTGTCCTTCCTGCTTCAGCATCCGGGCACGGTGTATTCCCGCGAGGATTTGCTGAAATATTGCTGGCCGCAGGACACATTCGTGCTTGACCGCACGGTGGATGTCAACATTACCAGGCTACGCAAGAAACTGGGGCCCTACGGAAAACAGATTAAAACACGTGTAGGCTATGGTTACTGTTTCGAGAAGTAGCGTTTTTCAGCGAAACCTGTTGCTGAGCATCGGTGGTATATTCCTGCTTTTCGCTATTTGCTTCTGCATCTATCAGTATCAGCGTGAAAAGGAGTATAAAATAGACATCCTTCATTCGCGTCTGCAGATGTATAACTACGACATCATGCAGGTGCTGGGCGAGGACGGCATCACCAGTAGGCACCAGTTTCTAAGCTATGTGAGGCAACATCCTCTGAAGGGTCTCCGTGTCTCCGTCATCGACAGGCAGGGACGGGTGCTCCTTGACAGCAACGAGCCTCATCCTGACTCATTAGACAATCATCTTGGGCGAACTGAAATTCAGCAGGCACTGCGCGATGGCAATGGCTTCGACCTCAAGCGCACGTCGCAGTCCACCCACGAGACCTATTTCTACTCCGCCACACGCTTCAAGCGCGTCATCGTGCGCACCGCCGTGCCTTATTCTGCAGAGTTGACGCAATCGTTACGGGCAGACAACACCTATATCTATTTTTCCATAGCCTTGACCTTGCTCCTGGGAAGCGTGCTATATATCAGCACACGCCGCATCAGCCGACATATAGGCTATCTGCGCGAGTTTGCCATCAAGGCTGAGAATGGAGAGCCACTAGATCATGAGTTGGAACGGCATCTTCCCGATGACGAGTTGGGTGACATCAGCCACACCATCATCATGCTCTACTGGAAGTTGCGGCATGCCGAGGAAGACAAGGCGCGGCTGAAGCGCCAACTCACGCAGAATGCCGCCCACGAACTGAAGACGCCCGCCATGAGCATCCACGGCTATCTGGAGAGCATCCTCGACAATCCCGACATGCCTGAGGATAAGAAGAAGCATTTCCTGGAGCGCTGCTATGCCCAGAGCGAGCGTATGAACAAGCTGCTGCTTGACATGAGTGCGCTCACACGGCTCGACGAGATGGATGCCAATCACTTCCGCAATAGTGAGGAATACCAGCAGGTGGACGTGGTGCAGATTGTTCGCAGCATCCTCGACGACACAGCCCTTGCGCTCCAGGAAAAAGGGATCACACCACGCTTGAAGATGCCCCCGCAAGTCATTATAGCCGCTGACGCCAGCCTTATCTATAGCATCTTCCGCAACCTCATAGACAATGTCATAGCCTACGCCACGGATGCCTCTCTCGTTGAAATCACCTGTAAGCCCGTGGTCCGTGACAACAGCGGATTGTATGAGTTCTCCGTGAGCGACAATGGTCCAGGTGTAGAGCCACAGCATTTGGAACATCTTTTCGAACGCTTCTACCGAGTAGATAAGGGGCGTAGCCGAAAACTCGGCGGCACCGGTCTCGGCCTTGCCATCGTCAAGAATGCCGTAACCGTCCACGGCGGCACTGTAACGGCCCTTCCCACTCCTGGTGGCGGACTGACTGTCAGGTTCACACTTCAGGCATAATATGGATAAAGAAAAAACAGAAAGTTATGGAATCAAAATCACCAAAAGAAATACAAGTCGAAGAGAAAATAACCGATTTGGTTACAAAGATTGTGGAAGAACAGACATCTGGCGATGACTTGCCTATAAGACTGTGGAATAGTCTTCGGAATCATCAGGAAATAGCCGCTATACAAAATTATGCCAACATGGTGTCAATAGGACGTCTGGGGTTGAATGACCACGGGCCTGTCCACATGAAGACTGTATGCCGCAATGCCTTGAAGATGCTGAGTATATTACATACAGCAGGAATGCAGACAAGTTTGGAAAAGGAAAACATCGGGACGTTTGCCGACAGTGTAGCGGCGGTGATGCTTGCCTCGCTTCTTCATGACAGCGGAATGACAATTGGAAGGAAAGGACACGAACTGTATTCTGGCATCATATCCTATCCTATTATTGAAAAGGTATTGTCGCAACTCCTTCCTGAAGACGGTAATATCCTGAGGCGGACTATCATCCGTTCCATCGCAATAGAAGGCATCATCGGACACATGGCTACACATCCCATCCATTCCGTTGAGGCTGGTATCATTCTTATTGCAGACGGTTGTGATATGACAAAAGGACGTGCCCGCATTCCTTTGGAAATACCGTCAAAACCGGCTGAAGGCGATATCCACAAGTATTCTGCAAACGCTATCGAAAAGGTTAAAATAGGGCGGGGGAATGAACGTCCCTTGAAGATTGAGATACACATGAGGGCAGAGGTAGGCTTCTTCCAAGTCGAGGAAGTCCTGATTCCCAAGATTCAGTCGAGTCCTGCCAAGAGCATGTTAGAGTTGTATGCAGGAGTTGAGGGAGAAGAAATGAAACGGTATATGTAATGTCAAGTCTAGTTGCTGATCCTATTCTCTAACCCAATATTTTTTAAAAGACGGTTCTTTTCATGCCCTTTTGTTTACTGGCTGCAAACCTGCTCCTTGTATTCCAACATCAACTCGTCAGCCAGATACTCATCACTGCGGCAATGCATGTCGGCCACGCCCTCACTAATGAGTTTATACGTGTCAGAATCATAGAAGAAAGCTAAGGCATCCTCAAGCGGCAAGCCTGATTCCTTTGCAAAGATAGCCACTATCCTTGCATATTTCATCTGAAGTATCGTTTTGTTGGCTTCCATAGGTATCTCGCTCAATCGCACCTTTCATGCCAGTGCTCCCCTTTCCTTTAGCATTTCAGTCAGTTCCTCCACAAGATAGTCCTTGCTGAACGTGTGCAACACGTCATAGCACGGCACAATATAGTCGTTCAGTACTCCCGACGACCGCAGAGCGCCATACACCTGCGACGCACTCTTATTAAGCGCATCCGACAGGCTGCCTACGCAGAAGGTGATAAAGTCCAAATGCTCCGTTCTCATACTTCATATGCTTTTGGGTGCAAAGATACAAAACTTTTTCTATATAGCATTCTTTTAGTTTAAATTTCTGTGTATAGTCTCCCAAAAAGACCGCCACGACGGACGGCCTGTAAGATATAATAGTGTGGAGAAACAAAGAGCGGGAACCGTGTCCGAGGATGTCGGCGCGGGTTCCCGCTTTTCCTTTATGGCAGAGGTAGGCTTCTTCCAAGTCGAGGAAGTCCTGATTCCCAAGATTCAGTCGAGTCCTGCCAAGAGCATGTTAGAGTTGTATGCAGGAGTTGAGGGTGAAGAAATGAAACGGTATATGTAATTTTCTCCAAAGGCCATACTTAATATAATTTTTCAGCAAATAATTGTTCTTATATTTGCGAACACCCAAAACTTTTTGTACCTTTGCAGCCGTATGATAGTTACATTCGAGCAGACATACCTACAGGAACTCTATACGGAGGGCAAGGCGAGTGATAAGAAACACCGCTTTCAGCCTCAGATAGTCAGCAAGTATGTAAAAGTGGTCAACCTGATGAAACAGCAGGAAAATGTTTTAGGGCTGGCTAAGTACGGCTCCTTGCACTACGAGAAACTGCATGGCGATAAAGAGGGGGTATCCTCCGTTCGTGTCAACGACCAATACCGCATTGAGTTCACTGAAAGCATGGAAGCTGGCAAGCAGATTGCCACAATATGTAACATTACAGAATTGTCAAACCATTATAAGTAGAAGGAGGACGAGATATGACCACACTTGAAGGAGTAAACCCGCAGATGATAGCAAATAATCTGAAGCCCTATCAGCCCACCCATCCTGGCGAGGTGTTGAAGGACGAACTGGAATATCGTGGCATTTCGCAACGCGGACTGGCAAAGGAGATAGGCATCTCCTATTCAGCCTTCAACGAAATGCTTAACGGCAAACGGTCGCTTAGTCCCGAACTGGCCATGATGATGGAGGCTGCTCTCGGTGTGGATGCCGCCCCACTGCTTGCTATGCAGAACGAATACGACATGCTGATGGCCGAGCGCGATGCCTCGTTTATGGAGAAGCTAAAGCAGATTCGTCGCATTGCGGCCATCTTCTGAGATATATAATAATAAAAGTATAGTAATAAAAACAGATATGCCAATGGACAGATAAAATTGGAAAATGGTGGACATATAGGTAGATTCTATGTACTATTTTTCACTAATTAGCAACTTTTCTTCATAAAAGTTGCTTGATATGAAAACTTTTTTGTACTTTTGCATCCATGAATCGTGAAAGAATCATATCAGCATACAAGAATTACTTCAAGGACTTCATCAGCTCGCTGAGTGATGCCGAGGCTCGTAAAGTATTCTATGTCATTGATATGCTGAAGACCCAAGAGCGGGTGAACGCAAAATTCGTCAAGTATTTGCGCGATGAGATATTCGAACTGCGAGCTGAGCATGGTGGCAACATCTTTCGCGTATTCTTCATCTTCGACGATGGAAATGTGGTAATGCTCTTCAACGGATTCCAGAAGAAGACGCAGAAGACACCGCAGAGCGAGATTAACAAGGCAATACAAATAAAAAAGGAATACTATGCAGGAAAGAAATGACATAATGAGCGTTGACGCTATGATGGACGAGCGCTACGGAAAGGTGGGGACACCAGAGCGCGAGGCATTCCGTAAGGAGGCTTACGCCTATTGCGTGGGGCAGATTATCAGTGATGCTCGTAAGCGCGAGAAAGTCACCCAACAGGAATTGGCTCAGCGTGTGGGAACCAATAAGTCGTATATCTCTCGCATAGAGAATGGCAGCGTGGAGCCTGGTGCAGGTATGTTCCTCAGAATCCTCAGCGCCCTTGGCCTTCGCTTTGAAGTGTCGCAGCCCTTGGCATTTGGATAATTGAAACCTTATATAATATTAATGTGTAACATCAAAACAGATACGCCAATGGACAGATAAAAGTACAAACGACATAAAGGAAAAGCGTCCGCTTAAATCTTGTTTTCCGAAATCGGCAAATTGAAGAAAGCTACAAGAGTAAAGATGGATGCCTGCGCGTAGCGTGGGCACATTACTCGTTCAAAGTAGCTTGGGTGTTTGCCGATACCTGGAAAACGTAGACGAAGTGATTGTCCACGTTTTTTTGTATATGAATCAATAATGTGTAATATAAAACCTCAAAATTATGAAAGCAAAAACATTCTTACTTATCTTCATGTTCACAATGAACATGCTTAATGTTGCAGCTCAAACAAAACGGCCAACACGAAAAACTACAATCCCTAAGAAAGTTTCAACTCAAATTCCAGTAAAAGATGAAAAGATTGAGTTCAAAATGAAATTTGTGGATGGGGGAAAATTTGTGATTGACAGTATTAACAATTACTATGTAATACCATTTACTGGCAAGACCGCCCACGAATTATATATGGATCAATTAGCCCGCATTGCTTCCATATATGTTTCTCCTGACCGTGTGACGGAAAAAGTTGAAGACAAGACTATAGTTATTAATGCCGCAGAATCAAATCTAATGTCATACTTGGGTGTTACTGGTCGAGTAGAAGTTATTGTGAAATACAGAATAGAAATGCAGTTTAAAGATGGTAAGATTCGTCTGAACCCACCATCTATTTCTAAAGCTATTAAAAACATAAAAGAGGCGTTCCGTCCAGGAAATACTTTTGAAGAGATAAATTTAAATAGACTATCATCTGCTAATAATAATGTTCCTAAATTTAGTCAAAATGTGGAGAAGTATTTTAATGTATTGCTTGATATGCTTGTATATGGGAATGGTAAACAAGACGAAGATTGGTAATAAAAAATATGAAGATGAAGACAAATGCTTTATTATTAGTAGCAATATTTATTATGTGGCCATAGGATAAATTGGGTGATTCCTGGGGGGAGCATCACACTTGACATTAATAAAGATATTGTGGTATCAGTATCATATTCCGATGATAAGAACATACAAAAATCAATATCAGAGTTAAGAGAATATATGCAAAAGAAATAGCGAAGATATGCCCTACCATCGGAAAACGACATCGCAGTTTATTGCGGAAGCACAGAAGGTACATGGCGACAAGTATGACTATTCGGAAGTGGAATATGTCAATACGCATACGCCAGTACGGATAAGGCGCAGACGGTGCGGTGTCGTTTTCCTTCAAAGTCCGGCGAATCATCTTGTGGGGCGGGGCTGTCCGAAGTGCAGCAAGAAACAGACACACAAGCGGGTCACAACAGGAAATGTTCATCGCCAGAGCCAGAGAATTGCATGGCGACAAATACGACTACTCGAAGACAGGCTATCAGGACATGCGCTCTAAAGTCCTGATAGTCTGTCCTCGTCATGGCGAGTTCTGGCAGCGGGCTCAGTCGCATCTATCAGGTCACGGTTGTCCTGCATGTAAGCGTGAGAATCACATCAGGCGGATTGCCGAATTGCAACGAAGCATCTTGGAGCAACAAGACGAGGGCGAACAGCGGGACGCTTGACGTGAACTGCTAATAATATATAAAAGCGGTATCAGTTGCGAACAACTTCCGATAATTTCTCGTATCTTTGCATTTGAACCACCAAAGGAAGAGTGATGTAGTTGACACGAGAAGAGTAATCGGGTTCAAATAGTAGGGGTTTTAGAGTTACCCACTAACTCTAACAGACTTACCCACTAACTATAATAGAGTTACCCACTAACTCAAAAAGGCCTGCTACAAAGTGACTTTTCCTGATTTCACTGGTTCTTCTGCAATTTAGTTGAAGAGGCTTCATTGTATTTATATAGATTTTTGT
>CAMVAI010000089.1 GCA_947165435.1 uncultured Prevotella sp.
CACTTTATTCTTGATTAGCTCAAGCTTTCACCAACCGGGTAAATCCGCTGAGCCTCTATTTACCCCTATGAAATATCTACTGAGCCAAGATCACCTACGGACACAAAAAAATTGATTGTCTCACGACAACCAATCTTTAAAATTAACCTTAATAATCTAATACCATGAAAAACACAGTGCAAATTTACAAAAGTTTTTCTTGTCTGCAAATATTTTCTTTATAAAATACGCTTTTTTAACTTTAATTAAATCTTTTACCATCCCATTTTAGGATTGTTGACATTTTAGGATTGTTTTTTTGCTCTTCGTTGGCTGGTGTATCAAAATAGCCGGACGGTTTCAATACCAGTTGAAATTCGTCGGAAAACGAAGCAGTAAACATGTCGTCAGGAAGAAGTGCAAAGCGGTTCGTAGGCAGTTCATGCCATGCTGTCGTAAAGAAATGCACCACACTTTCGCGAGTGTCCGTGCCATACGTCCAGATCATGCAGACTATCTGCGCCATGCCGTTATAGGCTTCTGTACTATCCAGCAGCAGCAGTTCGATTTGCGAGGACTCGCTAAGCGTCAACAAGGCGTGGCGGTCGGTCATCTGGTCCATACGGCTTTTCCCGTCGAGGCTGTTGGGAACCTCGGCTTTCATGCCAGAGTCGATGAAATCGGCAAAATCGAGCCGGTTGTTCTGTGTAAGGTACGGCACAATGGTGTCGGGCATCGCTATGAACACCGAGCGCATGGTGGTTTGCGCCCATGCGCCCGATGTAGCCATAAGCAATATGATAAATAGAATATTCCTCATAATCAGGTCTATCCCCTACCCGGTCTTAAATCCTTCACGCGCACGGCCTTGCCTTCACTCTGCGGCAGCGAACCCTTCTTGACCAGTTTCACACGCGGCGTGAGCAGGATTTCGTCCTTCAGCGCACGCTGTATGTCGCGTGTCATCTTCTGTAGTTCTGGATATACGTCGGTAGTCAGTCCGTCCAGCTCTACTTCGACGGTCATGATGTCGTTGTCTTCTTCGGTATCCAGGGTGATGAGATAGTTGCTGCCCAGGCCGGGGTATTGCACCAGAATCTTCTCCACTTGCATGGGGAACACGTTGACGCCCTTGATGATGAACATGTCGTCGGTACGGCCCTTGATGCGGTCTATGCGGCGGTGTGTACGCCCGCACTTGCACTCGCCGGGAATGATGCGCGTCAGGTCTCGCGTGCGGTAGCGCAGGATGGGCATCATGGTACGGTCGAGGGTGGTGAGCACCATCTCGCCTATCTCCCCGTCGGGCACGGGCTCCAGTGTGTCGGAATCTACGATTTCGAGGATGTAGTTGTCTTCCCAGAGGTGCATGCCGCACTGCTCCTTGCACTCGAAGGCCACGCCGGGACCATTCATCTCGGTCATGCCGAACGAGTTGTAGGCCTTCACGCCCAACAGTCGCTCTATGCGGCGGCGCTGCTCTTCGGTATGCGGCTCGGCACCGATGAAGAGTGTGCGCAACTTGGTGGTCTTGGGGTCGATGCCCTCTTCCTGGAACACCTCGGCCAGGCGGATGGCATACGACGGAATGGCATGCAGGCAGGTGGTTCCGAAGTCGCGTATGAACATAATCTGCCGCTTCGAGTTACCGGCAGCGGCGGGCACGGTGGTGGCTCCAAGCTTCTCGGCACCATGCTGGAAACCCAGTCCGCCGGTGAACATGCCGTAGCCGCTGGAGTTCTGGAACACGTCGGTGTCGCGGCATCCCACCATATACATGTCGCGGGCTATCATGTTGGCCCACGAGTCGATGTCGTGGCGCGAATAGGTCACCACTGTAGGATGGCCCGTCGTGCCGCTGGTAGAGTGGATGCGGATGGCGTCCTTCATGTCGCCGCCCACCAGTCCGAAGGGGTAGTTCTCGCGCAGGTCCTGCTTGGTGGTAAACGGCAGCTTGCGGATGTCGGCCACCGTCTCGATGCTATCGGGGGTGATGCCGTGCTCGCGCAGGAGCTTGCCGTAGAAGGGCGACTTCAGGGCTATTGCTATCGACTTGCGCAGCTTTTCTACCTGTAGTTTCTCCAATGCCTCGCGGGGCATGGTCTCCAATTCCGGTTGCCAGTATTCTCCGTCTTTCGTCACGGAGCTTAGCAAGTAATTTTCTTTGTTCTGCATAATGTATGGTTAGTTTTTGCTTAATTGTATCATCATTACTGCCGACAGGCCGGCGGTCTCCGTACGCAGTCGGCTATCACCAAGATGTACCGACAAGAAGCCGCAGTCCATCGCCTCCCTTACCTCGTCTATTGAGAAGTCGCCCTCGGGGCCTATGAGCACCGTGGCGTCCTGAAAGCCTGCATCGGGTAGCACCGTGGCATCGGGGCTGACGGCAGGCTTGCGCAACTCGTCGAACAGGTAGCTGCGCGGTATCTCGTCGTAGCAGTGGGCAATATATTTGCGGCCTTTGCGGGGCTGCCGGACGAAGTCGCTGAAGGCTGTCATCCCGTTGACCATGGGCATCCATGCCTTATGGCTCTGCTTGGCCGCCGAGACGACAATCTTCTCGATACGCGGTGTCTTCACCACTCGTCGCTCGGAGAATCGGCACAGCAGGAACGACAGCTCGTCGATGCCTATCTCGACAGCCTTCTCGGCCAACCACTCCATGCGCTCCATCATCTTCGTGGGGGCTATGGCCAGATGGATGCGCCCCGTCCATTGTGGCTGCTGCGGCATCGTGGCGCGGATGGTGAAGCGGCAGCGGTGGCCGGTGGTGTCGCTCACTTCTGCCTGATAGAAGTTACCCCGTCCGTCCATAAGCATGAGGTCGTCGCCCACCTTGAGGCGAAGCACACGCAGGGCGTGCTGCGATTCCTCGTCGGGCAGCTCGGTGCTCTCGGGAGCATCGGGGGCGTAAAAGAATCTTACTTCCTTCATCTGTCTGTGGTCATTTTTCTTATCGTCTGTCTATGCGTCCTTCATGTCGCGCTGGCTCTGTGATAGCTGGTTCAATTTGCGTCATGCCTTAGTGGCGGATGTCGCCTATGGGCTTCTTCTCAGGCTGGAACACTAGGGCGAAGGCGATGCCCACCACCAGCGCGAAGCTGGCGAAGATGAACCAGCACGTCTGCCATTCGCCCTCAAGGAATCCGTTTTCCCATTGGCAATAGCTGTTCACTATCTCGCCGGCAGCCAACGTACCGATGGTGGCCCCCAGTCCGTTGGTCATCATCATAAACAGCCCTTGTGCAGAGGCCTTGATGCTGGGTTCGCACTCCTGGTCGACGAAGATGCCGCCCGAGACATTGAAGAAGTCGAAGGCCACACCATAGACGACACACGAGAGTATGAAGAAGATGACGCCCGGCATGACGGGATTGCCTATGCCGAAGAATCCGAAGCGGAACACCCAAGCGAACATCGACATGAGCATGACCACCTTGATGCCGTATCGCTTCAGGAAGAACGGTATCATCAGAATGCACAGGGCCTCGGAGATCTGAGAGATGCTGGTGAGCAGCGTGGCGTTGTTGGCGGCAAACGAGTCGGCAAACTCCGGCTGCCCCTTGAAGCTGGTGATGAAGGGACCGGCAAAGCCGTTGGTCACCTGCAGGCACATACCCAGCAGGGCCGAGAAGATGAAGAAGAGGGCCATCTGGCGACGCTTGAACAGCTTGAAAGCATTCAGCCCCAGACTCTCGACGAGCGACACCCTACCCTCTTGCTGCTTTTCCAGACGGCAGCTGGGCAGCGTGAAGCAATAGGCGCAGAGCAGTACGCTGAGCAGGCCTGACACGAAGAACTGCATATAGGTATATTGGAACTTGTGCAGGTTCTCGCCCAGGGTGAAGCCGAATCCTGTCTCATCGACGTAGGCACAGTTGACAAACCACATGGTGGCGATAAAACCCACGGTGCCTAGTACGCGGATGGGCGGGAAGTCGCGAACGGTGTCCATGCCGTTCTTCTTCAGTATCGTGAAGGCTACGGTATTGGCCAGGGCGATGGTGGGCATGAAGAACGCCACACTAAGGCTGTAAAGGGCCACGAAGAGCGTCTTGTCCGTCAGCTCGTTGCCGAAGCCGCTCTGTAGGCCCAGCCACCAACAGCCCAGCATGAAGGCACCGGCGGCAAGATGGCACAGCCCTAAAAGCCGTTGAGGCTGTATGTATTTGTCGGCAACGATACCCATCAGCGTGGGCATGAAGATGCTCACGATGCCCTGAATGGCATAGAACCAGCTAATCTTGTCGCCCAGTCCGGCCACACCGAGATAGTTTCCCATACAGGTGAGGTAGGCTCCCCATACGGCGAACTCCATGAAGTTCATGATTGACAGTCGTAGTTTCGTATTCATAGTCTTTTGTTTTTAAGTAAATGGTTTCTCTTTCCTTACTTTAGGTGATTGGCTTCTCCTTTCTCTTTCCTTACTTTAGGTGATTGGTTTCTCCTTTATAATACGCGCGTATATTGCCGCCTTCATCTCTTAAGCTGATGGTCCCTGACCACCACTCGGTCCGGGGCTGTTCGCTCTTCAACGGGTAGTACGTAGCGACCTTGCCGTCCGACAGTTCTACGACGTAGCGTGTCAGGTGCTCCCCCTGCGGGGTAATCAGCTCGCCGCAGGCTATCCGTCTGCACCGAGTCTCTTCGTTCTGTTTCACTCTCTTCGGGTAGTTGTTTGTTATGGAATCGTATAAGCTGTATCTGGCTGATGAACATCATCTTGCGCGACTCCTGCTCGTCGCCGCCGTCGTTCAGGTAGATATATCCCTTTAGCTCCTTCAGCAGGCGGGTGTTGCAGGCCGGCACGCGAATCTGCGCCAGTCCGGCTATCGTCACGTGGCTGGCCGTCTGCACAATGCTGTCGCCATCGTATTTCGTCACCACGCACACCACGGCATCCTTCGTTCCGTTCTGGCATATCCATTCCGTGTTGAACTGCAGCATGAAGGCATCGCCCTTCTTGTAGGTGGAGTCGGCCGTGATGCTGAAGTCGAAACGGTTCATCGTCGGACGAGGTATTAGCAGCGCCGTGGTGCCCATCCGCCATACGTTGGCCGTGTCGCCGTCCTCGCTGTACTGTGAATATTGGCTCAGCGCACCCGTCGAGGCTCCCAAGGCTGTAGCCTCGTTGGCCATGCGCTCGTTGACGCGGCTATAGATGTCTTTCAGATAGTCTATACGCTTGTAGTAGAACACCATCGACGAGTCGAACTGCTCCTCCGTCACCCCGTGCTTCCTGAGCACGGCATGATAGCAGGCCATGCGCTCATAGTCGGCCTCTTCGCCGCTCTTCAACCGCCCCATGGCCTGAGCCATGTGGTAATCGTAGAGGATGTCCTCTATCTTGTCCTTGGCAATGATGCCTGGTGGCAACGACGGCTTACAGCTCCAAAGCATGCCTGCCGTCAGCAACACGATGACTGCCAGACTATTCTTCACTTGCCACAACCTCCTTTCTCTTGCTGAACGATATGGCTGACAGCTCCTTCCGGTAGAACAAGAGCAGCAGCACTACGCTGACCGATATGGCCGAGTCGGCAAAATTGAAGATGGGGCTGAAGAACACATAGGGATTGCCGCCCACCCATGGCATCCATTCGGGCCATGTGGTGACAATGAGCGGGAAGTAGAACATATCTACCACCTTGCCCATGAGGAACGGCGCATACCCCGTGCCGAAGGGCACGAAGTAGCTCACGTAGTATTCCGAACTCTGGTTGAACATCAGCCCGTAGAACATCGAGTCGATGACGTTGCCCAACGCTCCCGCCACCACCATCGACAGGCACACGATGTAGCCCCACCGGGCCTTGACGCGAACCTGCCCCCGAAGGTAGTAGATGAGTGCCCCGATGGCTATGATGCGGAACAGCGAGAGGAACAGCTTCGAGCCTATCTCCATCCCGTAGGCCATGCCGTTGTTCTCGATAAACACAATCTTGAACCACGAGAAGATTTCTATCTGCTCGTGTAGCGTCATGTGCGTCTTCACCCAGATCTTGATAACCTGGTCGATGATGAGGATGACTGACACGATACCCACTGCCAGCCATCCTCGCTGTGATGTCGTATGATTGTCCATCAATTCTTCTTGCCTGCCATCTTCGACTCTACGCTCAGCGTGGCATGGGGCACAGCGCGCAGCCGCTCCTTCGGAATCAGCTTGCCCGTCACACGGTCTATGCCGTAGGTCTTGTTCTCTATGCGCCCCAGGGCGGCCTTCAGTCCCTGTATGAACTTCTGCTGGCGCGAGGCCATCTGTATCAGCTCTTCCTTCGACTGTGTGGCGCTGCCCTCTTCCAGAGCCTTATACGTAGGCGACGTGTCGTCAACATCGTTCGAGTCCTTGTTCATCAAGGCACTCATCATCTGGTCGTAGTCACGCTTGGCCAGAGCCAGCTTCTCATTGATAATCTGACGGAACTCCTCGAGCTCTTCGTCTGTGTAACGTGTTTTTTCAGCCATAATTCATTAAGATTTAATTACGTGTGTACTTTTTCTTTTACTAAAGGTTTTATTTTCTCTATGGGGTGGTAAAGCATTGCGCTTCAGCATTTACTTACCTTGATGTTCAGCGCGAAGTCGTCAAACTCGACAGCCTGTCCGTCGTTGTCCTCCACCTTCAGTTCGTCGGCCAGCACCTGACGGGATATATAGTCGCCGAAGGCTTCGACAGCCTTGGTGGAAGCGTCGTTGGGGGCTATGCTCACGCGTACGTGGTCGGTGATTTCCAACCCGCTCTTCTTGCGGATGTTCTGTATGCGGTTTACCAGCTCGCGGGCCATACCCTCTGCACGCAGCTCGTCGGTCAGCGTGATGTCAAGGGCTACGGTCAGGTTGCCTTCGTTGCCTACGAGCCATCCGGGAATGTCCTCGCTGATGATTTCTACATCCGTGGCCAGAATCTCTATGGTGTCCATGTCTGCTATGTCGTTCAGGGTCAATGAGCCATTCGCCTCCAGCTGGGCTATCTGTTCCTGCGTGAGCGCATCGACAGCAGCGGCCACAGCCTTCATGGCCTTGCCGAATTTCTTGCCCATCGTGCGGAAGTTGCACTTCACTTTCTTCACCAATATGCCCTGCCCCTCTACGAACTTCACGTCCTTCACGTTCACCTCCTGTAGGAATATCTGCTTAACGCTCTCGATGGCCTCGCGCTGAGCCTGGTCCACCGGGGGAATCATCAGCGTCTGCAGGGGCTGCTTCACCTTGATGCTTTCCTTGCGGCGCAGGGCCAGCACGATGGTGGTGATGCGCTGAGCCACAGCCATACGCTCCTCCAAGTCGCGGTTAACCTGTTCAGCATGGAATGCCGGGAAAGTATCCAGATGTACGCTGTCAAGGCTGCCGCCCAAGTCTTTGTACAGCTGGTCGGCAAAGAAGGGAGCGAAGGGAGCCAGCAGCTTAGCCACAGTCATCAGACATTCGTAAAGCGTCTGGTAGGCAGCCAGTTTGTCGGCATCCATCTCCTTGCCCCAGAAGCGTTTCTTGTTCAGTCGCACATACCAGTTGGAGAGGTCGGCATCCACGAAGTCGTCTATCAGTCGGCCTGCCCTCGTGGGGTCGTAGTTGTTCATTTCGCGCTCCACACCCTCTACCAGCGTGTTCAGGCACGACAGTATCCAGCGGTCGAACTCGGGTCGTTCGCCGACGGGTATCTGAGGAGCCTCGGGGTCGAATCCATCGACGTTGGCATACATGGCGAAGAGCGAGTAGGTATTATATAAGGTGCCGAAGAACTTGCGGCTCACTTCTGCCACTCCATCGGGGTCGAACTTCAGGTTGTCCCACGGCTCCGAGTTGGTCATCATGTAGAACCGCACGGCATCCGAGCCATACTTGCCAATCATGTCGAACGGGTTGACCACATTGCCTACGTGCTTCGACATTTTGTTTCCTTTAGCGTCGAGCACCAATCCGCTGGAAATCACGTTCTTAAAGGCCACAGAGTCGAATATCATCGTAGCGATGGCATGCAATGTGAAGAACCATCCGCGCGTCTGGTCAACCCCCTCGTTGATGAAGTCGGCAGGGAATGCCTTGCAGCTGTCAATGAGCTCGCGGTTCTCGAACGGATAGTGTATCTGGGCGTAGGGCATTGAACCTGAGTCGAACCACACGTCGATGAGGTCTGCCTCGCGCTTCATCTTCTTGCCCGTAGGCGAGCAAAGGAAGATATAATCGACATAGGGGCGATGCAGGTCAATGCGGTCGTAGTTCTCCTGACTCATGTCGCCTACTACGAAGCCTTTGTCCTTCAGCGGGTTCGACGGCATGAAGCCTGCCTCTACGGCCTTCTCTATCTCGTTGTACAGTTCCTCGATGCTGCCGATGCACAGCTCTTCACCGTCCTCCGATCGCCAGATGGGCAGCGGAGTGCCCCAGAATCGTGAGCGCGACAGATTCCAGTCGTTCAGGTTGTCGAGCCAGTTGCCGAAGCGTCCTGTACCGGTCGATTCGGGCTGCCAATTGATGGTTTTGTTCAGCTCCGACATGCGCTCCTTCTTGGCCGTACTCTTGATGAACCACGAGTCCAACGGATAGTAGAGCACGGGCTTGTCGGTGCGCCAGCAATGCGGATAGTTGTGCGTGTGCTTCTCAATCTTAAACACCTTGTTCTGCGCCTTCAGGTCCATGCATATCGAGATGTCGAGCGTCTCGTCCTTGTCGGTCAGCGTGTCGTCGTAGGCGTTCTTCACGTAGCGTCCGGCAAACTTGTTCCATTCTGCCAAGTCCATGTATTGCTTTACGAAGTCGGGGTCAAGGTCTTCTGTCACAAAGTATTTGCCCTGTAGGTCAACCACGGGGCGCTCCTGCCCTTTCTTGTCTATCAGCACGATGGGACAGATGCCGGCCTTCTTGGCTACGAAGGCATCGTCGGCACCGAAGTTGGGGGCGATATGCACGATGCCGGCACCGTCCTCGGTGGTCACGTAGTCGCCGGGAATGACGCGGAAGGCATCGCCCATAGGCCGTATGGCAGGCATCAGCTGTTCATACTCCATACCCACGAGGTCGGTACCCTTGTAGCGTGCCACGATGCGGTACGGCAGCAGCTTGTCGCCTTTCTTGTATTCTGGCATCTCGCCGCTGTCGGTGATGTTGCCCTCAATGGGCAGGTATGCGTTCAGGCGAGCCTCGGCCAACACCAGCGTCACCTTGTCGGCGGTGTACGGGTTGAAGGTCTCTACGGCCACATAGTCTATCTTCGGCCCCACGCAGAGTGCCGAGTTGGCAGCCAGCGTCCACGGCGTAGTGGTCCATGCCAGGAAGTAGGCTGTGCCCCACCCTGTCATCTCGGGCTTGGGGCTCTTCATGCGGAACATGGCCGTACAGGTGGTGTCCTTCACGTCGCGATAGCAGCCGGGCTGGTTTAGCTCGTGGCTCGACAGACCTGTGCCTGCTGCGGGCGAATAGGGCTGGATGGTATATCCTTTGTAGAGCAGTCCCTTCTGGTAGAACTGCTTCAGCAGCCACCAGAGTGTCTCGATATATTTGTTGTCGTAGGTGATGTAGGGATTGTCCAAGTCAACGAAATAGCCCATCTTCTCGGTCAGCTCGCGCCACTCCTGGGTGTACATCATCACGTTCTCGCGGCACTTGCGGTTGTAATCCTCGGTTGAGATATAGCGCTCCGACTCCTTGTTGTCGATGTCGGCCTTTGTGATGCCCAGCTCCTTCTCAACGCCCAGCTCGACGGGCAGTCCGTGAGTGTCCCAACCGGCCTTGCGCTTCACCTGGAAGCCCTGCATGGTCTTGTAGCGGTTGAAGGCGTCCTTGATGCTTCGAGCCAGCACATGGTGGATGCCGGGGTGCCCGTTGGCCGAGGGAGGGCCCTCGAAGAACACAAACTGCGGACAGCCCTCGCGCTCGGTCACGGAACGCCAGAATACATTCTTATCTTTCCACATCTGCAGCACGTCGTTGTTCGTCTGCGTCAGATTCATGCCGTTATGCTCGGCAAATCTCTTCTCCATATCCTGTTATCGTTGTTATTTTATTAGTTTACGTATTTTAGCCTGCAAAGATACAACTTTTGGCGCAATTAGCCAAATTTCCCGTGCTTTTTCTTACTAATGCTGTCGAATATACCCTTGCTTCGTGACTCCCTGCCGACGAGTGTCATCCTCCCACGAGCATAGACAGTAGACGATGTCGCCGTTGGTCTGAAAGGTAATACTGCCGTCCATCTTGACAGCCTGTAGCAGAATATCTCATTTTTCCGTGTCGCATTTTTGGCGGTCTCGCAGAAAGTTGCTACCTTTGTGCGCTGAGATCGTGAACGGAAAAAATGGGATATCGGAATATAGGAACATCGAAATATCGAAAATCCGAAAACCCGAAAAACCGAAACATCGAAATCACGAAAAACGAAAAAAAATACCACAACAATGAACGAAAAATACGAAAAAACTGACGAGAGAGTGGCGCGTGCCGTTGACAATTTCATGGCGGGCTACGGCTGCTGCCAGAGCGTGGTGGCGGCGTTTGCTGACATCTACGGACTCGACGACACAATGGCGAAGAAGATTGCGGCAGGATTCGGAGGCGGTGTGGGCAGGATGCGCATGATGTGCGGTGCCGTATCAGCCATCGTGATGCTGGCGGGAATCGACTGCGGACAGACCGAAGGCAGCGACCGCGAGGGCAAGTCGGCATGCTACAAAGTGGTACAGCAGCTGCTAGCCCAGTCGAAGGCCGACAACGGGAGCCTGATATGCGCCGAGATTCTGGGGCTGAAGGGCAGCGAGAAAGCTACGGCGAGCTATGTGGCATCGCCGCGCACGGCAGAATACTACAAAACGCGCCCCTGTGTGGCGAAGGTGGAAAGTGCCGCACGCATCTTTGCCGAATATCTGAAGCGCAAGCAGCAGGCCGTTTAATCCTTGTAATCCGTTTTAATCCATTGTCGGGAAAAACATCCCTCTGCCGTCAGTGCCTGAAGCGTATCTCGCGCAGGTTGTGGCGACCCATAAAGCGGCTCTTGTCAACAAAGCCGCTGATGCCTGTCACGCGCCCCTTGGCGCTGTACTGCCAGAGCGTGTAGTCCTGGTCGTCGCAGAGCACGGGGGCCTCGTCGGTGTACATGGCTATCATGAGCTTGTAGTCCATCACCTTGCCCGCCAGATGCTTGTTGTAGAAGTTGCGCCCGGTATAGAGCAGCGGCTTCTGGCCGTAGGCCTCTTCCACGAGGTCGAGGAAATAGAACAGCGAGTCGCACAGCGCATCGGTGGTCAGTCCGCCAGTGGTCTCGATGTCTATCATGGGTATGAGGTCTTGCTCTTCGGGTATGCACTGCGACATGAAGTTGCGCAGCTGCTCCTGCTGGGGCGTGCGCGGCCGGTAGAAATGGTAGGAGCCCACCTTCAAGCCATAGACGTGGGCCATGACGATGTTCTGCTCGAAGCGGGCATCGATGCGGTCGCCGCCCTCGGTGGCCTTTAGATAGACGTAGGCAATGCCGCTTTCGTTGCTCACGGTTTCCCACGACACCTGGCCCTGATAGTGGCTGAGGTCGATGCCGTGTACGTGCGAGCAGGTGTCTTCGCATTGCGACAGCCGGTGCTGCGAGCGGGCGGCTGTGGCTGTGAGTAGCAACAAGGCGGTGAGGATATATAATGCTTGACGGTTCATAAATGTATGTATATATTTTTTTGCTAATTTTTCATGCAAAGTTACGCTTTTCTGCCCGATTATTCGTAATTTTGCACCATCAAATTAATGTTTATGCGGAATTTATTGACATTTGTTATGTGCTCGTTTGTGGCCGTTGCGTGCAACAGCGACCATAGCGACGAGCACGTTGAGGCCTCCACGGCTCAGCGCACCGTCATCGTGTATATGGCGGCAGAGAACAATCTGAATGGGTTTGCACAGGCTAACATCAACGACATGATAGTAGGCATGGCGGGCATAGGTCAGCAGTCGCGGCTGCTGATATTCGCCGACAAGGCCAGCGACCATGAGAGGCCCTTCATAGCACGGCTGACGGGAGAGACGACGCACCCCGTTGACACGCTGTACAAATATGCGCAAGATTTCAACTCGCTTGACCCGGCGAACATGGAGGAGGTGCTGCGACGCACGCTTGAGCTGTCGCCCGGCGCGCAAGACTATGCGCTGGTGTTCTGGGGGCACGGCTCGGGATGGATTGTGCAGGGCAACAACGCCGCAAAGGCCGCCGCATGGAGCGATGCCGCAGAGAGCGATGTCGCAGGACGGAGGGCTTACGGCACGGACAACCTGCAGAACAACCCGAATGACGGTAAAAACAGCGACGACATGTGGATGAACATTCCCGAGCTGCGAGGCGTGCTGGAGCGCGTGGGCATGCGGTGGAAATTCATCTTCTTCGACTGCTGCAACATGCAGAGTGCCGAGGTGGCCTACGAGCTGCGAGGCACCGCCCAATATATCATAGCCTCGCCGGCAGAAATCACGGGCAACGGAGCACCGTACCGCACGCTGATGAACGACTTCTTCAACCCCAACGACCAGCTGATGTACACCGCCGTGTGCGACCATTACTACGCCCAGAAGACCAACTATCTGGAAATGGGCGACGAGCACCTGCCTATCAGCACCGTTGACACACGGGGGATGGAAGCGCTGGCCGAGGCCACACGAGCCATCGTGCCCGAGATAAAGGCCTACGTGGAGCGAGCCGATGTGACGCGCGGCCATGTGTACTACTATCAGCATCTGCCCTACAGCGACGAGCAGGTGATGTATGACATGGCCGACATGATACAAGCGGTACTGGCCAACCAGCCAGAGAAATATGAGGCGTGGAAAGGGGTGATGCAACAAGCCGTCGTCTATAGCCGGTACAGTTCGCTGTGGCACGCACTGCATGTGAGGTTCGGCGACTTCCGCTCGGAAATGTCGCCGGAGCGGTTCGCCTGCATTAGCATGTTCTTCCCCCTGGCGCGATACAACAACAGGGGCATCAGCTTCCCCTACAATCAGGACATCAAGCGATTCCAGTGGTATCAGGCGCTGGAGTGGGAATAAGCCTTAAGGATTGGTGAGCGGCGGTATCAGCCCCTTTCGGGCTGTCATGCCTGCTGCGGTAGCGGTGTCAGCCCTTCGGCTGGCTATCATGTACCACCACCTTCACCTTGGCAATGCGCCGCTCGTCCATTTCCATAATCTCGAACGAGAACTGGCGGTACTCCATGCGCTCGTGCAACTGGGGGAACTCGCCCTTGATTTCAAGCAGCAGGCCAGCCAGCGAGTCGGCATCACCGGCCACTCCGTCGAAGATGTCGTCGTCGAGCTTCAGTATCTTGTAGAAGTCGCTCAGCAGCGTCTTGCCCTCGAAGAGATAGGTGTTGCTGTTCACGCGCACGTAGCTCTTCTCGTCTTCGTCATACTCGTCGTTGATTTCGCCCACAATCTCTTCCAAAATGTCCTCCAGGGTGACGATGCCGCTGGTGCCTCCGAACTCATCGACAACGATGGCTATGTGTACCTTGTTCTCCTGAAACTCGCGTAGCAGGTCGTCTATCTTCTTGGTTTCCGGCACAAAGTACGGAGGCCGAATGAGCGACTGCCAGCGGAATGTGGCGCTCTTCGACAGATGGGGCAGCAAGTCTTTGATATACAGGATGCCGCGCACGTGGTCGCTGTTGTCTTGATAGACGGGGATGCGCGAGTAGTTGTTCTCTACCACGCAGCGCAGCACGTCGGCAAACGATGACTTGAAGTCGAGGTCCACCACGTCCTGGCGGGTGGTCATGATCTCCTTCGCCGTCTCGTCGCCAAAGCGCACAATGCCCTCCAGCATGCGCTGCTCTTCCTTGATGTCTTCCTTGTCGGTAAGCTCCAGAGCCTGCTCCAAATCATCGACGCTCAGCGAGTGGCTCTCCTTCTGAACCATCCGCTCGGCTATCACGCCGGAGCGCATCAGCACGCTGGCAAAGGGATAGAACAGATGGCGCAGCAGCATGATGCCATCTACCGCACGGCGGCAGAAGCGCAGCGCATTCTTACCGGCAAATATTTTGGGCATAATCTCGCCGAAGAGCAGCAGCAGGAACGTGAGCAGCACCGTGATGCAGAGAAACTCCAGCCACAGGGCCGTGCCGAAGTCTATCGTATGGGCAAAAAAATAGTTGCATAGCATGATGATGGTCACGTTCACCAGGTTGTTCGTGATGAGTATCGTGGCCAGGGTGCGCTGCGGCTCGTTGCGCAGTTGCTTGATCTTGGCGTCAGAAGGGGTTTTCTCTTCGTCAAGCTCGCTCAGGTCGTTGGGCGACAGCGAGAAGAATGCTATCTCCGAACCGGAGGCAAAGCCCGACACCAACAGCAACCCACAAGCCAGCAAGCCGGCAATAATAGCGCCGGTCGTGGGCGTGAGCAGGGTGACGTTGGCAAAAATCTGTTGAAATGCGTCCATGAGAACTTATTATGTAGCTGACAGCGAAGCTTTACTGTTTGTGGCTGACGGAAGCTCTACTATACTGTGGCTGACGGCGAAGCTTCGGAGCCTTTCTGTGCCGAACGGGGCGTGAGCATCTCCATGTTGTCGGCCCATATCTCGGTAGTGTTGCGCCGCTGCCCCTGCTTGTCGTCATAGGTGGTGTAGCGGATGCGCCCCTCGATATACAGCTTGTCGCCCTTATGCACATACTGCTCGACTATCTCGGCCAGCCGCCGCCATAGTATCACGTTGTGCCAGTCGGTATGGTCAGGCACCTGCGTGCCGTTCTGCAGCGTGTAGCCGCGCTCCGTAGTGGCCAGCCGCAAGCGCGCCACCGCCACGCCTCTCTCTACGTAGCGTATCTCGGGCTCGGCCCCCACATTGCCTATCAGCATCACTTTATTCACCGTATCCTATCGCTTGGCTTCAAAATTTATTCACCGTCTCTATAGCTTGGCTGAATTCACCGTCACTATCGCTTGGCTGAAATCACTTGCACTGCCCTAAAAAGGTGAACTTGAAATTCTTTCCCTTTGCTGACGGGAACTGGCTGCGGGTATCCACACGCTGGCTCAGATGGTCAACAATGCGGTTGTAGCAATCCATGCCCGACGCTGCTTTACAACGCGCCACAAAATGCGTGTCGCGGTACTGGAACTTGCCCGTGCCCGGAACCTGCTGCACGCGCTTGAAGTCCATCACGCCCTCGTACCAACCGAAGCGCTCTTCATTCAGACGCATCACGGCAGGACTCGCCGACTTGTCCTCGAAGCCGTTCGGCGTGTGGATGGCTTTCTTGTCCTTGAAATCCTGCATCGTGGCAGCCTCGGTCTTGATGATAATGAAATAGACACGCGGACGAACCTTGTAACGTTTGGGATAGAAAACATCACTGGCCGCATAATTGCGGATGTCTTGCTCTAAATTGGCATTCATGCCTATCTCTTCAATACCGGACAGAAAAGCTATGGCATCGTCAACGCTCTCAACCAGTACCTCATTGTCAAAATAACGTAAATATAAGTTCATCTGGAATGGTTAATTTTCTAAAAAATCTTTTGGAAAAATGAGCGGAAAACGGGACTCGGACCCGCGACCCCAACCTTGGCAAGGTTGT
>CAMVAI010000090.1 GCA_947165435.1 uncultured Prevotella sp.
GTGGAGAGGCTCCTGGTGATCGTGGAGAGGCCACTAATTTTCGTGGAGAGCCTCTTGGTGATCGTGGAGAGGCTACTAATTTTCGTGGAGAGGCTCCTGGTGATCGTGGAGAGGCCACTAATTTTCGTGGAGAGCCTCTTGGTGATCGTGGAGAGGCTACTAATTTTCGTGGAGAGGCTCCTGGTGATCGTGGAGAGGCCACTAATTTTTGTGGAGAGGCCACTAATTTTGGTGGAGAGGCCACTAATTTTCGTGGAGAGGCTCCCTGTTGACGAAAACATGGCGGCTCGTCCTCTCGGATAAGCCGCCATTACTACTTTTTTGCTGCCCGGTCGTTTGTCCTCACGGATAGTACCGGGCCGTTTCAAACTTAAAACCTTATCAGCCGCCGCCTGCCCGCTCCGCCATTGCTGCCAGAACGACAGGAGAGCGGCCAATAAACAAAGTATGTATTTTTAAACTAACTAACGTCCCTTACCCTGCATCTGTGCGGGCGGGAACAGAAATCGCGCGGCCCATGTCCTCACGGAGAGAGCCGCGCGACTTTATTGCGTTTTGTCTTGGAAAGAAATTAGAATAATTCTTTTTTCTTGCACCAGACAATGATTATTCATTCCAGTAGCCGTTGAACTCGGGGGCCTCTGCGCCAGCAGCGCTGTTTACATTTTCACCCACGCCAAGCGAAGCAGCGATTAGCTGCTGAGTTTGAATCTTGACGATTTTTATCTCAGGATTCTTATATGTCTTTTTCATATTCTTCTTTTTTTTGTTTTGGACAGAAATTATCATAATTACTTCACAATCACTTTCTTGCCGTTCACGATGTACAGACCCTTCGTGGGAGCAACAACGCGCTGACCGTTTAGGTTGTAGAATTCACCATTCACCATGAACTCTGAACCCTTAACCGTATTGATGCCGGTAGTCTTACCGTCGAATACAAGGTTCAGGCTTGGAGCACCTACAACGTCGCTCTTCAGTAGATAAGCCTTTCCTGCAGGTACGGTGCGGGCTGCCTCGTCAGCAGCACCAGTTACCAGATGGAACTGACCGCTCTGAAGGATATAGAACGAGCCGTCATCAAGCGTAGTAGCCGTAACAGCACCCTTCAGTTTGTTGGTAGCCGAGATGTCGCTGCCGCTTGCTACAACAGGAATGCTGTAAGTTCCTGCAGTTCCACTGAGAATCAGACCTGTGCCTGCTGCGACAGCCTCAGTAACAGCCTCCAGCGTAGCTGAGCTTGCCGACAGTGCGCTTACCTTATAAGCCGTCACGCCAGTAGGCAGGTTGGCGCAGTCAAGGGCGTATGCAGAAGCGATGGTGCCGTAGGTGCTGGAGGGGATGGTGGCAGAGACGACAGCATCACCGGTACGGACTATGTATATATAGTCAAAACCAGAGTTTGAACTGCCTGCAGCTGTGATTTTTATATCTGTAGACTCTGCCAGTAAGACAGAACCATCCTTTGTAGGACGAACTTTTACATCATTATCATTGATTACATCTACATCACCTGCCTTAACAAGGAGTGACTGTCCACTTGAATTGCTATTGTAATATCTTACGTATATTGTATAATTGCCTGCTGGCAATGTCGTGACATCAAGATTAGATCCACGACCAACGACACCATTAGAAGCCAACGACTTGAATCCAGGTGTGGCCTCGTTAGAACCAGTCAAACTTTCACCTTCTGCGAAGAATACCACATTGTCAACGGTGCTGGTTGCATAAGCATAAGTCAAGACCTGACCATCGCTCGTTAATGTCTCGCTCTTCTCATAGTCCTCATTAGTAGTGAAATAGAGTTTGCTGCCATTCAATACACATGCAGGAATATAGAACGTAGTAGACTCATCTGAGTAACCATATCCAGTAGTTATTGTTCCTAAGTCGTTATCTTCACCATCCTTGGCCTTAGCCGTGAAATTATATTTCTGTCTTGCATCAAACTTCAGTGTTACAGTAGTACCACCAGCGGGTACAGTAGCATCGCTGCAAGAGAATGTGCTATATACATACTTGTATGACTTGTCGCCATTAAAGAAAGTCGTCTTTACTGCATCAGGGATAATATCCTCTACCGTAGCACCAACGGCAACATTTTCAAGAACATAGTTGGCCTTTACAGAAGCGAGGCTGTTGTCTTCTGTATCAGCAAAAGCGAAAGTTACATCAGCTTTAGGAGCAACAGCAGATGTGATGTTCAGGTTGTTGATGCCAATTGCTCTATCACCATTAGCATTATTGTCAATAATTTTAATAGAAGCTATGTCCATTTTGACAGCGCCATCTCCAGATGTCGTTAAAGTCGCATTATAGCTCTTGTCTACTGCATGTACACCATTTGCTGTATAGTATCTTAAGCTGACATAACCATTGTCAGATACGGTCATCGTAATTTCGGGATTATACCCTGCGTTATTCACAAAAGCATAAGAACTGGATGCAAATCCATTACCTTCTTTACCAGATGTTGTATGACTGCTTCGGCCATTGAAAGCCTCAAATCCTGCGACAGTAGTTCCTCCAATTTTTACATCTGTAATATTACTACTTGCTTGTGCATAAGTAAATGATGCAAGGACAACATCGTCAGAATTTAGCAATTGGACAGTAGATGTGGTAGAACCACTAACCCATCCAAAATATGCTGTAAATGATACTGTAACGGTTTCGTCAGTCCCAAGCGTATAGGGCTGATTCCCGTCCGTACTTGTATCGCTGTCAAAAGCAGCGGTGGCTGTTGTATTTGACACACGGAAAGCTTTGACGTTGGTTCCATTAACGATATCACCACCCACAAAAGGATATGTAGATGTCTGCGCTGTCCAAGTCCTATTGAAAGGTAGCGATTCAATAGCAGAGGCGTAAGTGTGCGAAGTGCCGCCAGCCTCATTATATACCACATTTGTGATTTCCGCATAGGAAGCTACATTGGTCAGATAGAAATAAACATCGTTACTTCCTGAATAGGTTGTAGAAAAGGTTGCAGTATAAGTTTGGCTTGCCACATCATCAACCTTATTTGTTGTTGCTGTATGTGTGGCTGATATGACATTACCTGTACGCGATACTGTAAGTGTAACGGTCACGCCATTATAAGCTTTGTTCCAAATCTCAGCAGAGGCAAAGACTGAGGAGGTGTTTCCTGTGTAAGTAACATCTGTAAATACCTTGGCAGCTTCACCAGTCCATACCCAGTTAGCACCATTTGCACGAACATCTACAAAATTCGTGTTGTCTGTGCATTCGAAAATCCAAGTAGCATCAGCATTGCTGCTGTTGTTATTGTTAAAGTTCACGAATGTAAACACGTAGCTTTCACCATCGGCAATGGCAATCTTCTTTGAACCATGAGTGAAATCAGACGTAAAATCTGTTGGACCAACAACACCCGTCCACGTTGAAAGATAGTTTGACGGTGCACTCCCCGCACTCGTTGCTCCCGCGCACAGTCCTACTGCCACGAGGAGCGATTTTTTGAGTAATTTGTTTAAATTCATAGTTTTTTTGAATTAGTTGTTGTTTGTTATTAATGAGATTAAAAAATGTTAGCAGTAATACTTCGACTGCGGGCACACAAAAAGGACGTAAGATTGCTTGGCATCCTACGTCTTCTGTTTCGAGGCTCTGGTAAACCTAAGTGATAAAGAGGTCAGATACAGCAATCCCACGCCTTATCAGCGTGGAACCTGCTGCGTACATCTTGATCACTTTTGAAATTTACCAGATTTCGAAACACAAGACGAAGCACAACTTGCTCCTAATTGTTTTTACCCACAATGTCAGGCAGTTTCACTGTCGTTTCTCCTTTGCACGCTTGCATCGGAAACGGTATGCCGCAGCTCGTGCAGCGCAAACCACCGTGCAAAATTATAAATTATTATTGTAATAACCATTAGCGAGTGTGAAATTTTATGGTTTATTAAACATTGCGTCTCTAACCAATGTTTGCTCCGTTCTATCTTATTTCATGCTTCGTAGAACTGACTTTATGGCCCTTTCTGCATAAAACGCTGGTAGATTGAGTAAATTTTCATGCTCAATTGCTGCTCAACGGAGCATGAAATTACGCAGAAAGTGCCATGAAATTAGACTCAACGGAGCATGAAATTAAACTCGACGGAACGTTCGAATTGCGATGAACAGAGCTTTAAATAAGAGAATAAGCGGGGAGGGGTATTTTGAGCGTCTCCATGTGGATATCGTGCCTCTCTCTGCACTGAGCAATTTGGCTTTAAGCTGATGGGGGTACGGTCAGAAATAGCCAAGCGTGATGTTCTCTACCTCCAGGGCATCGTCCATACCCTTTTGCTGGGTGGTGTTGAAGCTCTTGAGGAACATGGTGGCTTGCTCGCGGAAACGGTCGGGATTCTCGGTGGTCAGGTATTTGCAACGGCCACCTTTCGTGCATCGCCGCTCTATCTCAGGGTGGTGCTCGAAGTAGAGCTGCAGCGACTTGGCTACATATTCGCCCTGTGCAACAATGCGTATGCCCTGAGGCATGTGCTTCTGTATCTTGGGCAGCAGAATCGGGTAGTGGGTGCAGCCTAAGATGACGGTATCGATTTGAGGGTCTATCGCCAATAGCTGGTCAATGCGTTTCTTGACGAAGTAGTCGGCCCCGGGCGAGTCGGCTTCGTTGTATTCCACCAATGGCACCCAGAAGGGGCATGCCACCCCCGACACCTTGATGTCGGGGAAGAACTTGTGGATTTCCAGGTTGTACGATTCGCTCTTGATGGTACCCTCGGTGGCAAAGATGCCTATGTGGCGCGAGGTGGTGAGCGGGCCGATGACCTCTGCCGTGGGACGTATAATGCCCAAGACTCGACGTGTGGGGTCGAGCTTGGGCAGATCGTTTTGCTGAATGGTACGCAGTGCCTTGGCCGATGCGGTGTTGCATCCTAAGATGACCAGGTGGCACCCCATTTCAAAAAGCTTGACGACGGCTTGGCGCGTAAATTCGTAAACGACATCAAACGAGCGGGTGCCGTAGGGCGCACGTGCATTGTCGCCCAGATACAAATAGTCGTACTCTGGCAGCAGCTGACGGATGCCATGCAGGATGGTCAGTCCGCCGTAGCCGCTGTCAAAGATACCTATCGGTCCCGGTACGCTCGGAAGGGTGATGTGCTGCATGATGGCTGTTTGGGTGAACCGTTTAGCGCAGCACGGCTTTTACGAGTTCCGTAGCGTCCTCGCCCAAGGCCGGGTTGATGAAGGGTGCCGCCTGCTGGTCGGTGTTCAGGATGAAGGCATAGCCCTGCTCCTGTCCCACCTGGATGAGTGCGGCGTTCAGCCGTTCCTTGAGGGGAGCTAACGCCTCTGCCTCGGCTTCTGCCAGCAGCCGCTGACTCTCTTTCTTGAAGGCGATGTTCTTGTCGAGCATTTCCTGTAGCTCGCTCTGCCGCTTCTGAAGGATAGTCTGCGGGAAATTGCGCTGCCCGTCCAAGAATTCCTCGTACTTCTTGTTGAAGTCGTCTTCTACGCGCTTCTGCTCTGCGTCGTACTTCTCGCGCAACTGAGCCATCGCCGTCTGGGCGAGGGCATAGTCGGGCATGGTGGTCAGCAGAGCCTGATAGCTCACATAGCCGAACTTCAGTCCCTGTTGGGCGGCACCTTGCTGCTGCGTGGTGTCCTGAGGCAGAGCGGTCACTTGAGCCTGCATGGCATTCTGGGCCTTGGCGGCAAGTGCCAGACAGCAAATGATGGTAATGGCCAGTCGTCTCAGCATATTACTTCAGTCCGAGTTTTGATTTCACTTCAGCCGTCACGTCGGTAGAGAGCGTATTGCTGATATAGGGAATGCCACCCGAGAGGTCCATGATATAGACATAGCCGCCGGCCTGACCCACCTGCTTGATGGCGTCGAGCACCTTCGTGGTGATGGCCTGCATCTTTTCCGACTGTTCCTTGGCCAGAGCCTGCTGGTTGTCCTGGTAGCTCTGCTGAATCTTCTGGTACATCTCCTGCAGTTCCTGCTCGCGGCGCTGCTTGATGTTGGCAGGCAGCGTGGCCTGTTCCTTCTCGTAAGCCTCACTCTTCTTCGACAGCTCTTCCTGCATCGACTTCAGGTCTGCCTCATATTGCTTGGTGAGAGCCTCAATCTCTGTACGGGCCTTGGTGAACTCGGGCATGGCCTGGATAATCTCCTGTGAGTTAACGTGGCCGAACTTCTGTGCGAATGTTGCAACGGGGGCAAACATCAGCAGCATCAAAAATAATTTCTTCATTGTTTTCTTTTGTTGTTAATTTTTTATTATGAAATTTCGATATTACGATATTGCGGGATTACGGTATTGCGGTATTACGGGATTACGATGTTACGATATTCCGATATTCCGATATTGCGGTATTCCGATATTGCGGTATTCCGATATTGCGGTATTTCGTTATTTCGTTATTTCGATGTTAATTGGCATAGCCCAGCTTGCTGAGCACCTCGTTGGAGATATCGACCTTGGGCGAGCCGAAGATGATGCCGCTGTCGCTGGCACGATCCAATACGAGCTGGTATCCGCGCAGGTCGGCAATGTCCTTGACGGCCGTGTAAACCTCCTCTTGTATCGGGGTCATCAGTGCCGTGCGCTTCTTGTACAGTTCGCCGGTGGGTCCGAAGTATTTACGCTTCAGCTCAGCGGCCTGCTTCTCCTTCTCGACGATGGCATCCTGACGGGCCTTCTTCTGTTCCTGCGAGAGGAATACCACCTCGTTCTGGTAGTTCTTGTACATGGTCTGTGCCTCAATCTGCAGCGCATCGACCTCGGCCTGCCATTTCTTCGACACCTGGTTCAGCTGCTCGTTGGCACGCTCGTAGGCCGGTATGTTCTTGAAGATATACTCCATATCGACCAATGCAAACTTCTGTGCTTGCATTGTCATGGCTGATGTGCATAAAACGAACATCATTAATTTTTTCTTCAGAACGCTCATTCTTATCATCATTTTTTCATTACACATTTCTCATTACTCATTTCTCATTACTCATTTCTCCTTAGAACTCCTGTCCGAGCACGAAGTGGAACTGGCTGCCGCCTCTTGAAGTAGAAGAGATGTACGGCCTGTCGAAACCGTAAGCCCAGTCGATACCCATCATACCCACCATGGGCAGGAAGATACGCACGCCGACACCGGCCGAGCGCTTGATGTCGAAGGGGTTGAACTGCTTGACATCCGTCCAGGCGTTACCGCCTTCGATGAATCCCAGTCCGTAGATGGTGGTGTTGCCCAGCAGGAACGGGTAGCGCAGCTCCAGCGTGAAGCGGTCGTAGGCATAGCCCTCCGAGCGGTAGGGTGTCAGCGATCCGTTCTCATAGCCGCGCAGTCCGATGGTCTCTTCGGCATATCCCGAACTGTATCCGCTCATGCCGTCGCCACCGACGTAGAAGGTCTCGAAGGGCGACTTCTTGTTCTTGTTGAACGAGCCCAAGATACCCATTTCTATGCGTGTCATGAGCACGAAGCATTTCTGCCCGCTGGTCAGTGCCGTGAAGGTACGCGACTTGAATTTCCACTTGTGGTATTCTATCCAGCGATACTTGTCTTGCAGTTCGCTGTTATATCTGTCCACGTTGCTGTTGTATGTAGCCGGTGTCGCCAGGTTTCCGTAGTCTTTGTTGTCGAAGAGCGACCAGGGCGGCGTGATGGTCAGCGAGGCGGTAAACTCAGAGCCTCGGCGCGGGAACAGCTGGTTGTCGGTAGAAGTACGCGACAGCGTGATGCCGAAGTTGATGTTGTTGCAGTTACCGTTCGAGATGAGGAAGTAGTTCCAGTCTTGCAGCATGTAGCGGGTATATGACATCGACAGCATCAGCTGGAAGTAGTCGTCAGGCCAGCGCAGACGCTTGCCCCATCCGATGGACACGCCGAGCAGCTTGATGAACTTGTCGTCGTCCATCATGGCGCTGTAGTCGTAATAGCCGCTGTTGTACGTGCCGTAGCCGCCGTAGTACCCATAGTAGTTGTTCATCCATGCCGAGTTGCGATAGGTGCTCGATATGTCGGTCTGCTTCGAGTAGAAGGCGTTCACGCTGAACGAGTTGGGTCGCTTGCCGCCGAACCATCCCGTAGAATAACCTGCCGACATGGAGTAGTAGTATTTCGCATTCGACTGGAGCGACAGCGACAGCTGCTCACCGTCGCCGATGGGCATCAGTCCCCGGTGCATCTTGTTCTTTCCGAACAGGTTGCGCATGGAGAAGTTGTTCAGCTTGATGCCCACGCGTCCGATGATGCCCGTCTGTCCCCAGCCTAAGGAGAACTCCAGCTGGTCGTTCGACTTCTGTTCCAGTTCCCAGTTGATATCCACGGTGCCGTCTTCATAGTTCGGCTTGATGTCGGGGTTCACCTTCTCCGGGTCGAAATGTCCCATCGACGCGATGTCGCGTACCGAGCGGGTGATGGCCTCTTTCGAGAACAGGTCGCCGGGCTTCGTGCGCAGCTCGCGGCGCACCACCTCTTCGTACAGCCGGTTGTTGCCGTAGATGCGCACATGGCTGATGTGTGCCTGCGTGCCCTCCTGTATGCGCATTTCCAGGTCGATGGAGTCGCCGACGATGTTCACCTCCGTGGGCTGCAGGTTATAGAACAGATAGCCGTTGTTCCAATAGTAGTTGCCAATGGCATCCTCGTCTTCCGACAGGCGTTTGTTCATCTGCTTCTGGTTGTAGATGTCGCCCTTCTTCATGCCCAGTGCGGCATTCAGGTAGTCGCTGGTCACCACGGTGTTGCCCACCCATGTGATGTTACGGATGTAGTAGCGCTGTCCCTCGTCCACCTTCACCAGTATGTTCACGTGGCTGTCATCGACCGTCCATACCGAGTCTTCCAGGATGACGGCATCGCGGTATCCCAGCTCGTTATACTTGTCCAGCAGTGCTTTCTTGGCCTCTTCGTAACGCTCCGGTGTGAACTTCTTCGGCTTGAAGATGTTGAACAGCTTGCCCGACTCGTTGATTTTGCCGAAGGCACCCTTCTTGATGAGCGTACCCTTGATCTTGCTGTCTTTTAGCTTCTCGTTGCCCTGGAAGATAATCTTCTTCACCTTCATCTTCGACTTCTTATCTACGCTGAAGTCGAGTATCACCTCGTTCTTGCCCGTCACGTCGTCGCGCTGGGCTATCTCCACCTCGGCATTCTTGTATCCCTTGTCGTCGAAGTATTTCTTGGCCAGGATTTTGGCACGGTCCAGCATGTTGGGCGTAATCTGCGAGCCCTTCATGATGCCCAGCCGTGCCTCCATGTCCTCGCGCTCCGCCTTTTTCAGCCCGAAGTAGTTGATGGCACTGACGCGGGGGCGTGTGGCTAAGTGTATGCACAAGTAAATCTTCGACCCTACCAGCGAATCGGCAGTAATGGAGACCTTTGAGAAAAGCCCGTGTTTCCAATAGCGTTTCACAGCTTCGGTGATGGCCGGCCCCGGCACGTCGATGGTCTGACCCACCGTCAGTCCCGACAGTCCTGTCAGCACGTAGTCCTCGTAGTCGTCCACGCCCTTCACCGTCAGTCCTGCTATCTCGCAGCTGCGTGGCGTTCCGGCGTACGATATGTCAGGGTTTACTATGACATCCTGCGCTGCCATGTTTAAAGGCAAAAAGGCAGAGAGGCAAATAGGTAGTAAGCCTTTCTCCCATACCCTTACCTTAATTTTTAATGCCATATATGTCACTTTTTGTTTTTTCACCTGTTTTCTGTTTGTTATCTTTGCTCTGTCTCACTCTCCACCTGAGCTTCCGTCTTTCCGAACCGGCGCTGGCGGCCCTGATAGTCGGCAATAGCCCTGTGCAGGGCCTCTTCGTCGAAGTCGGGCCAGTAGGTGTCGCAGAAATAGAACTCTGAATAGGCACACTGCCACAGCAGATAGTTGGATATGCGCAGCTCGCCGCCGGTGCGGATGAGCAGTTCCGGGTCGGGCATGAAGCTGGTCAGCAGGTGGCTGTTGATGGTGTCTTCCGTCACGTCGTCGGCAGCCATCTTTCCGGCTTTCACCTCTTCGGCAATCTCGCGCACGGCCTTGGTCAGCTCCCACTTCGACGAGTAGCTCATGGCCACCACCATCGTCATACCGTCGTTGGCCTTGGTCAGGTCTTCCATGTAGTGTATCTTGTCCTGCACGCTCTGCGGCAGTCGCTGCAGGTCGCCTATCATCTGGAACTTCACGTTGTTGTCGGTGAACAGTTCCATCTCGATGAAGCTGAGCACCAGTCCCATCAGTGCCTCTATCTCGTATGCCGGACGGTTCCAGTTCTCGGTGGAGAAGGTGTATAGCGTCAGGTACTTCACTCCCAGCCGGGCGCATTCGGCGGTGATTTTCTTTACCGTGTCGAGTCCGGCCTTGTGGCCGAAGGTGCGGTCCAGTCCACGGTCTGTGGCCCATCGTCCGTTGCCGTCCATGATGATGGCAATGTGCTGCGGGATGCGTGTCTTTTCCAGTTCTGCTGTCATATCTGTTAATGCTTGTTTCTTTATACTTTCAAATTCTAATACTGTGCCCCGACCGTCAGTCGCGGTCGTTATGGCATGTGCGGCACTTCGCCCACAGGTCGTAGGTCAGTGAAGCCCTGAGGTAGCTGAAGCAGTCGGTGTTCTTGAACATGCCCGAGCTTTGTATGCCGTAGGGGTCTTTCATGCCGTCCAGACGGTCGTTGGTAGTGAAGTGGACCGTCCACTCTACGGCGAGGTTCAGCCTGTCGGCCAGTTTGTATTTCACGCCGCCGCCCAGTGGCACGCTGAGTCCAAGCTCCGTCTTGTCGGGCTGTGCGATGACGACGCCGAGCCCTATATATATATAAGGTGTAATCCGCTTGGCTCCTCTGTACTCCATTCCGGTGCCGTACGACCAGAAGTTCTGCTCGTAGCGCACGCCGATGTCCATGATGCCGTGCGAGAAGCTGTAGCTGTTCAGTCCGTTGGGGTAGTAGGTCTTGGCGTCCTGCCCCGAGCCTTTGATGCGTCCGTAGCTCACGTTCAGTGCCAGAGCCCCGCGCGGGTTGAACTTGTATTTTGCCACCACCGATCCCATGGGCTGCATGCCCTTCGTCAGGTTTCCGTTGAAGTCGCCCAGGTAGGTGGCCAGTCCTATGCCGCCGCCTAACTCTAAACGGTATTCAGGTGCTGTCTGTGCATGGGCGGTGCTAACAGACAGCCATAGCATCATGCCGCAGGGTAAGAGCCACAGCATCATGCTGCAGGGTAAGAGTCGTCTTACCCATGCCGTCAGCCTGTATGTTGCAACGTTCTTCATGCTCGGTGGTGCTTTGCGTCTTTCTTGGGGTGTGCTGTCGTCTTACTGGTACTCCCATCCTAAGCGATTCAGCCGTCCGCGCCATACCTCGCCGGTGCCTGCCGAGAAGAGCCAGATGTTGTTGTCGTCATCGACCGTAGCCGACACGTGTGTGGCACTGCTGTCGAAGGTGGTGGGAATGACGAATTTCTTGTTTTGCTTCCACGTGATGCCGTTGTCGCGGCTCTGATACATTATCTGGAAGGCAGCATGCTTCGTGTCGCCGATGCCTTTGCCGCCGAAAGCCAGTATGGTGTCGTCGTATCTCAGCAGGTTGACGCTCTCCATTCGGGGCAGTGCCAGCCGGTTTCTGTCGGTGCGCTCCATGTAGCTCCAGTGGCTTTCCGGAGCATGCTTCTGGTAGTCGGCAATCTTGCGCCACACCATGTCGATGGTGTCGTTGGGGTAGGCGGCCACGTCGCGGCTGCCGGCCATCACCACGTTGTCGGTGCTGTCGGCCAGCAGCATGGGGTAGCTTACCATGGCGATATGCGCGGTGGGCAGCAGGGTCTCAGCGTCGTCGATGGTCTCCGGCTTCCAGTCTTTGCCGTTCTTCGACACGTACAGCAAGTTGTCGTCGGCCTGTGCATACAGCTCTGCCGTGCTGGCCCCAATGAGCCGTTTCAGCGTCAGTGTTGCCGAGCTGGAAGCCACCTGCTCCCAGTCGGTGCCGTTGGTGCATTTCAGCAGCGTGCCGTTGGTGAGCATGAAGATGGTGTCGTTTTTCACGCAGACGTTCTGCCAGGCATCGGCGGCAAATGTCGTGTTGATGTTCGATGCGGGCTCCGTCCAGCTGTTGCCGTCTTCCGAAGCCAGCAGGCGGGTTTGTCCGCTCATCTGTCCGAAGACGTATTTCACCCCGTTGCAGACGACGGCCTTCAGACCGTCCATCTGTGCCATGTCGGCGTTATGTGCCAGTCGTGTCCAAGTAAACTCTTCGCCCTCCTGCTTGTGTACGTTCACCCGCACCGTGTAGCTCTTGTAGCCCGAACCGTTGCTGGCATACACCTCGAACTGGCGGTCTTTCGTGAAGTCGATGCTGTCGTAGGCACTGTATGCCTGGATAATGCTGGCATCCTCCAGCGTCTGTATCCATATCGAGCCGTTGTTCAGTGCCGTCACGTTGCACAGCACGTGGGCGATGTCTGTACCCACGGGCAGCGAGTCGCTGTTGAAGATGAGGTGGCTGGCCTGGTCGATGTTAAAGTGGTAGGCGCTGCCTGCGAAGGTACTCTTCACGCCGTTCACGTAGCGGTTCATGGTGCCTAGGGAGAAACCCGTGATGGCGGCATCGCCGTAAAGCGTTGTCGTTGTTTCTTCGTCATCTACCTTGTTGCATGAGGCCATGATACCCAGCAGGGCTAACATCAGGGCTGCAAATTTTATTCTTTTCATCAGTCGATACTTGTTCTGTTTTTTTTGTTACTGCCAATGACGTTACGACATTTGGCGGTGCAAATTTACTCACAATTCCTCAAATATGAGCATGTTTCTGCTAATTATTAAGTTAAATATACCATAAAAATGCTTATTTTAGGTTTTGTAAACATAAAAGAGCACGGTATGAATCACTCACTCCGTGCTCTTTCCGGCTATCGGATGTCGGTGTTCATCAGTGTGATGACGCTCAAGACGGTGGCTAAAGCCACTGACACCAACAGGACCGATGTCTGAAAATCTAATAACATAATCTTTACCTTAAAAACTACTAACCTAATGAAAACTGTCTGTGTAATCGTCTCGATTACCGGGTGCAAAGGTAGCAGATTAAGTGTTCCTGTACAATAATTAAAAGGTGGTTTCAGCCGAAACCACCTTTTAATTTGATGTAAGTCAAAAATGCTGTTTACAATTTCGGGCCTGCAGCAACCAGAGCCTTGCCAGCCTCGTTGCCCTCGTACTTCTTGAAGTTCTTGATGAAGCGGGCAGCCAGGTCCTTGGCCTTCTCCTCCCACTCGGCAGCGTTAGCGTAGGTGTCGCGGGGGTCGAGAATGTTGGTGTCAACACCCTCCAGCTCGGTGGGCACCTCGAAGTCGAAGTAAGGAATCTTCTTGGTGGGAGCCTTCAGGATGGCACCGCCCAGGATGGCGTCGATGATGCCACGGGTGTCGCGGATAGAGATACGCTTGCCGGTACCGTTCCAGCCGGTGTTCACCAGGTAAGCCTTGGCACCGCTCTTCTCCATCTTCTTCACCAGCTCCTCAGCATACTTGGTGGGGTGCAGCTCGAGGAATGCCTGACCGAAGCAGGCCGAGAAGGTGGGAGTGGGCTCGGTGATGCCGCGCTCTGTACCGGCCAGCTTGGCGGTGAAGCCAGAGAGGAAGTAGTACTTGGTCTGCTCGGGCGTCAGGATGCTGACGGGAGGCAGCACGCCGAAGGCATCGGCCGAGAGGAAGATGACGTTCTGTGCGTCGGGGCCGGCGCTCTTGCCGTTCACCTTCTTGGCAATCTTTTCGATATGCTCGATAGGATAAGAAACGCGGGTGTTCTCGGTCACGCTCTTGTCGGCGAAGTCAATCTTGCCGTCGGCAGCCACGGTGACATTCTCCAGCAGGGCATCGCGGCGGATGGCGTTGTAGATGTCGGGCTCGCTCTCCTTATCAAGATTGATAACTTTTGCATAGCATCCGCCCTCAAGGTTAAAGACGCCCTCGTCGTCCCATCCGTGCTCGTCGTCGCCGATGAGCAGGCGCTTCGGGTCGGTGGAAAGGGTGGTCTTGCCGGTGCCGGAGAGACCGAAGAAGATAGCGGTGTTCTTACCCTCCATGTCGGTGTTGGCCGAGCAGTGCATCGAGGCGATGCCCTGCAGGGGCAGATAGTAGTTCTGCATCGAGAACATACCCTTCTTCATCTCACCACCGTACCAGGTGTTGATGATGCACTGCTCGCGGCTGGTGGTGTTGAAGGCCACGCAGGTCTCCGAGTTCAGGCCCAGCTCCTTGTAGTTCTCTACCTTGGCCTTCGAGGCGTTGTAGATGACGAAGTTCGGCTCAAACTTCTCCAGCTCCTCAGCGGTGGGCTGGATGAACATGTTCTTCACGAAATGAGCCTGCCAGGCCACCTCGACGATGAAGCGCACGGCCAGGCGTGTAGCCTCGTTGGCACCGCAGAAGGCATCGACCACGTACAGCTCCTTGTTGCAGAGCTCCTTGATGGCGATGTCCTTGACGGTCTTCCAAACCTCCTCGCTCATGGGGTGGTTGTCATTCTTGTATTCCTCAGTGGTCCACCATACCTTGTCGTGGCTCTGAGCATCGTCAACGATGTACTTGTCCTTAGGTGAACGACCGGTGTAGATACCTGTCATCACGTTCACGGCGTTGAGCTCGGTGTTCACGCCCTTGTCGAAACCGGTCAGGCCGGCCTTGGTCTCTTCCTCAAAGAGGAACTCATACGACGGATTGTGTGCAATCACCTTCGAACCGGTGATGCCATACTTTGTCAGATCTAAATTTGCCATAGTCTAAAAAATATGAATTAATTTGTGAGTTTACTTGCTACCTATTTTTATTTTGCGGCGCAAAGTTACAAATAATTTGCGAATTGCGGCTTGTCAATTTGAATTATTTACATTCTGGTGACGCTTTTTAGGTTAAAGTATTTAAAAATGTGTGTTCTTATGACACATTTGCAACGCAGAGTTGACAAATTCGAATCGTGTTTTCGTGTTTTGTCTGGAAACGAATGGGTGTGATGGGAATGATTGACTTACGAACAGGATTCTTGTTCGTGGGGAGTGGGGGCGTGTTAATAAAATGTTAAAACAAGCTCGGCATCGGCGACCCGCGCTGGCGCCAGCAGTAAGTATGTGTAGTAAAATTAATTTTTTACCCGTTTTGCTGCCACTCTGCCACCAATGGCGCTCAATCCGCTGTATATTAAGCATATAGAAGGTGGCGGCAGATGGGTGGCAGGTGGCAGCAAAGCCCCACCCCTAACCCCTCCCCGAAAGGGAGGGGAGCGGCTG
>CAMVAI010000091.1 GCA_947165435.1 uncultured Prevotella sp.
AACCAGTGGCCTCTCCACAAATGGATTTATTATATAAATGAGGTAAAAACACACAAACTATTTTAGATACAGGGCGTTGATGTCGTGCAGGAAGAGTGTCCTCGGGTCGTTGTAGAAATGCACAAAGTCGGCAACCGACTGCTGGCCGGGGTAGGGTGCGAAGTAGTGGTCCGGGCGGTTGTAAGCATTACGCCATACTAGCACGTAGCTGATGGGGTGGCGGGCCAGTACAGGAGCCAGCGTATGTGTCCACCAGTCGGGTGTCTTGATGCACTCGTAGCCTGTCTCGGTGAGCGCTGCCACCTTGCCGTGCTCCTTGGCCACGCGGCATATCATCGACAGGTTCTTGTCAAGTTGTGCGGCATAGCCGGCAATCTTCGTGGTGTCGCCGTCGGAAGCAAAGCAGTAGCAGTCGAGCCCCATCACGTCGATGATGTTGTCGCCGGGATAGCGCTCCATGTATTTCGCGTCGTCGCCGTCGGGTTCCGTGCCCGGCGAGTAGGCGTAGAGCACATTCACCACACCTCTCTCCTTCAGCCGGTCGGCGGTCATCTGCCAGAGTGCCTTGTACTGGTCGGTGGTGCAGTGGTCTTGGCCCCACCAGAACCAGGAACCAGTATGCTCGTGCCACGGACGGAACAAGACGGGAACTTTCACGCCGTAGGGCGTCTCCAATGAGTTCAGGAAGTCGGCCACACGGTCTATCCAGCTGACGAAGGTGTCGTGTTTTGTTCCGCCTTCCAGTACGGCTGCCACGGTCTTGGTCTCAACGGCCTTCAGCGAGTCGGCTACCCACGAGCTGCCGCCGCTGAGCGGATTATCGACGTGCCACGACAGCGTGACCATGCCACCGGCATCGAAGTGTGCGATGATTTCCTGGCGGATGCGCTGGAAGGGCACTCCGTCGAGGTTCAGCGAGTCGCCGTGCTCAATATGACCGAGGTCGAAGCTCAGCAGGGCAGGGTAGTCGTTGCAGATGCTCTGCACGTCGCTGCGGCGGTGGACGGTGGAGTCGTTGGTGTAGTCGGCTTCCCATCCGATGCCATAGACGGTGTCGTCGTGGTGTCCGAACAGATAGACGGTGCTGTCGCCTAACGCCTGGAGGTGCTGCAGCAGATGCTCGGTGCGCAGGGTGCGCCCGCTGTCGCCTAACGGGTCGTCGGCTTTCTGGGTGTTGGTGCAGGCAGCCAGCAAGAGGGCTGCTGCGGTGAGGGTCATCATTTTCTTCATATTTTTTTGTTATTAAGAATTAAAAAATGCTATCGGTTATGGCAGTTGGTCGCGAGTGATGACGTAGGGGCTGCTCATGGCGGCTCGCCACCAGTCGTCGCTGCACATGGTGTCGGTGTGGTCGGTGCGTTGCTGGTACCACACCATGAAGTGGCTCCACAGGGCACCGGCCTTCCAGAAGTCGGTGGGTGTTGACGGGTCGTTGCCGTCGCCCTGTCCGCATTCGCCCAAGGCCACCATCTTGTGGGGGTAGCGGGCTTGGATTTCGGAAAACTCCTGCAGGTTCTGTGCAGCGTTGTAGCCGTAGAGGTCGCGGGCCACGATATCTACGTAGGCATCGCCGGGATACCATTCGATGTCTTGCCGGTACTGGCTGCTGTTGCCGTTGTAGTTCTGCGTGGTCCACACCCAGATGAGGTTATGGATGCCCTTCTGCTGGAAGTAGTCGAACATGGCCACCCACAGCCGCTTATAGGCTGCGGCACCCTCGATGCCCCACCAGAACCACGCCCTTGTCCAGTCGGCCTGCTGGCGTGCGGTGGCATTGCCGGCGGCCTCGTGGAAGGGGCGCCACGTGGCGGCGATGCCTGCCTGCTGCAGCTGTAGCAGGATGTCGGCCACCCGGTCCATCTGGTCGTAGAACCACTGGTGCTCCCAGGTGCCTGCGGTCAGCGCGCGTGTCGGTCGGAACGGTGCGTCGGCACTATAGAAGTTATAGTCGGTAGCCCCTTCGCTCTTGGGCACGTTGAAATGCCACATCAGCTGCACCAGTCCGCCGGCATCGGCCCATTCCTTGACGGGCTGCAGGTTGCTGTAGTCTATCCAGCTGCCTGGCCCCGAGAAGCAGATATGGATGAAGTCGTAGCAGTTCATGGCGGGGTACTTGCCCGTGAGCTGATAGACCTTGTCAGCACACGAGTGGTTCCAGTTGACATCGGCCATCACGCTGGAGATGGTCTTCTTGCCGTATTGCTGCAACAGATAGCTGTATAGCTGCTTCGCGCTCTCCGTCGAAGCGGTCTGCGGTGTCTCGGGGATGCCGGGGGCGATTTCCGGCTTCTTCTGCGTGGTGAAGGTCAGCGTGTAGGCTTCCGACTGGCGGCCTGACAGTCCGGTGACGAGTCCTTGGGCAAAGGCGATGCTGACCGTTGTGTCGAATTGCGTGCAGTTGACCGTGACGAGGATTGTCGTTGCCGAGGCCCGCTTGATGCTCTTGGCTGTGCCGCCTGTCACCTGGATGAGGCTTACGCCACTGGCCGCCAGCCGCACCTCTTGGTTGAATACCAGACTGATGTCAATATCGCCGATGGGCAGGCCGTCAGCACCATTGGCAGGCGACGTGGATAGAATCTTGGGGGCTTCGGCCAAGGGCGTGCCGCCGCCGGGAGTCACACCTTGGGCTGACGTGGCCTCGTCGCCGCCACAGCTCAGCATCAGCAGGGCGAACAGCAGGGAGAGTAGGAATTGTTTCATGTTCATTCGTTAGGTGTAGGCAAGTTCATGATAGAACGCCCTGTTCGTTAAAAAGGGAGGCAGACGCTCTAAAGGGCCTGCCTCCCCAGGGTGGTTATACCATAGTGTTTCTATTCTGCCACATAGACTGGTGAGTTGTTCCAGATGGTGTAGAAGTCGTACGAGCTGTCGGTGCTCGTGGCGGCACGTACCATCATGGGAATCAGCGAGGCACCGTCCATGATGAAGCTGCCGTCGTCGTGGTTGACGTAGCCGAAGCACTCGTTACCCGTGTCCTGCGCGTTGTTGTCCCAGATGAACATGGGCACACCGGCCTGCTGGGCCGCACGGCAGAAGAACTCGAGGTAGTAGTTGCGGAACAGGTTGGCATTGGCCGTGGTCTGGTTCACGCAGCCGTACTCGCCGATATAGCAGGGTATGCCCTTCTCGATGTAGTTGGTGCGCAGCTTGTAGAGCTGGTTGATGAGGTACTCCTCGTTGGCACCGCTGTTCGAGTGCTCCGGGTCGGCATTGTGGCCCCAGCTGTTGCAGTAGAGCGAGCCGTCTTCCTCGTTGACGGGCTTCTGGCAGAAGTTGCCCGGGTCGTAGCAGTGTACGCTGACCATGATGCGGTTGGCGGGGTCGGCAGGCAGCACCAGGTGGTTGATGGCCATGTCGATGTTGCAGGCATAGCCACTGACGCCTATCCAGCGCGTGCTGTTGTTGCCGCCGGTGGCACGGATGGCGTTGACGGCGATGGCGTTCCACTGGTTCAGGGTGGCAAACTGTGCGTCAGAGCCGGTGCTCCAGTCGTCGCCGGCATGTACCTCGTTGAAGGTCTCGAAAATCAGCTGTTCGTTCCTGTCGGCAAACTTGGTGGCTATCTGTGTCCATACGCTCTCTATCAGGGCCTCGGCCTCGGCAGCCTTGACGGGGTTGGTAGAGGCATCGGCCAGCATGTCGGCCTCGAACGAGTCGTGGTGCGTGTTGAGAATGACGTTCAGCCCGGCGGCGATGGCCCAGTCAACATTCTGTGCCACCTCGTCCATGTATGAGGCATCAATCACTCCGTTGTCGTCCATGTGGTTGGTCCATGTGGCAGGCATGCGCACGGTCTTGCAGCCCATGGCGGCGAGGCTGGTGTAGAGCGTTGCCGTGGGTGTGGCCTTGTCCCAGTAGCCATATGTCATGTTGCTCGTGTCGAAGTGGTTGCCCAGGTTGAATCCCCAGCCCAGACGCCCGGTCATGGCCGTGGCCTCGTTGGCGGGCAGGCTTTTCACTTCCCACGTCAGGTTGATGTCCTGCAGATAGGGCGTGCCCTGTCCGTTGGCAATGAGTCCGGCGGGGATGTGCAGCTTCTGTGTCTTGTCGAAGCTGACATCAGCGGTGATGGTCAGCGTCGAGTCGGCACCCAGCACGAGGGCCTTCTTCACGGGCTTGCCGTTGAGGGTTATCTGGCTGGTGTTTACCGTCATGAAGTTGATACGCTTGTCGAACTTCACACGGATGGTCTTCTCGCCGTAGAGCAGTGCGCCGTTGGTGCTGGGTGTCACAGAGACATAGTCGGGTGCTGCCACGACAGGAATCTCGTATTGAGCGTCGGTGTCCTGGCAGGCTGTGAGTCCGAAGACTCCAGCCATCGCTGCCAGCATCACATATACTTTATTCTTTTTCATAGTTATCATGTGCAATGTGTTTGATTATTCGTAAGTAACCTTTGTCAGGATGAAGTTGTCGCCGGTCATGACCAGACCGCCGTTGTCGATGATGTCGGCCAGCACGTTGGCGGTGAACACCACCTCGATGCAGCCCTCAGCCTCGGTGAAGTCGTACTGGCCGGGAATAGGCTCGGGCAGTGCGCCCCAGCTGTTGCCATGGCGCAGGCTGAGGCATCCCCATGCGCTGGCATCTATCTTCTGGTAGTAGAAGCGCATGGTGCTGTTGGCCTTGATGGTCGTCCAGTCGAAGCCGCCCCAGGCGAGGTCTTGGTTGCCGCTCCATCCGGAGCATGTCCACGGGCCGGTCCAGATGGCCGTCTCCAGGTCGATATGCTCGTGGAGCACCACCTTCGTCAGCGTGTAGTTGTCGCCCGTGACCACGAGGCCGCCATTGTCCACGAGGTCGTTGATGACGGCTTGTGTCAGTTCAATGGTGAGCACGATGTCACCGTCCTCGTTCAGGTCGTACTGGCCGGGAATGGGCTCGGGCAGTGGGCCCCAGCTGTTGCCATGGCGCAGGCTGATGCATCCCCACTGGCCTTGTACGGTCCTGGCGAGGTGTATCTCCAACATGGTGCCGGCCGTCACGGTGCTCCAGTCGTAGCCGCCCCAGGCGAGGTCTTGGTTGCCTGCCCATGATGCGCAGGCCCATGAGCCGGTCCAGATGGTGGTGTATATCTCGGTGTTGGGCAGCACGGGAATCTCGTACGCTATCTCACCGTTCGACGACACCAGCTTCAGCTCCGATGTGGCCTTGGCGTTGGACGGGATGGAGATGGCCAGCATGGCTGTTTTCTCGTTGTAGATGAAGTGTACCTCATTGCCGTTGATGAACACGTTGGTCAGCTTGTCGCCGTTCTTGACGGGCACCATCAGCATGTCGCCGGCCGACGGCTTGTTGTCGTCGGTGGGCAGCTCGGTGATGTAGCAGAACACGGCCTCGTCGATGTTCAGGGCCAGCGCCTTGACGGCGGTGCCGTTGGCCAGGTTCAGCTCGGGCTCGCCGCTCTGTCCGTCCATGGGCACGGTGACGGTGATGGTCGTGCCGTCGGCCGACACGGCTCCCTCTTCCAGTGTTGCCACACCGCTGCCGAAGCTGATGCTCTTCACCAGGTCAAGGTCGGTACCCGTTATCTGCAGCGGTGCGCCGGCACTGACGGGGTTGGCGTTGTACGCGGTGACGGCGGGCTTCACCAGAGTGTAGTCGGCAGCCACGGTCTCGCCGCTGGCAAGAATCAGCTGCAGCTGTCCGTCAATGGCTGTCTCAGGAACGGCAGCCACCACCACCTTGCCGGCCTCGACGGTGATGTCGCCACCGGCTACGCTTCCCTCCTTACCGGCAAACAGCACGCTGGCAACGAGGTCCATGTCCTGACCGGTGACGGTGAGCGGCTGTCCGGCCTTGACGGGAGCCGGGGCGGCTGCCAGGTTGCTGGGCACGACGGCCTTCAGGATGCCGGCAGGAGTCTCCACACCCGACTTGCACACGAGGTTGATGGCTCCGCTCGGTGCCTCGGCGGGCAGTACGAACGACAGCGTCGTGCCGTCTTCGCTGGCGGTGAACTCCTCGGTCTTGAAGCTGCCGAACTTGATGGCATCCACGACATTATAGAACTTACCCGTCAGCGTGATGGTCTCGCCGGCCTTGGCGGTGACGGTCATGTCGTCACCGGCTGTGCCGCGCGGAGATGCTATCTTGCTCGTGGTAGGCAGACCGACGATGAGTGCGTCGTCAGTGACGATGGTCTGGTAGTCCAGCTCGTCGTCACCCTGCACGGTCAGGTCGGCGGTGTACAGCTCTATCTTGCCCGTCTTGGCAGCCTCAGGCACGGCCACCTCGATGGCGTAGCGGTCCCACGACTTGAAGTCGCTCGACGATACCACCACGTTGTCGGCAAAGCCGATGGAATAGACCAGATTCAGATATTCACCCTCAATCTTGATGATGGTGCCCGGGTCAGCCTCGGCGGGTGTGAAGCCCGTCACCTCGACACCCTCTATATACGTCAGGTCGGTCAGTGTCGGGATGGCCAGTCCGGTGCGGGTGTTCAGCGTCACACGTCCTACGGTAGGGCCGTCCTTGGGTATGCCTACGCGAATCTCGCTGGGCACGCCGGCACGGATGACGGCAAAGTTGGTCACGGCACCGACACCGGGGATGTTGATGCTGGCCACCTGGTCCAGGTTGCTGCCCACGAAGCGCAGTGTGCCGCCACGCATCACGGGGTTGGGTCCGAAGGCATTCAGTGAAACGTCGCCCCGGAACTGGTTGGTGTCCAGGTCGTCTTCGCTGCACGCTGTCAGCGAGAGCCCCACGAGGGCCATCACCAACAAGGCAAATATATTATTGATTTTCTTCATAGCTTTTACTCGATTAATGGTTATTTGTTAGGAACAACGCGGATGTTGTCTATCTTGATGATAGGCGTACACTCCTTACCCTTGACACCGCCTGCCACGACGAAGATGGTGAGGCTGGCAAAGTCTTTGTAGCTTGAGAATTTCTTCTCGGCAGCACCGCTCTCACGGTCGTAGGAGAAGTCGGTCAGCGGGATGCGCACGGTGACCCACTCGCCGCCCGTGTCGTAAGAGCCGGAGGCACTGGTGGCCCAGGGGCGATACATGGCGCGGCCGAACTTGCCAAGATTGAACGTGACACCCTTGTCGCCGGCCCACTCGCCGTTGAAGATGTAAGCCTGCGGCTCGGCCACGTTGGTATAGCCGGTGACGGGGTTGCCCGAAAGGGTAATCTGGTCGATGCCTTGGAAGGCTATCTGCATCGTGCCGGCCTTCCATGCGCTGCTGCTGGGAATGCACATTTCGAACTTCAGGTCCATGTTCTCCCACTTCGTGAAGTCCTGCAGGTTGTACAGGGCGATGCCGTCGCCCGAGGTGATGTTCTGCGGGGTGTCCCACGAGCCGCACCAATACTCGAAGGCGAAGTTGCTGTCGTCCCATCCGCCGTCTTCGTCCATCTTGGCACTGCCGTCGCCTAACTGCAGGTAGTTGCCGGAGATGGAGGTTCCGTCGTTGAATATTTCGCGGCTGTGCCATCCGTGTCCGGCCTTGGTGCCGTTGACACCCAGCACAATGCCCTGGCCGTCGTAGGGCGTGTCGAAGTTGAACAGCGTGCCGCGGCTGTCCTGATAGTAGAATGCCGACGTGGAGGTGCCGTAGAGGGTCGTCATCGTGATGGGGCCTTCGGCGGCATCGTCGGGAATACGTACTTTGACGTAGCTGTTGTCTGCCCCCACCTCGATAATGTCGGCGGCCACGTCCTGGTCGGCGGCATTGCGGAAATACACCTCCAGCGGCGTGTTGGCATTGTCAACGATATACTCGCCTATGACCTTGGCAACGCTGCCGGGCTTGGCATATTCGCACGACATGGTGTTGATGCTCGGAGCCGGAATGACCACCTTGAAATCGACGGTCGTCACGCTACCGCCATTATTATAAAGGTATATCTTGTCGGTCACATCTACAGGCACACCCTTGGGCACATCGACGATGAGCACGTTGTCGGTGATGTAGCTGTTGTTCAGCACGGCCTCCTTGTCGTTGAAGAACACGCGCACCACGCTGCGCAGGTTGGAGCCGATCAGGGCGATGGTGCTCTGCGGCGAGGCCTGCTCTACCAGCTCGCCGTTGGTGTAGTGCATGTCGGCAGCGTCGCGGCTGCTTGTTATCTCGGTAGAGAGGCAGCGGATGTAGTCAACAGACGGCGTACCGTCGGCTACCTCGTATTTGTCGGGCTGGTCCTTACAGGAAGTGAGTGTAAGTCCTGCTGCGGCCAGTACGGCAAACAGGAGCCCTTTCGTATATTGATTGATTTTCTTCATAGCTTCGAATCATTTTTGGTGATTAATAAGAATAGGTAGCGCGCACGTCGATGTGAATGCCTTCGACGTTCGAACCGAGGTTGCCGTTGAAGAGCACGTCCTCGGCAGCCATGGGCAGTGCGAAGTAGCCCTGGTTGCCCACTTGCGAGTCCTTGCGCAGCATCACGGTGACGTTGGGAGCCGACGTGCTGGTGTCGTAGCCCTGCTTGGAGAGGTCTATCTTCCACGAGCCGCTGCTCTGGTAGGTCTTATAGACATCGTCCAGCCCCCAGAACTGGTTGCGTTTCTGGTTGCGCAGCTCGTTGACGCAGAACTGCGGGTCGTAGTAGCTCACGCGCACGAAGTCGTACCACCGGTCGCCCTCCATGGCAAACTCCAGGCGGCGCTCCTTCCAGATGTCGCTCCACGACACGCTGGTGGGGTAGGTGGCGGTGGGAATGGCGCGCTGGTGTACGGCGTAGTAGGCATCGAGTACGTCGGCATCGGTCGATGTGGCGCGGTTGGGTCCTAACTTAGCCTCGGCATAGATCAGATAGACATCCGACAGGCGCAGGATGTGGGTGGCCAGCGCATAGGCCATGCGGGCCGGCGAGATACCCAGTGCTGCCACGTGGTCGGCGGTGTTGCCGTACATGTGCTTCACGCAGTTGGCACCGGTGGCCGACTGCAGCGAGCCGGTAGCGGCGGTGTTGTAGGTCTTGTCGTAGATGAAGTCGAGGTAGTTGAAGCCGCCCTTGTCCTGCCACATGTAGTCGTAGGTGAATCCGGGCAGCATCATCGTTGCCTTCAGGCGCGTGTCAGGATTGCTGAGCCACTGGTCGGCACTGCCGGCCTCTAACAGCTTCACACCGAAGGCTTCCTGGAGATCGACCGACAGGCCGTTCCATCCGCCCCAGCAGTCGCCGAACTCGTCCATGCCCTCTATGCCGAGGTCGCTCTGCAGCGTGTTCTGGCTGGTCCATTGCGACCCGACAGTCCATCGCCATGCTATCAGGCTCTCCGGGTCGTTGTTGCTGGTCAGCTTCCAGATGTCGCCGTAATTCTCGGTCAGCTTGCGGCCCGAGTTGTCTATCACGTCCTTGGCGTAGCTGGCAGCCATGTTCAGGTCGCTGGCACTCAGCGCTCCCGACACACCGGCCTTGGTCAGATACACCTTGGCCAGCAGGCCCTCGGCGGCATAGTAGTCGATGCGCCCTGGGGTAGTGCTGCGCTGCAGCAGGGTCATGGCCTTCTCCAGGGTGAGGATGATGTAGTCATAGACATCCGACCGGCGGGCCTTGGCAATGCTGGTATATGAGCCATCCTGCAACTGCTCGATGGTGCTGTGTACGATGGGCACGTCGCCGAACGAGCGTACCAGATAGAAGTAAGCCATCGCCTTCCACGTGAGGGCCTCGCCCATGGCCTGACTCTTGGCCGCGCTGTTGCTCGAATTGCCCTTCAGCGTCTCATAAACGGTGTTGGCGTGTCCGATGACGGCCCACAGCGAGTACGACATGTTCACCAGGTCTTCGTCGGAGCCGTTGACAGAGAAGTTCATGTAGGGCGACGAACCCCAGTAGTAGTTGCCCGAGAGCACCTCGCCCACCTTGATGAATCCGCGCTGGAAGTCGTACCAGGGTGAGTTGTACAGATAGTTGACGCTGGAGAGGAACTGCTCGTCGGTCTTGTAGAAGTTGTCAACGTTGTAGGTGTCTTCGCTGGGGCGGTCCAGGAAGTCTTCGCACGCCGTGAGCGTCACACTGGCTACAGCGGCAACTGCCATATATTTGATATTCGATAGTTTCATAGTTGCATCGTGATTTTAGTTTGGTAAAGCACATTTAGAAGGTGACATTCATTCCGAACGAATAGGTGGTCGGCGACGGATAGCGGGCATTGTCCAGGCCCATCACGTTGGCACTCTGTGTAGAGGCACCGATTTCGGGGTCGTAGCCGTCGTAGCCGGTAATGGTCAGCAGGTTCTGAATGTTGCAGTAGAGGCGCAGGCTCGACAGTCCCCAGCGCTTGATGAGCTTCGTGGGGAAGGTGTAGCCCAGGGCGATGTTCTTCAGGCGCACGTAGCTGCCGTCCTCGATGTAGCGGTCGCTCCAGCGGTCGTTGTCGTTGGGGTCGTTCAGCGAAGCGCGAGGCATCGACGTGTAGGGGTTGGCCAGCTGTACGTTCGTGATGTCGTCGTACCAATAGTATATCAGCGTGCCGTCGCCGCGGTCTATGCCGCCGGTATAGTCCTTGCCGGGGTTGATGGGCTGCAGAATGGCACGGTCTCTCACATCCACTATCTGGTTGGTCCATGTGGAGTTCATGTGCGTCATCTTCATCTTCAGGTAGTTGCCCACCTTGTTGCCCACCGAGCCGTTGATGAATATGTTCAGGTCGAAGCCCTTGTAGCGGAAGGTGTTGGTCCATCCGAAGGTGTACTTGGGCAGCGGCGAGCCGATGTTCGTGCGGTCGTTCTCGTCGATGATGCCGTCGCCGTTCAGGTCCTTGTACTTGATGTCGCCCACAAAGACGGTAGAGTTCTTGGCGAAGATACCGTTCGAGGGGTATGATGCGGGTTTCGGCGAGCGCTCGATGTCCTCTAACGAGGTATAAACGCCGTCGCATACGTAGCCATAGAAGTTGAAGAGGCTCTCGCCCACCAGCGTGCGGCTGACGACGTCGCTCCACTGTCCGTAGCCGATGAGTTGCGAGTTGCTCGAACCGTCGGCCAGTGCTTTGAGCTCGTTCTTGTTGAACGAGAGCTGCAGCTCAGAGTCCCACTCGAACTTGCCCACCAGCGGATGGGTGTTCAGCGTGATTTCGAAACCGGTGTTGCGGATGGTGCCGAAGTTGCCCCAGGGCGCAGCCAGTGCCGACGAGGCGTTGCCGCTGGTGCCCATGTACGAGGGCAGCTGCATCTGCATGAGCATGTCTTTCGACTCCTTGCGATACCAGTCAACGGTCAGGTTGATGCGGTCGTGCAGGAAACCGAGGTCCAGACCGACGTTCCACTGCTCCTGGCTCTCCCACTGCACGTCTTCGTTGGCTATCTGTGCCGGACGGTAGCTGACACCCAGGGCGGTCTCCATCTTCGACAGCGGCGAGCCCCACTTGTAGCCGCCGATGTTGGCATTACCGGTCTGGCCCCAGCCTATGCGCAGCTTACCGTTGCTGAGCACCTTGCCGGCCCAGCTCTCAATGAATTTCTCGTTGGAGAAGCGCCACGAGGCGGCAAACGAGTGGAAGCCGGCCCAGCGCTTGTTGGGACCGAAGTTGGAACTGCCGTCGTAACGGTAGGTATAGGTGGCGTTGTATCGGTTGTCGAAGCTGTAGGTCCAGCGGGTGAAGAACGATACCATGGCGCTGCTGCCTTTTCCGTAGCCTATCTGCGGCGTGCCTGTGCCCAGTGCCGGACTGTGTACCTCGTCGGAGGGCAGGCCGGTGTTGTAGGCCGACACGTAGTTGTATTTCGACTCCCAGCACTCCTGGCCTATCATGGCCGTTGCCGAGTGCTTGCCGAAGGTGCGGCTGTAGGTCAGGTAGTTCTTCAGCTGCCAGAAGGTGCTTGAGTTCTTCTGTGCGCGGCTTTCGTTACTGGAGCGCTTCCAGGTGCCCAGGTCAACCATGGGCTTGTAGGTCTCGCCCTTGTTCCATCCGAAGTCGAAGCCCAGCTCGGCGTGCCATACCAGGTCCTTGATGGGTGTCACCTCGAAGAAGATGTTTCCGTTCAGCTTTTGGCGCTTCAGCAGTATCTCGTCCATCATGGCCATGGCAATGGGGTTGGGGTTGGTATAGCCCTCCTGCGACACCGACGAGTAGTTGCCGTCTATATTATAAATAGGTATAGAGGGAATGGTGGTCAGCGAGTATCCTATCAGACCCTCGTCGGAGTCGGCCAGCTTCAGGTCGTCCTTCGTGTCGGAGTAGGTGACGCTCAGGCTCATCTTCAGCCATTTCTTCAGCTGTGCGTCCAGGTTGGTACGCACCGACATACGCTTGAACTCGGAGCCGATGATGGTGCCCTGCTGGTCCATGAACGAGCCGGACACGTAGTACTGCACCTTCTCCGATCCGCCCTGTGCGCTCACCTGGTGGGAGTGCTGGAAGGCTGTCTGGAACACGGCGTCCTGCCAGTTGGTACCCTTGCCCAGCAGCGAGGGGTCGGAGAGGGCTGCCGTGTAGTTGGCCTCGCCGATGGCGGCAAAGCTATTGTAATACTGTGCATATTCGCGCAGGTTCATCAGGTCCAGGCGCTTGGTCTGGCGGTTCCAAGCCACCATGCCGTTATACGTGAACTTGGCGTCGCCGGCCTTGCCGCGCTTGGTCTGGATGAGCACCACACCGTTGGCACCCTGCGCACCGTAGATGGCGGTGGCTGAGGCATCCTTCAGAATCTCCATGCTCACGATGTCGGCAGGGTCGATGGTCGATAGCGGCGAGATGGTCGATACCGAGCCGTTGCCCAGCGCATCGCCCAGACCGTAGCTGGCTCCCGACGTGCCGGTGCTCTGCACGGGCACACCGTCTATCACATACAGCGGCTCGGCATTGGCATTGATGGTTGCTGTACCGCGCACGCGGATGGACGACGACGAACCGGGGGCTCCCGACGTGCTGACAGCCGTCACACCGGCGGCACGACCCTGTAGCGACTGGTCGAGCGACGTGATGATAGAGCCCTTGACGGCTTTCTCGCCCAGTGATACGGAGGCGCCGGAGATGTCGCTCTTCTTCATCGTGCCATAGCCCACGACCACGACCTCGTCGAGCACTTTCTTGTCTTCTTCGAGGGTAATCTCATACACCGAGCGGCCGTCAATCTTGACTTCCTTCGTCAGGTAGCCGATGTACGATACCACCAGCGTCTGGCCCTGACTGGCATTCAGCGTGAAATTTCCGTCGAAGTCGGTGGCGGCACCGGTTGACGTACCCTTGATGACTACACTCGCACCGATGACGGGCCCCATGGCGTCGCTCACGGTACCAGTAATCTGCTTCGTCTGTTGCACGGCGAGCGGCGAGGAACCGCCGGCAGCATGCAATGGCGACGAATAGCCTGACAGCCCTATGGCGAACAGGACGGCCAGAAGTGTCTTCTTACTGTAATTTAGATCCATACGTTGTTTTTAGGTTAGTATTAATTATTTAAGTGATTTTTCCTTGTTAGTTCATTTAGGTTCCCTAATGTTGGTGCAAAGATAATACATTTTCTCTAAAGGCAGTTGACTTTTTTTACTAAACATTGATACTTTTTTGCTGAATAGTAAAAAGATGTTACTTTTTTCTTGGCTCTCATCGTGCCTCAAGCCCAGGCAAGCTGTTTGGGCTTGCCATCTGTTTGGGAAGGGTGTGGGAAATACTTGGGAAGTGCTGTTGGAGTGAGGCAGGAAATTGGTATAATCGGATGTGCTTTCAGAAGAGATTTTGGGGTTTTCGGAGATTTTTGCAGAAAACATTTGCGTAAGTCGGGTAATGTTGTTATCTTTGCATCCGAAATGGCGGTTTCGGAAATGGCGGTTTCGGAAACGAGAAAAGAGTGAGATATGAGGTTTTATGACAGAGAACAGGAGATTGCCTTCTTGAGGGAGACTCGGGAACAGGCAAGGAAGGTGGCCCGGTTTACGGTGCTCACCGGGAGGAGGCGCATCGGCAAGACGACGCTGATACGCGAGGCATACAAGGATGAGCCTTTCGTCTATTTCTTTGTAGCCAGGAAGGCGGAGGGCGACCTCTGTGAGGCGTATATCGAAGAGGTGAATGAGAAGTTGGGCATCCCTACGCTTGGCAGCAGCCGCAAGTTCAGCGACATCTTCCGCTACCTGATGAAACTGTCGGAGACGAGAAGCTTTACGCTGGTCATCGACGAGTTCCAGGACTTCTTCCGGGTGAACAAAAGCGTGTTCAGCGAGATGCAAAACATCTGGGACGAGTACGAGAAGACGTCGAAGATGAACCTCGTGGTGTGCGGCAGCATCTACTCGTTGATGCAGAAAATCTTCAAGGACAAGAAGGAACCGTTGTACGGACGGAATACGGCAGAACTGCGGCTGAAGCCCTTCCGCCCCTCGGTGCTGAAAGAGATTATGGCAGACGCGAAGCCCGACTATAGTAAGGAAGACCTGCTGGCGTTGTTTACGTTTACGGGTGGAGTGGCTAAATACGTAAACCTGCTGGTAGATGCCGGTGCGCTGGACAAGGACAGCATGATCCGGCATGTCGTCAGCCCTAACTCCACTTTCTTGAACGAAGGGAAGAACAACCTGATAGAGGAGTTTGGCAAGGACTACGGAACCTATTTCTCCATCCTGTCGTGCATCGCCAGTGGCAAGAACACCCGCAGCGAGATAGAGGATATGATAGGGCGCGAGGTGGGTGGTTACCTGACCAATCTGGAGACAGACTATGAACTGATAGCCAAGCGGCAGCCGTTGTTTGAAAAGAGCAGTACGAAAAATGTACGCTACGAACTGGGTGATGTGTTCTATTCCTTCTGGTTCCGTTTCATCTTCAAGTATGGCTACATCATCGAGATTGAGAACTACGGCAAGTTGCAGGAGATTATCGATCGCGACTACAACACCTTCAGTGGTCTGATGCTGGAGCGCTATTTCCACCGTGTGGCGATGGGGAGCGGCGAGTTTACGAGGATTGGCCGCTGGTGGGACCGTAAGGGCGAAAACGAGATTGACATGATTGCGGAGGATGAGCTGTCAGATTGTGCCACGTTCTACGAAATCAAGCGGCAGCGCGACGAGATCAGCATTGGCACGCTGAAGCAGAAGGCAGAGGCCATGCTGCGGGCAACGGGAGCTTTCAAGGGCTATGAGATTGAGTATGAAGGGCTGAGTATGGAGTAAACGTTCTATTTTCCGCCAAATCCTCTGAAGTGCCCGTGTTTACGGGCATT
>CAMVAI010000092.1 GCA_947165435.1 uncultured Prevotella sp.
CAGAAAAAGTCCGTATCAGTCCGTTAAGTCCGATGCAAAGATGCAACAAACAGAAGAAGTCCGATGTACGACTGTGGTAGAATAGCGATTATCGGTGGAGGCTCATGGGCTACGGCCATAGCCAAGATAGTGGTGGGGCACACCCATCACATAGGATGGTATATGCGGCGCGACGACCGCATCGACGACTTCCGCCGCCTGGGCCACAACCCGGCCTATCTGCAAAGTGTCCGTTTCAACACCGACGAGATATTCTTCAGCAGCGACATCAACAAAATCGCACAGCAGTATGACACGCTGGTGTTCGTCACGCCGTCGCCCTACCTGAAGAGCCACCTCAAGAAGCTGAAGACGCGTATACGCGACAAGTTCGTCATCACCGCCATCAAGGGTATCGTGCCCGACGAGAACCTAGTCTGTTCGGAGTATTTCCATCAGGTCTATGACGTGCCCTACGAGAATCTGGCGTGCATCGGCGGACCGTCACATGCCGAGGAGGTGGCTCTGGAACGGCTCAGCTACCTGACCGTAGGCTGTGCCGACCGCGAGAAGGCGCAGTCGTTTGCCGATGTCATGGCCAGCGAGTATATCAAGACCAAGACATCGACCGACGTCATCGGCATCGAATACTCCTCGGTGCTGAAGAATGTCTATGCCATCGCCGCAGGCATCTGCAACGGACTGAAGTTTGGCGACAACTTCCAGGCTGTCCTCATGGCTAATGCCGTGCAGGAGATGTCGCGGTTCCTGCAGGTGGTCTATCCCATCGAGCGCAACGTCACCGACAGTGCTTACCTGGGCGACCTGCTGGTGACGGGCTATTCGAACTTCTCGCGCAACCGCACCTTCGGCACCATGATAGGCAAGGGATATTCCGTCAAGTCGGCACAGATAGAGATGGAGATGATTGCCGAGGGATATTTCGGCACGAAATGTATGAAGGAAATCAACCGCCACTGCCACGTGAACATGCCCATACTCGATGCCGTATATAACATATTGTACGAGCGTATATCGCCACAAATCGAAATCAAACTGCTTACCGACTCTTTCCGATGACCGTCACGTCTATCGAATAAATGCAGATTTATTTTGTATTGTCAACGACTTTTCGTACCTTTGCAGCGTTAAACAAGGACTAAATGACAATGAAACTATTCGACGTTTATCCCCTGTTCGACGTGAACATCGTCAAGGGGCAAAGATGCAGAGTGTGGGACGACAAGGGCCAGGAGTATCTGGACCTGTATGGTGGACATGCCGTCATATCAATAGGACACAGCCACCCCCACTACATAGAAAAAGTGACTGAACAGCTGAAGCGCATCGGATTCTACTCCAACTCAGTGATTAACCGCCTGCAGGCCGAACTGGCCGAACGCTTAGGGCGCATCAGCGGCTACGACGACTACCAGCTGTTCCTCATCAACAGCGGTGCCGAGGCCAACGAGAACGCGCTGAAGCTGGCCTCGTTCAGCAACGGGCGCACCCGCGTGCTGTCAGCACAGAAAGCCTTCCACGGGCGGACAAGCCTCGCCGTGGAAGTGACCAACAATCCGAAAATCATAGCCCCCATCAACGACAACGGCCATGTGACCTACCTGCCGCTGAACGACCTGGCAGCCTGGGAGCAGGAACTGCAGAAGGGCGACGTATGCGCCGTCATCATCGAGTGCATTCAGGGCGTGGGCGGCATACAGATGGTCAGCGAAGAGTTTGCGCGCGGTCTGCAGAAGCTGTGCCGCGAGCACGGCACGGTGCTCATCGGCGACGAGATACAGTGTGGCTACGGGCGCAGCGGAAAATTCTTCGCACACCAGTGGCTCGGTATCCGGCCTGACATCATCACCGTGGCCAAGGGCATCGCCAACGGCTTCCCCATGGGCGGCGTACTGATTTCGCCAGACTTCCAGCCGGTCTATGGCCAGCTGGGCACCACCTTCGGCGGCAACCACCTGGCCTGTGCTGCCGCACTTGCCGTGCTCGACGTCTTTGAACAGGAGCATCTGGTGGAGAATGCCCGCGAGGTGGGCACCTATCTCATGGAGGGACTGCAAGCCATCGGCAGTAGCCACATCACTGACATACGCGGGCGCGGCCTCATGATAGGCATCGACCTCGACGTGCCCCACAAGGACGTGCGCCAGCCGCTCATCTATCAGGAGCACTGCTTTACAGGCTGTGCCGGACAGAACGTGCTGCGACTGCTGCCGCCGTTGTGCCTGACAAAACAAGACTGCGACCAATTCATAGACAAACTGACAAAAATACTGAAGACATTATGAAAATTTCCGTAATCGGAGCCGGAGCCATGGGTGGAGCCATGGTGGAAGGCATGGTCAAAGGCGAATTCATCGGCAACAGCGACCTCTGCGTAGCCGACCCGGTGCGTACCACCCGTGACCATTTCGCAAACATGGGCATCACGGCAACGCCCAGCAACCAGCTGGCTGCACAGGGTGCCGACGTCGTGTGCGTGGTGGTGAAGCCCTGGCTCGTAGAACAGGTGCTGACGGGCATCAAGGAGGTGCTGGACTACAGCCGACAGATACTGGTGGTAGTGGCAGCCGGCGTGAAATGGACCGACATTCGGACTTGGCTCGACAAGGGCACCGACATGATCCCCACCTTCCTCGTCATTCCCAACATTGCCATTGCTCAGCTACAGTCGATGACCTTCATCGTGCCATGCGCCTCAGCACAGCCGCAACATACCGACCAGGTGAAGGCGCTGTTCGACTCGATGGGCGAAAGCATCCTCACCGATGAGCAACACTTGGCGGCAGGCACCACACTGGCCTCATGCGGCATCGCCTACGCCATGCGTTACATACGCGCAGCCTCGGAGGGCGGCGTGGAATTGGGCTTCAAGGCCGACGACGCCAAGCAGATAGTGATGCAAGCCATGAAGGGAGCCGTGACACTGCTCGAAGCAACGGGTCTGCACCCCGAGGCAGCCATCGACATGGTGACCACGCCCGGCGGAGTGACCATCAAGGGGCTGAACGAAATGGAACATGCCGGATTCACCAGCAGCGTGATTCGCGGCCTGAAAGCCGGGCTGAAATAAAACTGTAAACCGATTATCCGCAAATCGTTAATCGAAAATCCCTCAATCGAAAATCCGTAAATCGAAAATAATTATGGTGGACGAACAACTAAAACAGATAGGCGAGCGGCTCCGCGGACTGCGCGACGTGCTCGACATACCCATAAGCGAGATAGCTGAGACTATCGGAATAACTACCGAGAAATACGAGAAGATAGAACGGGGCGAGCTGGACATCACCATCTCGAACCTGATGAAGATAGCCCACAAATATGGCATTTCGACCGAAGAGCTGATTTTTGCCGAAACACCGCACATGAAGTCGTACTTCGTAGTGCGTAAGGGGCAGGGAGTGAGCATCGAACGCACGAAGGCTTATAAATACCAGAGTCTTGTGAGTGGTTTCGTCAACCACAAGGCCGACGTGTTCATCGTCACCGTGGAGCCTAAGCCGGGTGTACGCACCATCTATAAGAACACCCACGGCGGCCAGGAGTTCAACCTGGTCCTGGAGGGCAAGATGGAGCTGTATATTGGCGGCAAGACCATCGTCCTGGAAGAGGGCGACAGCATCTACTTCGACTCCACGAAGCCACACGGCATGCTGGCCATAGGTGACAAGGCTGTGAAATTCTTAGCATTCACCGTAGAATAAACTAGACACACATATATGGTAGAAAGATTTTTAAAACAGACCACCTTCACGTCTGTAGAGGATTACAACAAGCATCTGGAGTTTATCATTCCGGAGAATTTCAATTTTGCCTACGACGTGATGGACGCATGGGCAGAGGAAAAGCCGGACGGACTGGCCCTGCTATGGACCAACGACCTGGGCGAGGAGATACGCGCCACATTCAGCGAGTTAAAAGCACAGACCGACCAAGCAGCCAGCTACCTGCTGTCGCTGGGCATTGGCAAGAATGACCCCGTGATGCTCATCCTGAAGCGCCGCTACGAGTGGTGGGTGGTCATGCTGGCCCTGCACAAGATAGGAGCCATCGTCATTCCGGCCACACACATGCTGACGAAGCACGACATAATATATAGGAACACGCGCGCGTCGGTGAAGGCCATCATCTGCGTGGACGATGCCTACGTGGTCAGTCAGATACAGGCTGCCAAAGCCGATAGCCCCACCGTCAAGCAATATATCACCATCACGGACCATGGGAAGCCCATCCCTGAAGGTTTCCGCGACTGGCAGTCGGAATGGCAGAAGGCTCCAGCTTTCAAGAAGCCCGCCTTTGTCAACACCAACGACGACACCATGCTGATGTACTTCACCAGCGGCACCAGCGGCGAGCCGAAGATGGTAGCACACGACTATCTCTACGCCTTGGGCCACCTGACAACGGGTGTCTTCTGGCACAACTTGCACGAGGGTTCGCTGCACCTGACCGTTGCCGACACCGGATGGGGAAAGGCGGTATGGGGAAAGTTCTACGGCCAGTGGTTTGCCGGTGCTACCGTGTTTGTGTTCGACCACGAGAAGTTCAATGCCGACACGCTGCTGCGACAAATGGAGAAGTACCGCGTGACATCATTCTGCGCACCGCCCACGATATACCGCTTCATGATTCGCGAAGACCTGTCGAAGTACGATCTTTCCAGTCTGGAATACTGCTGTACCGCCGGCGAGGCTCTGAACCCAGCCGTTTTCGACAAATTCAAGGAGAAAACGGCGGTAAGCACCGGCCGTTCCGGCATCAAGATGATGGAAGGCTTCGGACAGACGGAGACCACGATGACGCTGGGCACCTTCCCCTGGATGGAGCCAAAGCCCGGAAGCATGGGCATGCCTAACGCACAGTACGACATCGACCTCATACGCCCTGACGGCACGCCGTGCGAGGATGGCGAGAAAGGCGAGATAGTGGTACGTGTGGGCGACAAGAAGCCCATCGGACTCTTCAAGGGCTACTATCGCGACGAAGAAAAGACCCGCGAGGCCTGGCACGACGGGCTATACCACACCGGCGACATGGCGTGGCGCGACGAAGACGGATACTACTGGTTTGAGGGTCGCATCGACGACGTCATCAAGTCGTCGGGCTACCGCATCGGTCCGTTCGAGGTAGAGTCGGCCCTGATGACCCATCCCGCCGTAGTGGAATGTGCCATTACCGGTGTTCCCGACGACATTCGCGGCATGGTGGTGAAGGCCACCGTGGTGCTCGGCAAGGAGTGGAAAGACAAGGCCGGCGACGACCTGGTGAAAGAGCTGCAGCAGCACGTGAAGAAAGAGACAGCACCCTACAAGTACCCGCGAATAGTCGAGTTCGTCGATGAACTGCCGAAGACCATCAGCGGTAAAATACGCCGAGTAGAGATCAGGCAGCACGACAGTAAAGCGAAATAAGGCGCTCTGTAGAAAAAACAGACAACGCAAACGAAAAAGATAAGAAAAAATGAGCATGAACCACCGCATTGTCATCAAAGTAGGCTCTAACGTATTGACGCGGCCCGACGGCAAGCTGAATGTCACCCGGATGTCAGCCTTGGTAGATCAGATAGCATGGCTGAAGAGGAACGGCTACGAGGTCATATTAGTGTCGTCGGGGGCTGTGGCCTGCGGCCGGCGCGAGTTGAAGGTAGAACACTCGCTCGACTCCGTAGAGCAGCGCCAGCTTTTCTCGGCCTTGGGACAGGTGAAGCTCATCGGGCTCTACTATGACCTGTTCCGCGAGTTCCACATCCATATAGGACAGGTGCTCACCATGAAGGAGAACTTCCAGCCCGGCGAGCAATATGAGAACCAGCGGGCATGCATGGCGGTGATGCTGGAGAACGGCGTGCTGCCCATTGTCAACGAGAACGACACGGTGAGCGTCACCGAGCTGATGTTCACCGACAACGACGAGCTGTCGGGCCTCATCGCACAGATGATGAAAGCCGACACGCTGATACTGCTCTCCAACATTGACGGCATCTACACCGGCCATCCTGACGACCCGCAGTCGAAGCTCATCAGCCAGGTGGAAGCCGACAGCGACCTCAGCCGGTATATCAAGGAGGAGAAGAGTGCCTTCGGGCGCGGCGGCATGCACTCGAAATACACCACCGCACAGAAAGTGCAACACACAGGCATCCGCGTCATCATCGCCAACGGCGAGCGCGACAACATCCTCATAGAACTGGCAGAAAACAAGCACAACATACCACACACAGAATTCATACCGACATGCAACTGAAAGAGACCTTCGAAAGAGTAAAGACAGCGAGCAAGAGCCTCGCGGCACTTAGCGACGAGCAGCGCAACGACATCCTCCATGCGGTGGCCGACAGCATCATTGACTACGGCGAGCGCATACTGGCCGCCAACCGGCTGGACTTGGCCAAGATGAATCCCCAAAACCCGCTGTACGACCGTCTGCAACTGACCCCGAAACGACTGCAGGACATTGCCGGCGACATGCGCAACGTGGCTACCCTACCGTCGCCGTTAGGGCACATCACCAAGCAGAAAACGCTGCCCAACGGACTGCGGCTGTGCCGCGTCTCGGTGCCCTTCGGCGTGATTGGCATGATTTACGAGGCACGTCCCAACGTGACCTTCGACGTCTTCTCACTCTGCTTCAAGAGCGGCAATGCCTGTGTGCTGAAGGGAGGTTCGGATGCCGACCTGTCGAACCAGGCTGCCGTGGAGCTGATTCACGGAGTGCTCGAACAGCATGGCATCAACCCCGACGTGGTGACGCTGTTGCCGGCCACCCACGAGGCAACGGGAGAACTGCTGAACGCCGTGGGCTACGTAGATTTGTGCATACCACGTGGCGGGCGACGGCTGATAGATTTCGTGCGCGACACCGCCCGCATTCCCGTCATCGAGACCGGCGCGGGTGTGGTGAATACCTATTTCGACGTAGAGGGTGACCTGGAAATAGGAAAAGCCATCGTGAACAATGCCAAGACACGGCGGGTATCGGTGTGCAACGCACTGGACTGCCTACTCATCCACGAACAACGGCTCGGCGATCTGGCGGAACTGGTGAAACCGCTGCTCGACCATAAGGTGGAGCTTTATGCCGATGCTCCTGCCTACCAGTTGCTGACCGGGCAGTACCCCGACATCTTGTTAAAGCCCGCTACCGACAAATCGTTCGGTACCGAATTCATGGACTACAAGATGGCTATCAAGACCGTCACGTCAATAGACGAGGCACTGGAGCACATCGACCGTTACGGCTCCGGGCACAGCGAGGCCATCATCACGCAGAACAGTGCCACGGCGCACCGCTTCCAGCAACAGGTGGATGCGGCCTGCGTTTATTGGAATGCGCCCACCTCGTTCACCGACGGGGCACAGTTCGGGCTGGGTGCCGAGATAGGCATATCGACCCAAAAGCTCGGCCCGCGAGGTCCCATGGCGTTAGAGGAGATATGCACGTACAAGTGGCTTATCGAGGGCGAAGGACAGACCCGCCCATAGCGCAAGAAAAAACTCATTAACAACCATTAACCAGGACATGACGACAAGCCGAATACCATTGACACATGCCATAGTTCCCATGCTCCTGCTGACATCAGGAATGTGCGCCATGGCTGCGCCGACTGCCGAGCAGCAGCTGCGGCAACAGCAGTTGCGCGACACCATGTACTACTATTTCGACACGGGCATCACCGACAAGTTCGACGAAAGCAATAAGGCTCTGATGGACTATTGCCTTTCTATCAACGACATGGATGCCTACTACAACGGGTGGTACAACCGCATCATCTTTGAGCTGAACCAGTCGAACATCTTCCAGGCCTACAAGCAGGCCTTGGCTATGTCGCGCGACATGCGTGAAAAGAAGCAAGAAGACTACTATTATGTAGCCACAGGCGCTTTAGGGCTGATTTATGCCGACTGCAACAACTTAGAAGGTGCCCGGCAATGCTTCATCGATGCCGTGGAACAACTTACCGAGCAGAAGAAGACTGACGAATTGTCACCTCTGTACATGGACCTGGCTTACATCACCTTCGATAAATATCCCGAAGAAGCCCTGCAATGGGCCGACAAAGCCTTCCTCTTGTCGAAAGACGAGAGCACGATGTGCGATGCCTCGGCTTTCAGGGGCATGCTGGAGTTCAAGCAGAACAACACCAAAGATTTCCTTGAGAACTACAAGAAATACAAGGAACTGGAGGCGAAGGGAATGACATCCATCTACGGTAAGTACATCGAGATTTATTACGCCTGTTATCAGCACAATTACGAGCGGGCGCGAGAACTGGCCTATGAGATTACAAGTCCGCTCGACCGCTATGAATTTGTGCGCAACACCTACGAACACCAAGGCGACTCTGTCCGGGCCTATCGCGTGCTGCGCCGGCAAATGGAACTGACCGACTCGCTGAACAGCATCATACTGACAGACAACCTGAAAGGCATATCGAACGAGATGGAGATGGCAGAAGTCAAGCAGAGCGAATCGCGCCACCGCATCATTGCGCTCACCATCGGCATCATTGCCGCCATGCTAATGATCCTAGCTCTGACATACAACATCTACAACCGCCGCAAGTTTACTAAACGACTGGAACAAGGCCACCAGAAGCTACAGGAAGCCTACGACCAACTGGAAGAGACCACGACGGTCAAGGAGCGTATTGAATCGGAGTTGCGCATTGCACGCGACATACAGATGTCGATGGTGCCAAGCCGCTTTCCACAGCGCAAAGGTCTAGATCTCTTTGCTTCGATGACCCCGGCACGAGAAGTGGGAGGCGACCTCTACGACTACATGCTACAGGGTGACCGGCTCTACTTCTGCGTGGGCGACGTCAGTGGCAAGGGGGTGCCGGCCTCGCTGTTCATGGCACAAGCCATCCGACTCTTCCGAGCTCTGGCCAAGCAGCGTCTGATGCCCAGTCAGATAACCACGCGTATCAACGACGAACTGACGGAGAACAACGAAAACGGCATGTTCGTCACCATGTTCATCGCTCTGGCAGACCTAACCAACGGGCACCTGTGGTTCTGTAACGCCGGGCACAACCCGCCGGTGTTGGGTGGCGACAGCCTGAACGGCAGTTTCATCAATATGGAGTCCAACGCCCCCATTGGTCTGTGGCCCGGACTGGAATATGTGGGCGAAGAAATAGACAGCATCATGAACCGTCCGCTTTTTGTATATACCGACGGACTGAACGAAGCCGAAAACACACAACAGCAACAGTTTGGCGACAACCACCTGTTAGAGATTCTGCAGCACACCCCTTTCGAGAGTTCCGAACAGGTGATTAACCACTTGAAATACGAGGTGGAACGCCACCGAGACGGAGCGGTTCCGAACGATGACATGACCATGCTCTGCCTGAGAATAGACAAAACACTAAATGACAATCAATAAAAACGAAAGAATATGCGTACATTTATCAATGTGGAGGACATCGGCAACCTCCGTCAAGCACTCGCCGAAGCACAAGAGATCAAGAACGAACGTTTCAAATATCAGCATCTGGGCAAGAACAAGACGCTGATGATGATATTCTTCAACAACTCACTGCGCACGCGCCTCTCTACGCAGAAGGCGGCCATGAACCTGGGCATGAACGTCATCGTGCTCGACGTGAATGCCGGAGCCTGGAAACTGGAGACGGAGCGTGGCGTCATCATGGACGGCGACAAGTCGGAACACCTGCTGGAGGCCATCCCCGTCATGGGATGCTACTGCGACATGATTGGCGTCAGAAGCTTTGCCGGACTGACCGACCGTGAGTACGACTATGCCGAGACGGTGCTCAACCAATTTATCAAATACAGCGGCAAGCCCGTCTTCGCCATGGAGACAGCCACCGTCCACCCCCTGCAGGCCTTTGCCGACCTCATCACCATCGAGGAATACTGGAATCGCCAAGAGCAGGCAGCCCACAGCCAGAAGCCCAAGGTGGTGCTGACATGGGCTCCTCACTGCCGTGCGCTGCCTCAGGCCGTTCCCAACTCGTTTGCCCAGTGGATGAACGCTGCCGACGTGGATTTTGTCATCACCCACCCCGAGGGCTACGAGCTGGACCCCAAGTTCGTAGGCAACGCCCGTGTGGAGTACGACCAGCGTCGGGCCTTCGAGGGTGCCGACTTCATCTATGCCAAGAACTGGTCGAATCCGGGTGTGACCAATCCTGCCGACTACGGCAAGATTACGTCGAAAGACATGTCGTGGACGGTTGACACTGAGCACATGTCGTGGACCAACAACGGCAAGTTCATGCACTGTCTGCCGGTTCGCCGGGGCCTCATCGTCACCGACGATGTCATCGAAAGCCCCAACAGCATCGTCATCCCCGAAGCTGCCAACCGTGAGATTTCCTGCTCGGTGGTTATCAAGCGCATGCTGGAGAGCATATAGCATTAACAGCGGGAACACGCTAACCCGCCTCACATCCAGAAGACGAAGTCCGTAAACGGAATGAAGCGCCTATTGCAGGCGTTTCATCAGTTTTCGGGCTTTCCCCTCTATCTTCTTCAGCCGGCGGTCGGGACGCCAGTCAGGGAATACATTTTCCACAGCATATCTGGCGGCATCTCCTGCCGACATGATGGTCTCGGCGGTATAGCTGCTCTCCGTGACAATCTCCTTGTCACCCTCCTTTCGTTTCTTCTGCATCGTAAACGTCACCACATTCGTCGCCGGGGTGATGTCGCGCCCCTGGCCATCGACGGTGGCATACTCCTTGAAGTCGTTGCGCACCGTGTTCATGCCACGATAGTCGAAGCGTGTGGGGGTCAGCTTCTCAGGTGTCAGCAGCGTGGTATGCAGCCAGATGCAGTGGGGCGTAGCGTTCCACCCACGGGCATACTCGAAGTTCGACTCGATGTTCTCTACCGTACAGCGGTTGAATATGTAGCCCCACGGTGTCTTCGAGGTCTTCGGCGCGGCTATCACGTCACGACCGCCAGGCTTCAGGCTACGCTTCTCGGTGACGATACGGCAACGCTCGAACCACACATCACCGTCGCCACAGATAAAATCTACCGTGCCATGAATCTCTGAGTCCTGGAAATAGAACTGCGACTGGTCATTGTCCGAGTAGTAAGTGTCCTGATACGACAGGAGTCGCACCCGGTTGCAGATGGTCCGGTCGCCCTTGTCCTGAAGGGTCACCGCACGGCCGGCGGCACCGGCGGCATAATAGTCGAGGGCATTCTTCAGCGTCAGGTCCTGAAAGTAGTTGCCCGTGCCGCGGTTCTGGAAGATGGCGGTCTTCGAGATTCCTTCCTTCTTGACGTCGGGCTTGTTCTGGATGACGGTGCCCTCCATGCTCTGTCCTATCAAGGCAATGTTATGACCCGTGATGCGCGTCAGCACCGTCTCTCCCAAATCGTAGAATCCGTCGGGAATCAGAATGTAGAGCCGTTTGGCATGCGGGTCGGCATTCTGTTTGTTAGCTTCTGCCACTGCCTCCAAGAGACTGCGGCCATCGTTCTTCTTCACAACAATCACCTGCTGGGCGGTAGCTGCTACAGCCGTCAGCAATGTCAGGGTTAATAGTAAAAAATGTTTCATATTCAGTTTAGTTGATGTTCTTTCTTCAGCTTGGTGGCTGTCTTTTCTATGCGCTTCAACTGCTCTGCCGGTTGCCAGTCGCCGAAGACGCGTTCCAGTGTGTACTGCTGCGCCTCCTCTTTTGTCAGAATGGTCTCCAGCTCACAGGCGTTGGAGTTGTCACGCAGGGTGAACGTCACTTTGTTGCTCCGTGGAGTGATGTCGCGCCCCGCAGCATCCATGGTGCCAAACTCCTTGAAATAGATAACCGACGGTTTCATGCCCTGCGGGTCGAAACGCTGCGGCAAGAGTTTATCCGGTGCCAGCAGCGTGGTGTACAGCCATACGTTACGCGGATTGGTATGCCAAGCCCGCCCATAGTGGAACACAGAGGCATCATTCTCTATCGTGCAGTAGCGGAACACATAGCCCCACGGGGTCTTCGACGTGCGGGGAGCCGTGATGATGGTGCGCCCCGTCCCGTCAAGATGGCGCCGTTCCGTCACGATGCGACAGCGTTCAAACCACACATCGCCAGCTCCGCAAATGAAGTCGATGGTGCCGTGTATCTCGCTATCCTGCATATAGTGCTGGCACTGCTCGTTGTCTGAATAATAGGTATCCTGATACGACAGCATGCGCACACGGTTGCAGATGGTGCGATGCCCCTTATCCTGCAGACACACCCCTCGCCCGTCCTCACCGGCATGATAGTAGTCGAGCTCATTCTTCAGCGTCAGGTCCTGCAGGTAGTTGCAGGTGCCTCGGTTCTGGAACACCGCTGTCTTGCTGATGCTCTCGTTCTTTACATCCGGCGCATTGCGGATGACGGTACCCTGCATGCTCTGTCCGACGACTGCCACATTATGGCCTGAGATACGCGTCAGCGCCGTCTGGCCCAAATCGTAATATCCGTCGGGTATTAAGATGTAGAGGCGTTCAGCATCCACTGCCGCATTGCGCTCGTTGGCCTCCCGGATGGCATCAAGCAGGCTTTGTGCGTCATTTCTTTTCACTACAATGACGGGCTGTGCCAAGACAAGAATTGTCAGGAGCAAGCAAGCTGTTAGCAAGGTCAAGCGTTTCATCAGAAGCTGTTTTGCTTGCAAAGTTACTAAGAAATTGACACTTTCTAGTGCTGTATGAAGACTTTTTGCCGCTACCGCCTGTTAAAGTTTCTTAACGAACGGCAATTCTTGGCCTTCGTTGCTCTTTTTCTTGTTTAAAAGTAGTACCTTTGCACTCGCTTTCAAGCAATCGGGATGTAGCGCAGTTGGTAGCGCACTACGTTCGGGACGTAGGGGTCGGGCGTTCGAGTCGCCTCATCCCGACCAAATGGGAGATAATCGGCTGAATATCAGCCGATTATCTTTTGCTTAAGGAAAATATCGGGTCAGAAACGGGGCACGATAGTGAAAGAGACGTAAACCTGTGTATTATCAGCCATAATAAGAACGTGTGCTAACTTTGTTTTCCGGCAAAGTTAGCACACGTCCCCCTATAGTAAAAATACGGGCAAAATTCAAGGCATTACAGGATACAGGCAATCCATACCACCAGAGCAACGAACGCCACAATCAGCAATGCTCCTACCACATGCTCTTGCCAAGTCATAGGACCCAATTTCTTCATGACACTCTTGTATTTGTCATCAAATTCAGGATCAGGCGAAGGCAGCATCTTAACAGCTGACTTCATGTTATTTCCAATCAGCCATGCAGCGATAATCAGAGCGATCAGCAACCCAACTTCAGGTGATAAAACATACATATCGCAATCCTTTCCTTTTTACTTTGCAAATTTACACATTATTTCCTATAACACACCTATCACGAACACTGCGGTTGCTATGGGATCTACTAGTAACTCATATCTTGGTTCCTTTCTTCGTTAATCAAAATGCCCCGATGCCCTCAGACACCGGGGCGGCGTTCATTTAAATAGCGACCGGTTCAGAACTTAACGGAACCTAGCCTGGTCAGAATATCGTCAAACTTATGTTGTATCAAGTCTTTTTGCTTGGGGCCTGCCTTGGCTACCCCGCTCTTGTATTTCCTCATCAGCGATGGGTTGATGTCCACGCTCTTGGCAAACTCTGTCACGTTGATGAATGGGAAAGCCATGAAAAATGCAGTCATATCATAGCGATATTCCACCTCCATATCTTCTGCATACCAGTCAGGCCACTGGCCAGTACGTTCTTTCATGAATGCAGCCTGCTCATGCAGACACTGTTCAAAGGAGTCTCTGGCTTCAGTCTCTGACATGCCATCACCTACCACGGGCACGCTGTCATCGGCGGCATATATTCCATATCCTCCGTCCTCTCCTTTCTCGATAATCGCCAAAATTTTCTTCATGTCTCTCTTCTCCTATACTTTAAGTGTCCATTTAAACCCACCCCCGGAGGGGTGGGAAGCTTTCGAGAAGCTCTTTACTTTTTGATTCCAGCCATCTTAAGCATCTTGTTCAGAGTGCCGGGCTTCACCTCCTGCGAGGTGTGTCTGCCAACCGGGATGTAATAGGGAAAATCGGGATGAACGTACTTAGCGTGGTTCGTTCCTTTGTTTTTTCCTGTCTTCTTTTCCCAGCCATAGCTTTCAATCAGACGGTAAAATTCTGAATACTTCATAGATCGCTTGTTTAAATGAACACTGCAAAAGTAGCGATTTTGTTCCAAACTGCCAAATATTTTTAGAACAAAAAGGCTCCAAAGACCTATTTTTAACACATCCAGGCAAAAAAAGAGGCTGAGAAGTTTATTTCTCAGCTTTGACATACTTATTATATATTATACGTGCATGGGGATTGAAGTTGACGGTCTTCACCTTGTCCACGCCGGTGGGTCCTACGGTAGCCTCTATCTTGTCGCAGAGGTAGAGCTTGTTGCGGAAGACGTCTCGGCCTTCTTCTGAAGTTCGTCCTCCACCCACTCCAGGTTGTCGATGTTGCCGTTCAATGTCGAGGCGTCGCACATCTCCAGCACGGCGGCCACGGCCTCCTGCGTCAGGTTGACTTTCGGGGTCTCACTCATAGCGCACCTCCTTCCAGCCATTCGGCCACGCCGAACACCACTACCAGTACCAAGAATAGTAGCAACGTGACGGCCACGCCCTGTAGCGAGAAGTGCCGGAAAGGCTATACATGGAATGTCGTGGACGGCATGTTCCGATACGGCCGCGTACCGCACCCTCATAGGCTCATGCAACATGCTTTATGGGAAGGACATCGAAAATGGGATGGTTACCTTTCACTTTATGCGTACTATCAAAAAGCAGTAAGGATTATATGACATGAGGATGCCAGCCGATTATCATTGATTTAGGAGCCTACCGTATATGAATAAACTTATGCCCTGACTTCGGCGATGCGTCACCAAAATGTGTGTTTTACCTCATTTATATAATAAATCCATTTGTGGAGAGGCCACTGGTTTCCGCCA
>CAMVAI010000093.1 GCA_947165435.1 uncultured Prevotella sp.
CGGCACACGCACCTGAAACGTGCGCGTCTACCAATTCCGCCACCTGGGCATTTTTCACTAAGGCCCAACGCCCTAATGCTCTTTTTTGTTCAACATGTTGAGCGGAAAACGGGACTCGGACCCGCGACCCCAACCTTGGCAAGGTTGTGCTCTACCAACTGAGCTATTTCCGCTTGTTATTTCCTCTTGCGAGGTGCATCTCTCTTGATTGCGGGTGCAAAGGTAATGCTTTTTTTTGAACTGACAAACTTTTTAGCAACTTTTTTTCAAAAAAAGTGTCAATCCATGCGATTTTTATAGTCTTCGTAGCCAAAAACACGCAAAATCTCCAGTTTTCCGTCCGTTTTTTTCATGCCAATGGCGGGGTGAGTGATACCGTTGAACATGTTGGTCTTCACCGTCGTGTAGTGTATCATGTCTTCAAATATCACCTCGTTGCCCACCGCCAGCTCATGCTCGAAGCACCACATGCCCATGAAGTCGCCCGACAGACAGCTGTTGCCACCTAGGCGGTAAACATAATCGGAAGAAGACGGAAGAGCATCCTCGGACAGCAGATTGGCGGTTTTGTCTTCAGTCAGCAGATTCGCGGCATAGTCTTCTGGCGAAACATGCTCGGCACCGCGCACCTCAGGATAGTATGGCATTTCAAGACAGTCGGGCATGTGGCAAGTGAAGCTGACATCGAGAATGGCGGTCTTGATGCCCTTGTCTTCTACCACATCAACGACACTGGCCACCAAGGGTCCCGTCTGCCAGGCGAAGGCACTGCCGGGCTCGAATATCACGCGCAGATGGGGATAGCGGCGGTGGAAGCCGTCCATGAGGCGCACCAGTCGCTCTATGTCATAGCCGCTCCGCGTCACCAAGTGCCCGCCGCCGAAGTTAATCCACTCTATCTGGCCGAACCAGGCAGCGAAGCGTTCTTCTATATGCTGTAGCGTGCGCTCGAAGACCTCGGAGCCGCTCTCGCAGTGACAATGGCAGTGAAAGCCGCGAATGTCGGCGGGCAGTGTCGGCGGCAGCTTGTCGGCAGTCACGCCGAAACGGGTGCCGGGAGCACACGGGTTGTACAGCAGGGTTTCCACCTCGGAATACTCGGGGTTGATGCGAAGCCCCAGCGAGCACTCCCCCGCCCTCTTGTGGAACCGCTCATACTGCGACAGCGAGTTGAACGTGAGGTGGCTCGAACAGGTGGCTATCTCATCGAACTCGTCGTCCTTATACGCAGGAGAATAGGTATGGGCCTTGGAGCCAAACGCTTCAACGGCCAGACGTGCCTCGCTCAGCGAACTGGCGGTGGTGCTGTGGATATACTCGCGGAAAATAGGAAAAGTTTTCCACAGGGCAAACGCCTTGAAAGCCAATATCCATTCCGAGTCGGTACGGCGCGCCACATCGCTAATCAGCTGTAGATTCCGGCGAAGCTTCGCCTCTTCTATTATATATATAGGTGTATTCATATCTTAAAGTTTCTTCATCAGACGGTCTATCTCGTCAAAATTCTTCCCCATATTGAGGTTGAAATAGATGCGATAGAGAGCCGGTGCCCACCGTTTCTTGTCATCTGGGGCTAGTTTGCGGTAGATTTCCATGTAGGGGCGAGCAGCGAAATAGAGGTTTGTCAGCTCCGTGCGGTACTTTCGCGAGTCATGACGATTCTCCAGTTCGAGGGCTTGGTTCAGATAGGCCGTTGCCACATTGTAGTAGGGGTCGGGCAGCGTATCGTTCAGCGCAATGATCTGCTCACTTGTCTCGATACACTCGGCATAGCGCGACAGGTTGAGCAGAGCCAGCGAACGGGCCAAGAGGAAGAGGGTGTTCTGTGGGTTGACGGTCAGAGCCTTGTCGGCTATTTCCAGTGCCTTGTCGTCTTGCTTCTTTTGCGTGAGATAGTCGCGCAGCCGTGGGAAGAAATAAGGATGCTCCGGGTATCGGCTAAAGCCCTCGTAGAGCGTGGCTGCATACAGCGAGTCGCGCTGCTGCCAGCGATACACCTCGCAGAGATATTGCAGCGTGTAGGGTATCTTGGCACGGTCTTCAAGAGCCAGCTGGCTGTACTTCAGGGTTCGTTCGGCATCGTGCAACTGATATCCGCAATAGGTGGCCCAATAGGCTGCATCGCAGATACGCTGGCGGTCAATGCTGTCGTAGCGGTAGGCTGAGAAGAGCGGCTGACGGGCGGCATCGATATAGGTATCGAAGAAATTGAAGGCGGTGTCGTAGGCTGCCTTGCGAAGATGGTAATTGCCGCCAAAGAACAGGTTAGGGCGCAGGGCGTTCATGGCCGAGGCATGCTCGCGGCGATACTTGGGGCGAATGCGCCCTTTCTCGTCTGGGCGTGCATCGAGCGAGTCGAGCGATTCGGTGATGAGGTACATACGGTGCGTCAAGTCGAAGAAAGCTGCCGTGTCGTATTGCTGTCCAAGGTACAGCTTCTCGTTGGCCGCCTCGTATTGCATGCTGACGGCCTGATACCATGTTAAGTATATGTCTTTGTTCTCACGATGGGCAGCACTGCCAGCCAACAGGTCGGTCATCAGCTTTTCTGCCTTGTCAAAATCCTTGCCGCTCTTGATATAAGACCGTGCCTGACTGAGCTCTTTCTTCTGAGCACGCAGGCACGGTGTTATCATCAATGTCAGCAGCAGGACAAATAATGTCTGTTGCTTCGTCATCCTATAGGGTTTGGTTCTTACTTGTCAGCCTCAGCTGCTTTGGTACGGGGGTCGTTCTCGCCGTACAGTCCGTAGTAGGCCTGGTAGCGGTTATAGCCCCAGTTGGCCACCTGCTTGTTGGGGTCAAGCTCCTTAGCCTTGTCGAAGGCTTCGATGGCTTCCTGGTAGAGTTGCTTGCTCTTGTTGGGGTCTTCTGCATTGGCAGCCTGTACGCTGAGGCAGGCTCCCAAGTAGGTATATACCACTGCATTGTCGGGTTTGGCAGCAGCGGCCTTGCGCAGCCACATAGCACCCTCTTCGGCATTGTTGGCATTGACAGCCATCAGACCCATATTGGCCAGAGCAGAGAACGAGTTGGGGAATTTCTGCAGGTGCTCTTCCAGGAACTTTTTCTGCTGAGCCTTGTCTAAGCCTTCGTACATGCCGTTGATGGCATCCACGATGACCTCATTCTCCGGCTCGCTGGCATACATCTTCTTCAGCTGGTCAACGAAAGCCAGCGAGTCGGCATGGTTCTTCAGGTTCGAACGCATGGCGTAAAGCTGGAAGTTCTCGGCGTCGGCCTTTTGCTGCGGGTCGCGCTTGGCCACCTCGAAGTAGCGGTTGGCACGGTCCATCTGACCTGCCTGGTAGGCATAGCGGCCTGCGAAGAAAGCCACCTGTCCCAGATATTCCTTCTCGGCATTATGGTCGCAAGCGGCAAAGAAGGGATTCTCGCCGGAATCGACAAAGGCTCCCCAGAATTTCAGCACACCGGCGTCGTTGCCTGCCTGTGCCACCGACTGTCCGAGGTTCACCAAGTGGGTACGTACTGCCCAGATGCGGTCGCGGTTCTTCTCGTTGTAGCGGGGCTTCACCTTTCCTTTGGCATCGGGCATCTGGTCGTACTTGTCGCACTCCAGCGCATTGTCGATGGCATCGCAGATAGCATTGCCAAGCCCGAGGGTGTCGTAGGGTGTCACCTTGTCGGAACCCATCTGGGCAGCCAACTGGTTCTCAGTCATGGTGCCAGTCTCATGGGTCACCTTTGCCATAGCCAGGTCAACAAGCTTGTTGTAAGCCTTTGCCTTCTCTGCATTGTCGGCAAGCTGTGAAAGATTGTCCTTCACCATCTTGGCAGCCTCTGCATAGTCTTTCGATTTCATGATTGCCTTCAGGGCATCACTGTCTCCGGCGAAACTGGCAGCACTGGCCACCAGCATCATTGCCATCATCATTACTTTTTTCATAAGCTGTAATTGATTACGATTTAACAAATTGTTATTTTTATTGGTTAGTATTCTCGGGGTTCTCCGTATTCTCGGCACTATCGGTATTCTCTGTATCCACAGCACCCTCGCCATTCTCGGTGATGGCGTCAGCACCCTCGTCCATATCCGACAGTTCCTCGCCGTCGATGACAGCCTCTTCGATGTCCTCGTCCTGGTTGGACATCACCTTGCATACCGAGGCTATCGTGTCGTTCTTCTTCGTCAGATTGATGAGTCGCACGCCCTGTGTGGCCCGTCCGGCAATACGCACATCGGCACACTTCAGGCGGATGAGGATGCCCGACTTGTTGATAATCATCAGGTCATTCTCGTCGGTAACCACCTTGATGGCTACCAGACGGCCGGTCTTTTCGGTAATGTTCAGTGTTTTCACGCCCTTTGCGCCGCGTGCCGTCTTGCGGTAGTCTTCCACCTCGGAGCGCTTGCCGTAGCCCTTCTCGGATACCACCATGATGGTCTCGGTCTGCGGGTCGTTGACACACACCATGCCTACCACTTCGTCGTCACCGCCGTCAAGACGCATGGCGATAACACCTGTCGAGATACGACCCATGGAGCGCACTTCGTTCTCGTCAAAGCGTACTGCCCTGCCGTTGCGGTTGGCCAGCAACAGCTCGTTGTGTCCGTTGGTAAGGCGCACGCCTACCACCTCATCGCCTTCGTTGATATTGATGGCTCGCACACCGGCAGCTCGCACATTCTTGTAAGCGTCCAAGCGTGTCTTCTTGATGACGCCCTGCTTGGTGGCAAACACCACATAGTGCGACTGCAGGAACTCCTCGTCGTTGAAGTTCTTGATGCGTAGCACGGCATTGATGGCATCGTCGGGCTCGATATTGAGCATGTTCTGGATGGCACGCCCCTTCGAGTTCTTGTCGCCCTCGGGTATCTCGTAGCACTTCTGCCAATAGCAGCGTCCCTTCTGTGTGAAGAAGAGCAGCGTGTTGTGCATCGTGGCAGGATAGATATACTCCGTGAAGTCGTTGTCGCGATGGCGGGCGGCCTTGGCTCCTACTCCACCTCGTCCCTGCTCGTGGAACTCGTCCAGCTTCGTGCGCTTGATATATCCCATGTGCGAAATGGTAATCACCACAGGGTCGTCGGGATAGAAGTCCTCGGCATTGAACTCATGGTCGAAGGGTATGATTTCCGTACGGCGCTCATCGCCATACTTCTCTTTCACCTCCTGCAGCTCGTCTTTCATCACCTGCTTGCAACGCTCGGGGTTGTTCAGTATTTCCTCCAGGTCGGCTATGAGTTTCATCAAGTCGTCGTACTCCTGATGCAGCTGATCGACACGCAGGCCCGTCAACTGCGACAGACGCATGTCCACGATAGCCTTCGACTGCAGCTCGTCCAACTCGAAGCGGGCTTCCAGGTTGCGCTGGGCATCGCTCGGCGTCTTCGAGTTGCGGATGATGTGTACCACCTCGTCGATATTGTTGACGGCGATAATCAATCCCTCTAAGATATGGGCACGCTCCTGAGCCTTGCGCAGGTCGTAACGCGTGCGCCGGATGGTGACATCATGGCGGTGCTCTACGAAATATTTCACACACTCCTTCAGCGACAGCAGGCGTGGGCGACCCTTCACCAGCGCGATGTTATTCACAGAGAATGAGCTCTGTAGAGCCGTCATCTTAAACAGTTTGTTCAGCAGCACGTTGGCATTGGCATCACGCTTGCAATCCACCACGATACGCATGCCCTGACGGCCCGACTCGTCGTTCACGTTGGCTACACCTTCTATCTTGTGCTCGTTGGCCAGATCGGCAATGTATTTCACCAGGTCGGCCTTGTTGACACCGTAGGGTATCTCGGTTACCACAATCTTGTCGTGCGTCTCCGTACTTTCTATCTCGGCCTTGGCGCGCATCACGATACGTCCACGCCCTGTCTCGTAGGCTTCGCGTACACCTGCCACACCATAGATGTAGGCTCCTGTAGGGAAGTCAGGGCCTGGGATATACTTCATCAGCCCGTCGGTATCGATGTCCGGATTGTCAATATAGGCACAGCAGCCATCAATCACCTCGCCCAGATTGTGCGTAGGCATATTGGTGGCCATACCTACGGCGATACCGTTGCCGCCGTTCACCAGCAGGTTGGGAATCTTCGTTGGCATTACGCTGGGCTCCACCAGCGAGTCGTCGAAGTTGTTCACCATATCTACAGTATCCTTCTCCAGGTCGTCCATGATGTGCTCGCCCATCTTCGAGAGTCGGCACTCGGTGTAACGCATGGCGGCAGGCGAGTCGCCGTCAACACTTCCGAAGTTTCCCTGTCCATCTACGAGCGTGTAGCGCATGTTCCACTCCTGGGCCATGCGCACCAGTGCTCCATATACCGAAGAGTCACCATGGGGGTGATACTTACCAAGCACCTCGCCCACCACGCGGGCACACTTCTTATACGGCTGGGTGGAAACGTTGTTGATACCCATCATACCGTAGAGAATACGTCGGTGAACAGGCTTGAAACCGTCTCTCACATCGGGAAGTGCTCGTGCCACAATCACTGACATCGAGTAATCGATGTACGAGGATTTCATCTCCTCTTCGATGTTGATTTTGATAATTCTGTCGTTGTCGAATGTCTGATCCATTATTCTTTATTAATGATTAACTGTTTGCTTTTCCTGCCATTTTGCGTTAAAGGGCATTTAAAGCCCCGCTGACGCATTTAGCCTTATCCAAAAATCGTACAAAGATAATCATTTTCCACGGAAAAACAGCAATATTTTCGTTTTTTTTATGATTTAAGGCAAAGAAACCTACAAAAACAGCATGTGGCAAGCCCTTTCAAGCCTGCCACATGCGCTAACAATGATTATTTTCGCGTTGCCGTCTTGCCGGCTTTCAAACGTTTTACCGGCAATGCAGTTCGCATTCCTTACCGGCAATGCAGTTCGCGCTCCTCAAGAAACTCGCTCACCTGTTCCTGCTTGGCGCGGGTGACGGCGATGCGACCGGAGCGCGTATATTGCAGCACACAGTCAAAGTCGTTCAGCGCATAGTAGAGCGACAGGATGTCCTCCGTCTTACCGTTCTTCATCACGATGACGTAGGTGGGGTTCACCTCCGTTATCGAGGCATCGTGGCGGCGTATGGTACGCGAAATCTCCGGGTTCTCCAGCACCTTCTGCGTGGCGAGCTTATAGAGTCCCGTTTCGCGTATAAACAGCTGGTCGTCGGTGAAATAGTTCGCCTTGATGACGTCTATCTTCTTTTCTATTTGCCGTGTAATCTTCACTATCTGGTCTTCGTCGCTCCAGGCGGTGATGGTATATTTGTGTACACCCTCTATGCTGGATGCCGACACGTTCAGGCTCTCGATGTTCACCTGGCGGCGCGTAAACACAGCGGTAATCTGGTTCAGGATACCGGCAATATTCTCTGAATACACTAATAAGGTATATAATTTCCTTTTCTCTTCCATCGTGCGATAACTAATCGTTGCTTTTTACGCTTGTCTTAGCAAGAAATTATTCACTATTCTCTTTTCATGTTTTTCACACCTCTAACATCATGTCGTCAACGTTCATGCCCGGCGGGGTCATCGGCAGCACGTCGTCGTCTTCCTTGATGGCACACTCCAGGATGAACGGTCCCTTGGCAGAAAGCATCTTCTGAACGGCATCAGCCAGATTGCTTCTGTCGGTGACGGCCTCATATCCGATGCCATAGCCTTTGGCAATCAGCTCGTAGCAGGGGTTCAGCATCTTGGTGAACGACTTGCGCCGCATCCAGAACATATCCTGCCATTGGCGCACATTGCCGAGATAGTTGTTGTTCAGCAGTATCATCTTCACCGGCGACTGCTGCTCCATGATAGTTCCCAGCTCCTCGATACACATCTGGAAGCCTCCGTCGCCCATGAAGCAGCATACCGTACGGTCGGTGGCAAAGGTAGCTCCGATAGCAGCCGGCAGTCCGTAACCCATCGTGCCAAGACCACCACTGGTGCAGATGCTGCGGTTCACGGGATACTTGAAGTATCGTGTCGCAAACAACTGATTCTGACCGACATCCGTCACCAGTACAGTGCCTCTTGGAGCCTGTTCGGCAACCACATTCACCACCTCGCCCATGAGCAGTTTTCCCTCTGTGGGATGGATGGCCGGCTCGATGACTTTCTCACGTTCCTTGCGGTCTAACACCTCGAACGACTCACGCCATTCGCGATGGTTGCCGGGTTGAATCAGCTCCGTCAGGGCCGGTAGCGACTCCTTGCAATCGGCTACTACAGCCACGTCGGTCTTCACGTTCTTGTCTATCTCGCTGCGGTCTATATCCAGATGAATGATTTTCGCCTGCTTGGCGTATGTTTTGGTGTTTCCCGTCACGCGGTCAGAGAATCGCATGCCGATAGCTATCAGCACGTCGCACTCCTGCTCCTTCAGGTTGACGGCATAGTTGCCGTGCATACCCAGCATGCCTACGTTCAGCGGATGGTCTGAGGGCAGTGCCGACAGTCCCAACATCGTGCGGCCTGCGGGAATGTCGGCCTTCTCCAGGAAAGCCTTCAATTCCTCCTGGGCGTTGCCCAGCTCTACGCCCTGCCCCACCAGTGCCAGCGGCTTCTTGGCATGATTGATGAGTTCGGCAGCCTCGCGTACCTTATTTATATCTAACTTCGGGTAGGCTACGTATGAACGCACGAAGTCCACCTTCTTCGGTTCCCAGTCTATCTCCTCCACCTGTGCATTGCGAGGGAAGTCGAGCACCACCGGCCCCGGTCGCCCGCTGCGGGCTATATAGAACGCACGGCTCACGGCCCAAGCAATATCCTCGGCGTGGCGTATCTGGTACGACCACTTCGAGATAGGCTGTGCCACACCCACGAGGTCAACCTCCTGGAAGGCATCGGTGCCCAGTGCCGAGATAGCCACCTGCCCGGCGATGACAACGATGGGTGTCGAGTCGAGCATGGCATCGGCAACCCCCGTCAGCGTGTTGGTGGCGCCGGGGCCGCTCGTCACCAGTGCCACCCCTACTTCTCCCGACACGCGGGCATAGCCCTCGGCAGCATGTACGGCAGCCTGTTCGTGGCGTACCAAGATGTGGTCGAAGCATTTCTTCTCGCCTCTCGTGTAGTCAAACAGCGAATCGTAGGTAGGCATGATGGAGCCGCCAGGGTATCCGAAGATGGTCTTCACCCCCTCAGCCTGCAATGCTCTCATGAGCGCCTTTGCGCCGGTTATTCTGTCTCTCATATTTTCTTCTATTAGAAAGTTGGAAATGAGGAATGAGAAGAATTTATCATTTCTCATTATTCATTTTTCATTTAATATTCGAACGCCACCCTTGTCTGCCGAACTCACGCTCTGTGCGTAGGCTCGCAGTGCCTTCGTCACCACGCGGTTGCGCTTCAGCGGCTGTTGCGGGCGCTGGGCCAGTTCCTCGTCTGTCAGTTTCACGCTGATGCTGCGCGAGGGGATGTCGATGACGATGATGTCGCCATCCTTGATCTTGCCGATATTTCCGCCCGATGCAGCCTCCGGCGAGATGTGTCCGATGCTCAGGCCGCTGGTACCCCCCGAGAATCGCCCGTCGGTAATCAGAGCACACTCCTTGCCCATGTGCATCGACTTGATGTAGCTCGTGGGGTATAGCATCTCCTGCATGCCGGGGCCGCCCTTCGGCCCCTCGTGGGTAATCACCACGCAGTCGCCCTTCTTCACCCGTCCGCCAAGGATTCCCTCACAGGCATCCTCCTGCGAGTCGAACACCACGGCAGGGCCTTCAAAGTGCCACAGCGCTTCGTCCACGCCGGCGGTCTTCACCACGCAGCCGTCCTGGGCAATGTTGCCGAAGAGCACAGCCAGCCCGCCGTCCTTGGTGTAGGCATGTTCGATGTCGCGTATACATCCGTTCTCACGGTCAGTATCCAGCGACGGGTAGAGTTCCGACTGGCTGCCCATCTTCGTAGAGAATCGGCCTGCAGGTGCCGAGAAGTATATGTGTGCAGGATGGGGTGTCTGGGGTGCATCTGCTATCTGTGCGATGTCGTAGGTGTCCATGGCCTCTTGCAGTGTGAATCCATCCACACGCATGCAGTTGCCGTCGATGAGTCCGCCCTTTGCCAGTTCGCGCATGATGGCGAGTATGCCTCCTGCCCTGTTGCACTCCTGTACGCTGTATTTCTGCGTGTTGGGGGCCAGTTTGCAGAGACACGGTGTCTTGCGGCTCAGCGCGTCGATATCGTTGATGGTGAAGTCGGCTCCTGCCTCCTGGGCCACTGCCAGCAGGTGCAGCACGGTGTTGGTAGAGCCGCCCATGGCGATGTCGAGCGTCATGGCATTGAGGAAAGCCTGCCGTGTGGCGATATTCCTGGGCAGCACCGATTCATCGCCGTCTTCATAGTATGCCATTGCGTTCTTTACTATCTGCCGTGCCGCCTTCTTGAACAGTTCTATGCGGTTCGTATGGGTAGCCAGTATGGTGCCGTTGCCGGGCAGCGACAGTCCGATGGCCTCCGTAAGCGAGTTCATCGAGTTGGCCGTAAACATGCCCGAGCAGCTTCCGCATCCAGGACATGCACACTGCTCCAGTTCACGCATGTCGTCGTCGCTGACGGTGGGGTCGGCTCCCTTCACCATTGCCGTTATCAGGTCGGCATTCTCGCCGCGCCATCGTCCTGCCTCCATCGGTCCTCCCGAGCAGAACACGGTGGGTATGTTCAGCCTCATCGATGCCATCAGCATGCCCGGTGTCACCTTGTCGCAGTTCGAGATACAGATCATGGCGTCGGCCTTGTGGGCATTCACCATGTATTCCACCGAGTCGGCAATGATGTCACGCGAGGGCAGTGAGTAGAGCATGCCGTCGTGGCCCATGGCGATGCCGTCGTCAATGGCTATGGTGTTGAATTCGGCGGCATAGCAGCCCATCTTCTCTATCTCTTCGCGTACTATCTGTCCAATCTCGTGCAGATGGGTATGTCCCGGCACAAACTGTGTGAACGAATTGACGATGGCAATAATCGGCTTGCCAAACTGCTCCTGCTTCATGCCCGTAGCCACCCACAGGGCACGGGCTCCGGCCATTCTTCTGCCTTCGGTGCATACTGCACTGCGTAACTGATGTTTCATATCTCGTAAAGTTGTTGTTTGTTTTTGAGGGTGCAAAGTTACACTTTTTCTGACTAATAGCCAACAAAAAAGCAGAATTTCTTCTGTTCTGCTTCCTTTTTGTGTACAAGCCAAGGTCTCTCGCTGTCAGCGGCTTGCCTCGGCGAAAGCTTTCTCACCACTGTCAGCGGCTTGCCTCGGTGAAGGCCTCCATGATGGCGGTGGGTCTGCCTTGGGCGAAAGCCCCGAGGGGATAGTGGCCCTCCAGCTCCGGTGCCCAGTAGAACACCCCTTCGCAGTGTCCGTTGGTACGTGTGCGGGCAGCATCGATGACGGCAGCCATGATCTGTTTGCCCTCGTCGGGCTTCGCCGCTTCGGCTCCCGTCTCCACAATCATCAGCGGCTTGTGGTATTTCTGCCACAGGCGGTTGATGTTGGCGGTGGCCTTCTCCACCGTTTCCTGCCATGTCTGCGTCAGCTTGCCCTTGATGTCCCAGTAGGGATAGACGCTCAGCCCTATCATGTCGTAGCGGGCCTTGTAACGGCGCAGCCCGTCGAAGATGAAGTCGTAGCGCTGCGGGTCGCAGGCCCCGTCGAGATGCACAATCACCTGTGCCTGCGGAAAGACCTGCTTCACGGCGGCATAGCCGGCATCCGTCAGTCCGGCATACTGCTGCATGTGCTCCTGGGCGCGCCCCACAGGCCACAGGAAACCGTTGGTGGTCTCGTTGCCCACCTGCACCCACTTCACATCCACGCCGGCCTCCCTGACAGCCATCAGCACCTCGCGGGTATGGTCGGCCAGTGCCTGCCTCATCTGCCCGTAGCTCATGTCGCGCCATGCTGCGGGAATGTGCTGCTGCCCCGGGTCGGCCCACCAGTCGCTGTAGTGGAAGTCTATCATCAGTGCCATGCCCCAGTCTTTCGCCCGCAGGGCCATGCGCACCACGTCTTCCTTGTTGCAGAAGTTGCCGTGCTCCACCGGGTCCACCCAAACGCGCAGCCTCACGGCGTTCAGCCCCAGCTCGCGCATCAGTGCCGTATTCTCGCGAGGCTCGCCCTGGGCGTTGCGCAACTGCTTGCCACGGGCCTCCAACTCGGTGGTGCCGCTGATGTCGGCCCCCAACCAGAACACTCTCTTCTGCTGGGCATGCAACAGCAGGCACGCAGCAACAAAAACCGTTAAAAATGTGAATCTTTTCATATCTGCTTGCAAATATACGAAAAAAAACGTAACTTTGCACAATTATTGCTAACAAAATCACATTATGAGGACAAAAATCTTACTGAGTGCGCTGTTGCTGCCGGCACTGCTGATGGCTCAGCAACGCAAGGAAATCAATCTGAAGACGTGGCAGTTCTCGCGCGACAACGCCACATGGAGTGAAGTGCAGATACCCCACGACTGGGCCATTGCCGGTCCGTTCGACAAGCGGTGGGACCTGCAGCGGGTAGCCATCACGCAGAACGGTGAGAAGGAAGCCACCGAGAAGTCGGGACGCTCCGGCGCGCTGCCCTGGATTGGCGAGGGCTACTACCGTACCACCGTCACCGTTCCCCAGGGCTACGAGGCTGCCGAGCTGGTGTTCGACGGTGCCATGGCCGAGCCGCGTGTCACCATCAACGGCAGCGAGGCAGGCTATTGGGCCTACGGCTACAATGCCTTCCGCATCGATGCCACGCCCTATCTCGGTGCCGGGCAGCTCACCATCGGCGTACACCTGCAGAACGTTGAGGAGAGCTCGCGCTGGTACCCCGGTGCCGGACTCTACCGCCCCGTGAAGCTGGTGCTCACCCAGCGCGCCCACATTGACGAATGGCAGACCTTCGTGCGCACCGCCTCCATCAGTGCCGAGAAGGCTGTCGTGGCGGTGTCCATGCAATGCCAGGGCACCAGCCCCCAGGACGGCTATGCCACCGAGGTGACCATCTACGACGCCAAGGGCCGGCTGATGGGTGCCGTCCACCAGAGTCTCGACAGCGACAGCCGCACCGAGGGTACCATCGAGGTGAAGAAACCACAGCTGTGGTCGCCCGAGACGCCTTATTTATATAAAGTGGTGGCCCGCCTCTATGCCAACGGACGGCTTATGGACGAACAGACCCTGAAGACCGGCCTGCGCACCGTCAGCGTGTCGAAGGAGGGCGGCTTCCGGCTCAACGGTGTGTCGCGCAAAATCAAGGGTGTCTGTCTGCACCACGACCTGGGTCCCTTGGGTGCTGCCCTCAACAAGGCCGCCCTCGTGCGCCAGATACGCACGCTGAAGGACATGGGCTGCGATGCCATCCGTACGGCGCACAACATGCCTTCCACATGGCAGATGGAGCTGTGCGACTCGATGGGCATGATGGTGATGGCCGAAAGCTTCGACATGTGGATATATCCCAAGTGCAAGAACGGCTATGCACGGTTCTTCAAGGAGTGGTCCGACCGCGACATCACCAACCTCGTGCTGAACCACCGCAACCACCCCGCCATCGTCATGTGGTCTATCGGCAACGAGATTCCCGAGCAGTGGAGCAAGGACGGCGTGCGCATAGCCCAACACCTGCAGGACCTCTGCCATCGGCTCGACCCCACGCGCCCCGTCACGCAGGGCATGGACCGTGTTGACGAGGCACTGAAGTCGGGCTTCGCACAGGCGATGGACGTGCCGGGCTTCAACTACCGCGTACATAAATACGAGAAGGGCATCCAGCAGCTGCCGCAGGGATTCCTGCTCGGTTCCGAGACGGCATCTACCGTGAGCAGCCGCGGCGTCTATAAGTTCCCCGTCGAGGAAAACGACTACGGCAAGTTCGCCTCCTACTCGAAGAAATACGACCCGCAGGCCATCAAGACAGCCGACGGACAGTGCTCGGGTTACGATGTCGAGTGGTGCCCGTGGTCCAACCTGCCCGATGACGACTGGCACTGCCAGGACGACTTCCCATGGGTCATCGGCGAGTTCGTATGGACGGGCTACGACTATTTGGGCGAGCCGACACCCTACGACGAATACTGGCCCTCACGCTCCAGCTACTTCGGCATCATGGATTTGGCCGGACTGCCCAAGGACCGCTTCTACCTGTACCGCTCGAAGTGGAACACCCGCGAGCATACCGTACACCTGCTGCCCCACTGGACATGGCCCGAGCGGGCTGCCAAGACCAACAAGCGCGGCAAGCAGACCCGCGAGGCACTCGTCACACCCGTCTATTGCTACACCGACGGCGTGGAGGGCGAGCTGTTCCTCAACGGCAAGAGCCAGGGGCGCATCTGCAAGAACCCGCAGAGCCGGCTGGACCGCTACCGCCTGCGCTGGAACAACGTGCGCTACGAGCCGGGCGAGCTGCGCGTGGTGGCCTACGACGACAAGGGCAACAAGATTGGTGAAGACACTGTACGCACCGCCGCTGCCGCCACACGCCTCGCAGCTGTTGCCGACCGCACCGCCTATACCGCCGACGGCGACGACCTGGCGTTCATCACCGTCAGTGCCGTAGATGCCGACGGCAACATGGTGCCCACCAGCCAGCAGAACCTCACCTTCAGCGTCGAGGGCTGTGCCGCCTTCGAGGCTGCTTGCAACGGCGACGCCACCTCGCTGCAGTCGTTCAGGAAGCCCGAAATGCAGCTCTTCAACGGACAGCTGGTCGTCATCCTGCGCACCACGAAGACTGCCGGACAGGCCCGCCTCACCGTCGCCGACCCCTCGGGCAAGATGCAGCCTGTCACCGTGAGCATCAACAGCAAATAATCATTTTTTCATTATATTTACCAATCAAAAAACATCAACTGTTATGAGAAGACAAATGCCGCCGACTCCCCATTCCGAGAGTCGGCGGCATTTCGTTCGCCCAGATACCCCCTCTGCGCGTCCTGTCGGCACAGTTAGCTTCGCTGACTACAGAGGTTTCCCACTTTCCCACTTTCCCACTTTTGACATCTGCATTTTCAGA
>CAMVAI010000094.1 GCA_947165435.1 uncultured Prevotella sp.
TAGAGCGCTGCAGTCACATTGCAGAGGTCATCGGTTCGAGCCCGATCGTCCCTACCAAGCGAAAGAGTCAAGATATAAGTATCTCGGCTCTTTTTTTTACGATACCGCGACAATCAAGAGCTACTTTTCTACTTTTCAAAATACACTTTTTTATATTTTAAGAGCAATTATTTGGCCTTGTCTCTTTTTTTTAGTAATTTTGCCGCAAACTTAAAAACTACCCATCATGGACGACGAAACAAGGGACGACGAAATAAGAGATGACGGCAGTGAGTACCAGCCGTCGGAAACAACAGGGCAGGACGCCACAGAGCAGGACGAACAGGCACCGGCAGAAGAAGGGCACTCCGACTACAAACCCGTGAACCGGTTTGACGCCGCTGCCGTTCACCACCTGAGCGGCATGTACCAGAACTGGTTCCTGGACTATGCCTCGTATGTCATTCTGGAGCGGGCCGTGCCGCACATCGAGGACGGACTGAAGCCCGTGCAGCGGCGCATCCTGCACTCGATGAAGCGCATGGACGACGGCAGATACAACAAGGTGGCCAACATCGTGGGACACACCATGCAGTTCCACCCTCACGGCGACGCCTCGATAGGCGACGCATTGGTGCAAATGGGCCAGAAAGACCTGCTGATAGACACACAGGGCAACTGGGGCAACATTCTGACGGGCAACAAGGCGGCTGCCCCGCGATATATCGAGGCACGGCTGTCGAAGTTTGCACTCGACACCGTGTTCAACCCCAAGACCACGGAATGGCAGATGTCATACGACGGGCGCAACAAGGAACCCATCACGCTGCCCGTGAAATTCCCCTTGCTGCTGGCACAGGGTGCCGAGGGCATTGCCGTGGGACTGAGCTCGAAGATTCTGCCCCATAACTTCGTGGAGATATGCGATGCCGCCGTCAACTATCTGCACGGCGAGGAGTTCCATCTCTACCCCGACTTCCCCACAGGCGGCTCGATAGACGTGTCAAAATATAACGACGGACAGCGGGGCGGCGTGCTGAAGGTGCGCGCCAAGATAGACAAGTTGGACTCGAAGACGCTGGTCATCAGTGAGATACCCTTCTCGAAGACCACCGAAACGCTGATAGACAGCATACTGAAAGCTATTGAGAAAGGCAAAATCAAGGCCCGCCACGTGGAAGACCTGACGGCTGCCAAGGTAGAGATTCAGGTGCAGCTGGCTCCGGGCGTGAGCAGCGACAAGACGCTCGACGCGCTGTATGCCTTCTCAGACTGCGAAATCAACATCTCGCCCAACTGCTGCGTCATCGAGGACAACAAGCCGCAGTTCCTCACCGTCAGCGACGTGCTGCGCCACTCGGTGGACCGCACGAAGGACCTCATACGCCAGGAGCTGGAAATCCGCAAGGGCGAGCTGATGGAACAGCTGCACTTTGCCTCGCTGGAGAAGATATTCATCGAAGAGCGCATCTACAAGGACAAAAAGTTCGAGCAGGCCCCCGACATCGACTCGGTATGCGAACACATTGACGAGCGGCTCACACCGTACTATCCGCAGATGGTGCGCGAGGTGACCAAGGACGACATCCTGCGATTGCTGGAAATCAAGATGCAGCGCATACTGAAGTTCAACAAAGACAAGGCCGACGAGCTGATGGCCCGCATACGCGGCGAGATAGACGAGATAGACCGCGACCTGGCCAACCTGGTGGAGGTGACGGCAGAGTGGTTCCGCTTCCTGAAGGAGAAATACGGCAAGGACCATCCGCGACTGACGGAGATTCGCAACTTCGACACCATCGAGGCCACGAAGGTGGTGGAGGCCAACCAGAAGCTGTACATCAACCGCACGGACGGCTTCATCGGTACGGGCCTGAAGAAGGACGAGTTCGTGTGCAACTGCTCGGACATCGACGACATCATCATCTTCTACCGCGACGGCAAGTTCAAGGTGGTGCGTGTGGCCGAGAAGCTGTTCGTAGGCAAAAACATCCTCTGGCTGGGCGTGTACAAGCGCAACGACCAGCGCACGATATACAATGCCGTCTATCGCGACGGACCGAAGGGCTACTACTACATCAAGCGGTTCAACGTGCCGGCCATCACCCGCGACCGCGAGTACGACCTGACGCAGGGCACGAAGGGCTCGCGCGTGAACTACTTCACCGTCAACCCGAACGGCGAGGCCGAGGTCATCAAGGTTACTCTGGAACCGGCACCGAAGCTGAAGCGGGTGTTCTTCGACAAGAGCTTCTCGGACGTGCTCATCAAAGGGCGCGCCGCCAAGGGCAACCTGCTCACCAAGTATCAGGTACACCGCATCGGGCTGAAGAGCCACGGCCACTCGACGCTGGGCGGCCGCAAGGTGTGGTACGACCCTGACGTGAACCGGCTGAACTACGACGAGCACGGACGGCTGTTGGGCGAGTTCAACGATGGCGACCAGATACTGGTCATCCTGGACAACGGCGACTACTACCTGACCAACTTCGACCCGAACAACCACTTCGAGCAGAACATACAGCGCATCGAGAAATACGAGCCGGAGAAGGTGTGGACCTGCGTGCTCTATGATGCCGACAACCAGGGCTACCCATACGTGAAACGGTTCGTCATGGAGGCCTCGAAGCGCAAGCAGAACTACCTGGGCGAGAATGCCGAGTCGCAACAGATACTGCTGACGGACACTCCCTATCCCCGCCTGCAAATCAACTATGGCGGTGCCGACGCCTTCCGTGGCAGCGAAGAGGTGGACGCCGAGCAGCACATCAGCGTGAAGGGATTCAAGGCCAAGGGCAAGCGGCTGACAACATTCCAGACGGAGAGCATCGTGGAGCTGGAGCCCGTCAGGTTCCCTGAGCCACCAGAACCCGAAGAGCCTGCCGAGGAGGAAGAGGAAAACCTGGACCCCGATGCCGGCAAGAGCCAGCAGCAGGTGCTGGACGAACTGACCGGACAACAAAACCTATTCAGCAATGAAGATTTTTAAAACCTTCGCCATAGCCGTCGTGGCCGTAACAGGATGGCTGGCACCGACGGCCGGCATGGCCCAGCACGACGGCAGGGAGCAGCAGACAGCAACAGCCCGGCAGACCGGCACTACCTGTCAGGCCGACAGTGCCAAGGTCATCGCCAGCAGCCGCATGGTGGGCTTCGGCGGCACGAACGTGCTCGACACCTACATGTCCGACGAGCACTTCAGCGGCTTCGGGCTCTCTTTCGTGGCCACCGTCGAGCACAGCCGGAAGCACCGCCGGTGGTCCACACTGGTGGAGCACGAGGCGAACCTCTCGTTCGTCAAAGACCGGACCAACACGCAACGCGAGATAGAGGGAGCCTACAACTTCTACTGGGGACGGCTGCGGCGGTGGAACCTTTGCGGCGAGCGGCTGACGCTACAGGCCGGTGCCGTGGGCGGCGTGTCGCTGGGATTCATCTACAATACGGCCAACTCGAACAACCCCGCACAAGCCCGCGCCCACCTGAACATCATGCCGACGGCGGTGGCTACCTACCGCTTCCGCCTGTTCCGCAAACCGATGGTGGCCCGCTACGAGGTGAACCTGCCCTTGGCGGGCATCTGCTTCTCGCCCAACTACGGACAGTCGTACTACGAGATATTCAATCGTGGCAACTACGACCACAACATTGTGCCGACCACCTTCGTCAGTGCCCCCGAATGGCGGCAGCAACTCACCGTCGATGCCCAGCTGTCGCGGTCGCTGACGCTGCGCATAGGCTACTTGGGCAACATACAGCAGCAGAAGGTGAACAACCTGCGCCAGCACGTATGGACGCACCGTGCGCTGATCGGATTCACCAAACGTTTCTCCATCGTTCCTAAATGAGAAATGAAAGAAATGAGTAATGAGAAATGAAAGTAATGAGAAATGAAGAAATGCATATGAAACAGATGATAGAAATACAAATACGCAACAGACAAGGAACAGAAATGGGAACGCACAGATCTTCTCCCCATTCCTCATTTCTTTCATTTCTCATTTCTTTCATTTCTTATCTGGCACCGTTCCTCCTGCTGACTGCGTGCGTTGATACCGAAGAGCAGCACGACACACCGACGGGCAACTTCGAGGCGCTGTGGCACATCATCGACGAGCACTACTGCTTCTTCGACTACAAGCAGCATGAATACGGACTCGACTGGAATGCCGTATATCATAAATATAAGGTACGCGTGAGTGACAAGATGAACGACCGCCAGCTTTTCGAGGTGCTGTGCGACATGCTGGCCGAGCTGCGCGACGGACACGTCAATCTGGGCAGCTCGCACGACTACGGGCGCTACTGGGCATGGCAAGAGAACTACCCCAAGAACTTCAGCGACACCCTGTCGCGCCGCTATATGGGCACGCAGTACATGATAGCCGCCGGACTGCCATACCTCGTGCTCGACGACAACATTGGCTACATACGCTGCGAGTCGTTCGCAAGTGCCTTCGGCGAAGGCAACCTCGACGACATACTATCCTACTTCACGCTCTGCCGCGGCCTCATCATCGACATACGCAACAACGGAGGCGGCGACCTGACCATGGCCGAACGGCTGGCGGGGCGCTTCGTGCAGCAAAAGACCCTGGTGGGATATATGCAGCACAAGACGGGCAGCGGCCACAGCGACTTCTCAGACCTGGAGCCTATGTATCTCGAACCGTCGAGCCGGCTGCGGTGGCACAAGCCCGTCTGCGTGCTCACCAACCGCAGCGTATATAGTGCCGCCAGCCATTTTGCCGTACTTATGCACGCGCTGCCCAACGTCAAGATAGTGGGCGACCACACCGGCGGCGGCTCGGGCATGCCCATGAGCAGCAGTCTGCCCAACGGGTGGAGCGTGCGCTATTCGGCATGCCCCATCTACGACAGCAACCGGCGGCACACCGAGTTCGGCATTGAGCCCGACGTGCAGGCAGCCCTCACCGACGAGGCTACGGCACGGGGTGAAGACAGTATTATCGAGACCGCCCGAAAGATTTTAACCGAATAACTGCCGAATAACTGCCGAATATCGGACTTGCTGGAATATTTTTGCTGAATAATTTGGCGGTTTCAAGAAAAATGCGTACCTTTGCACCCGCGTTACGAAAAAACAGGCGCCTGTGGCGGAATTGGTAGACGCGTTAGACTTAGGATCTAATGTTTCACGGCGTGCAGGTTCGAGTCCTGTCAGGCGCACGAAATACATGCGAGTCGGCATAGCTCAGCTGGTTAGAGTATCACCTTGACATGGTGGGGGTCCTTGGTTCGAGTCCAAGTGTCGACACACAGTAGAAAAGCCGCAAGTTGCTCTTCATGAAGCAACTTGCGGCTTTTCCGTTTTCTCGCTTTCTCGTTTTCTCGGCTCAAGCGAAATTTTCTCGCTTTTCCGTTTTCTCACATTTGGCGAGTTGCCGGCCCTCACTTACTGTTTGGGCATGTAGCGCACGTTCAGCGTCGGGGTGTAGGTATTCTCCAACACTACGGAAATGATGCCGGTCGAGGCGTCGAAATTGGCCACCTTGTGATTGTCCTTCAAGATGGGGCAGTCGGGCCAGGCGTCCAGCTCCTTCTCCAGTCCGTCGCGCAGCTGCTGCCACAGCATGCGGGTGCTGTCGTTGGTAGAGAGCTTGTAGTTCTCCTGGACGGCTTTCAGTTTCTCGCCTTCGTAGGCAAAGACAATGCGATAATGCTCCTTCGGGCTGGCCATCACCCAGGTGCGCCCGCTGTCGGAGGCGGCACTGTCGATGGCAAAGCCACGTGCTTGCAACGAGTCGATAAACTGGCTGACGGGCGTGGTGAACGCCAGTCCACGATAGCTGAACGGTGCATCCTGCGAGCACGAGGCGAGAGCAGCCACTGCCATAGCGGCAAACAATAGTTTCTTCATAACCATACTTAAACTTTTTAAAAATAACGAATTTTGCGTGCAAAGATACTATTTCAATATGAAACGGCCAAAGAAAAATCGGCAAAATTCTGGCTTTTTCGTCAATACCTAGCATTAGGTATTGTGTATGTGATAAATATTTCGTACTTTTGCACCCTAAAAAAATATCATCGCATGAGACAATTCATACTCCTCGCGGCACTGATAGCACAGATGCTCACCCTGACGGCCACCGCCCAGAAGAGCGGACAGAAGGGGCACGACCTGCGGCTGACCGTGTTAGACAAAGACAGCCGCGAAGCCATCATCATGGCTACCGTACAGCTACAGCCCACCGGCATCGTGGCCGTGACCGATGCCGACGGACATGCCACCCTGCACAACATCGCCGACGGCACCTACACGCTACAGGTGTCGTATGTGGGCTACGAATCACAGAACATCCGTGTCAAGCTGAACAAGCCGCTCACCATGCAGTGCCTGATGGTACCCACCACGCTGGCCCTGCAGGAGGTAAGCGTAGTGGCCCGCCAGAAAGCCGGCGGTGCCTCGACCACCAGCGTGATAGGCCGCCAGGCCATCGACCACCTGCAGGCCTCGTCGCTGGCCGACGTGGTGCAGCTCATTCCCGGACAGCTGATGACGAATACCGACCTGACGGCACAGTCGGGTCTGCAGCTGCGCACGCTGTCGAACAACAACACGGCAGCCTTCGGTTCCAGTGTCATACTCGACGGCATGCCGGTGTCGAACAACGGCACGCTGTCGGTGGGCAACGTCAGCACCACCTCCTTCACCGGCACCGACCTGCGCAATTTCTCGGCCGACGATGTCGATGAGGTAGAGGTGATACGCGGCATCCCGTCGGCAGAATACGGCGACCTGACGAGCGGCCTGATGGTGGTGAAGTCGAAGATAGGCGTAACGCCCTGGCAGGCGAAAGGCAAAATCAACCCCGGCCTGATGAACTTCTCGTTGGGCAAGGGTCTGCGTCTGAACCGCTACGGTGTGCTGAACTTCAATGCCGACTATGCCCAAGCCTGGGGCGACCCCCGCATGAAGACCAAGTCGTTCGACCGCTACACCTTCAGCATAGGCTACGGGGTAGATATCAGCCGCAAGTGGCACACCGACACGAAGGTGCGCTACCTGCGGTCGAAAGACTGGAGCGGCGACGACCCCGACCTGCAGACGGAAGGCATTGAGAACCAGAACACCACCAGCACTTTCTCGCTGACCCACAACGGCAAGATCAGCATCGACTGTCTGCTGTCGCGCAACATCAGCTACACCGTAGGCATCACGCTCACGGCCACCGACTCGAAGAACATGGGATACCAGTCGCTGACCAACGGCGTGGTACACCTGCTGACGGCGCAGACCACCGGATACCACGAGGTGGCTTGGCGCAACATGCCCTACCTGGCCACCGGCCATACGGAGAGCCGCCCGGGCAATGTGTATGCCAAGGTGAACAACTCGTTCTACCTGAAGTCGGGCAAGGTACACCAGCGCTTCAAGACGGGCATCGACTACCACTGCGACTGGAACAGCGGGCGCGGCTACTACAACGAAGACGAGAGCCTGCCCTACAAGCTGAACGACAGCTCCCGTCCGCGAGCCTTCAGCGATGTGCCCGCCCTGCACCAGTTTGCTGCATACGCCGAAGACAACATGACGTGGGACTATGCCAAGGGCCGCAGCCTGCGCGTGCAGCTGGGCTTGCGCTTCACGGCTATGCAGCCGTTCAGCGACGTGCGTACCTTTGCCCTCTCGCCGCGCCTGAACGCATCGATGGATGTCACCCGCTGGCTCACCCTGCGTGCCGGCATCGGCATGAACTCGAAGACACCGGGGCTCAACTATCTCTATCCCGACAAGAAATACCGCGACATAGCCACCACGACCTACTACCACAACAGCAGCCTCGACCCGGCGCTCTATCCCGCCAGCGTCGTGGAATACTATACGTTCGTCTATGACGTGGAATCGTCGAAGAACCTGAAGAATGCCACCACCACCAAGATAGAGGTGGGTGCCGACATCAAGCTGCCCGGAGGCCGTAGGCTGAGCATCACCGCCTATCAGGACCGCACGCCCAACGGGTTTACCAATGCCTCGGAGTTCTTGACGTTCACGGCCGACAAGTTCTCCATCGTGCGGCAGGCCGGCATGCAGGAAGGCCAGTACAACATCGACCCCACGTACACCGACCCCGCCACCGGTGCCGTCTCTACCCGGATACTGCACAACTATCCCGATGCGACGCCCAACGTCTATTGGATGACCACGGGCCGCATGAGCAATGACAATGTACTCGTGAACCGGGGCATCGAGTTCGACTTCGACCTGGGGCGCATCAAGCCGCTGAACACCAATATCTATTTCTCAGGAGCCTGGCAGGAGAGCAAATACTACACCACCGGGCTGAACACCGAGACGCCGGTCATCCTGCCTGCCGACTATAACAACAGCCGCGAGCCCTACCGCATGATATACCCCTCGGGCCAGGACTTCAGCCGCAACCGACAGTTTGTCAACACGCTGCGCCTGGTGACCAACATTCCGGCTCTGCGCATGGTGGCCTCGTTCACCGGACAGGTCATCTGGCACAGTTCCAACTACTCGTACATTGCCTACAAGCGCCCCTACGCCTACTTGACACAGGACATGGCGATGCACCCCATACCCGCCGACCACCTTGGCGGCTATCTCGACATGAACGGCAACTGGACGGCCGACATTCCCGCCGGCAACTACATCGAGATGGACAAGCAGAAACAGGAAGAGAAAGACAACGAGCCCACCACCAATCCCGTGACGTGGAACCTGTCGGCACGCCTGACCAAAGAGTTCGGCAAGTATGCCGGCCTCTCGTTCTATGCCAACAACGTGCTGTACTACGAGCCCTTCATGACCACCAACAAGTCGGGCACACTGACGCAGCGCAACACCAGCAGCTTCTCGTTCGGCGTTGAACTATTCATTAACCTCTAATCCCTCCGTATGATGATCCACAACACGTATAAGATACTATTCCTTCTGAGCAGCCTCTGCCTGCTCATGGGCTGTATCGATTTCAACGACACGGCCAGCTCTATCAACATCGCCGTGCAGATGGAGCGCCCAGAGAGTTTCCTGCCTTCAGCCGACCTGTCGGGCTTTGCCGTTACCATACAGTCGAAGACCGACAAGACGACAGCCCTTACCGACAGCGAGGGCAAGGTGGTATTCACCGACATGGTGCCCAACACGTACAACATCTCCGTGGATGCCGACATCACCGCCCGCTATCACGAGTACACCGGACAGACGCTTGACGGCAAAGAGCAGTTCACGCTCTCCGGGGCCCTGAACGGGCAGGCCGTATCGCAGTCCGCCAGTCTGACGTTCCGCCCCACCACGTTCCGCAAGGCCACCCTCATCATCGGCAAGGTATATGCCTCGGGCAGCAAAGAGAGCGTGGGCAACAAGTCGTATGACGCCGGCAAATACCTTGAGATATACAACAACACCGACGAGGCGGTGGATGCCGCCGGCCTGTACATCGGACTGACGGAGACGGAGAGCACCATAGCCTATCAGGTGTATCCCTACGAGACGGCTCCCACGCCGGGCGTCATCCACCTGAAGCAGGTGTTCCGCGTGCCCGACGGCAGTCCGGTGATGGTGGCTCCCGGCGGCACGCTGCTGTTGGTGAACAGTGCCTTCGACCACTCGGCGCACAACCAGTTTGAGCGCGACCTTCGCGATGCTGACTTCGAGGCCAAGGACAGCCGGGGCAACATTCCCAACAACACGGCCACACCGGCCCTGCAGCTGATCTATAGCTGCTACAGCTCGCTGACGTACATGAATCTGGTGCAGGGCGGTCCGTGCGGCATCGTCATCTTCCGCACCGGCGAGGATGTCAGCACATGGCCCACGGTATATGCCTACGGCAAGGAGCGCGGCAACCTGTTCATGGAGATGCAGGCAGCGTATGCCATGGACGGTGTGGACATCATCAAGAACAACACGAGCACCGGTCCTAACATCAACACCAAGCGGCTCTTCGAGGTGATCGATGCCAGCTACACCTTCGAGAACGCCCCCGCCGGTCGTACAGGCGAGCGGCTGGTGCGCAAGACAGCATCAGTAGCCGCCGACGGCAGGAAGGTGCTGCAGGACACCAACAACAGCCTGAACGACTTCGTCATCAACACCAGCCTCGCCCCCAGGGCCTACCTGGAGCCGGAGGACAACTAAAAACGCACACCCATGAAAAGAATCCTATACATCATACTGACGGCAAGCATGGTCTGCACGCATGCCGTGGCACAGAAGGCGCAAGACGCCGGACAGCAAGGACGGCATGAAGCCCCCGTCAGCGAACAGAGCTACCGTTATGCCGACGAGACACAGCTGTGGCGGCTCACCGACAATGCGGCAGGCCTGGCCCTCGACCGCCACGACTCTGCAGCCGCCAACAGGGGCGTGGTCTTCTTCAACCTGCAGCACCAGAGCGGCGACTACCACCGCGTGCAGGAGGGCAACCAGCAGAACAGCCTGCGCTTCTTCACCGAGCGCTACCAGAAGATAGGCAAATACCTTTACGGCTACGGCTCGTTCGACTTCGACATGGGGCGCATCAAGGAGCGCGCCTGGAGCGATGTCATGCGCACGTACAACTCGAACCCCTTCATCTCGGGTAGTAGCATCTCCGGCAAGTACGACTTCCTGAACTTTGCGCTGCGTGCCAAGCTGGCCAGCATCCGGCTGGGCCACTTCAACTACGGTGCCGAACTATATTATAAGGTGGGCGACCTGTCGCGTCTGCGCGACCCGCGCTCCCGTCAGCGCATGGCCGAATACCGGCTGACGCCATCGGCCGTCTATACCACCGGCTGCCACCATGTCGGACTGTCGGCGTTCTACCACCGCTACAAAGAGAAGAACAGCATGACCACGGCAGCCTCAAACCCCGACATCACCTACTACGAGATGTCCGGACTGGAGAATGCCGTAGGCACCTTCCGTGGCTACAGTTCCTATTGGCGCGAGTATGTCAACCACGAGTTCGGCGCTGAGCTTAGCTATGCCTACCGGAGCAAGACATTCCACAGCGTGAACACCCTCAACTACAAGAACGGAACGGAGTATGCCTACGGTATCCACAAGAAAGAGCCCGGCACGTATTACACCCGGCAGTACGGGCTGACCACGCGCAACCGCATCGAGCGGCAGCGGCTCATCCACTCCATCGACGTCACGCTGAACTACGAGGAGGCCTATGCCGACCAGTTCAGTCAGGAGGAGCACACCGAGACCAACGAGGTGGGCAACACCACACAGTATTGGGTGACCACCATGACCTTCCCCAAGCGCTACCAGCTGCAGAAGACCGACCTGACGGCTCACTACCGTCTGTCGTTCACGGACCGGCAAGACGTGCGTGGCTTCGTAGGCATGACCTATCGTTTCCACCACGTCAGCAACAAGCACATACCGCCCACCTCACAGCTGAAGTACGGTGCGTCGCAACTGGGCGTGGAGGGCGGCTACGGCTTCTTCGGCCATCGCCTGTGGGTGACGGCCAACGCCAACCTCAACATCCACGGCACGACCGACCTCAGTCTGCACAACGCGCAGGCCGTGATGGCACAGCAGGTTCTTATTCCCGACATGGACTACTACGAGGCCAACTACTTCCAAGGCCGCCTGCAACTGACCTACCAGATGCCCATTACCATCAAGCGGCAGACCAACCACTGGTTTGCCGGCATCTATGGCGAATACCTCACGACCAACAACAGCCTCAACGGCAAGACGGTAGGCGTGAGCGTAGGGCTGTACTACTAAAGAAATGAGAAATGAGAAATTAAGAATTAAAAATTAAAAATTAAAAATGATGATATGACTATGAGAAAGATGATAGGCATAAAACGTTTGGCAGCTTTTGCGGCATGCCTGCTGCCCCTTGCAGCATTTGCCGGCGACGGCACGAAAAACAATCCATACACTGTAGCCGAGCTGAATGCACAGAAAGACGCACTGGCTGCATCGGGGGCTACCGTATGGGTGAAGGCCGACCTGAAAGGACTGGGCGAAGACGGCACACTCAGCAAGAATACGGAAAGCAACCAGATGGCCGCCCTCTTCGGCGATGCCACCGGCGAGTTTGTGGCCTACAGCTACCAGATTCTGCAAGGACTGGCACTGGCCGACCTGACCAACACTACCTACCTGCTGCTCTCGGTCAACTACGGCACCGAAGGCCACCCTCACGGCAACTCCGCCAATCCACAGTATGCCAGCGACTACGAGAAGGACGTGGTCAGCGCAGCCCACTTCTCCATCGGCGAACTGCATGGTGCATTGCAGGTGACCGTGAACAACGGCATGCGCGGCTTCCACTTTCCAGCCTGCTATGTCGTGCCGAAAGAGATGGTGGCCGTCCGCGTCAATACCAATTACACCGATGCCAAGGGAGCATCTGTCAACTATGGTGCCTACGACGGTGCTGAGAAGAGCTATGTCATCAACAAAGGCACGGCCCTGGTGCTGCTGGCCTACGACGGCACGTACCCCGTGGTGCTCAGTGCCGACTACTATGAGCAGATTAACAGCAACGGACTGAACGGCGGCACGCAGGCTGGCATTAATGCCGGCACTACCGACAACCGCTGGCGCTTCCGTTTTGTCAACGACGGCACGCGCTGCGGCTTCGAGCGCAACAGCGACGAGAACTGCACCGTCGTGCTCCAGTCTGAAGACGAGATATTCCTTCAAGTGAACAGCAAGAACAACCACTTCGGTGGCCACTGGGCGTGGGAGACGGCCGACAAGAAATGGATCTCATGGCAATTCAAGACCATCAGCGACTATCATGAGCCGACGGCTGCCGCCACCCCCGGCGATGCCAACGGCGACGGGAAAATAGACACCGCCGACGTGGTGGCTATCGTGAACCACCTGAGCGGCAAGTCCGACAGTAGTTTCAGCGAGGAGGCTGCCGACGTGAATGGCGACGGAAAGATTGACGTGTCCGACGTGGTGAACATCATCAATAGAAATAAAAAATAAGAAAAAAAATAAAAATTGGTTATTATGAAGAAAATCATTTTCAGCCTGCTGCTTACAGCACTGTGCAGCCACGCCGCAACGGCTGCCGACACACTGACCGTACGCATCAAAGGCATGCGCTGCGGCGAGTGTGCCCACAAGGTAAAGACCGCTCTGCGCCAGGACAAGGGCGTGGGCGGCATCAGTTTCAACCTGGAGCGCCGCACGGCAACCATCGCCTACGACCCCGCCAAGACCTGCGCCGACAGCATTTGCGCCCGTCTGGCAGCCACCAAGCGCTATAAGGCATCGCCCTACAGCCCCACCGAAGTGATACGCCGCGGCTACGGACAGCGCATCGACGACATGCACTGCCAGAAATGCGTGGACCGCATCACAGACCGCCTCGGCAAGATGGAGGGCATCGACTCCATTGGACCGCACCTCGACAAGCACTACATCTTCATACGCTACGACGCCAACCGCACCGACAAGGCCGCCATCCGCGCCCGCCTGAACGGCATCGGCTATACCCCCGTCAACTACTATACCAGCGACAAGATAGACTGGGCCTACTATCTCATTCCCGCTGAACAGGCCACCCAGGAGACCATCGACAACCTGTTGGCCATCGACGGCGTAGAGGATGTCAACGTCAATGCCAGGCGTAAGTCGCTCGCCATCACCTATTTCTCGAAGGAGATTTCTGCCGACAAGCTGTTAGCCGAGGTACAGAAGGCTGGCATCAAGGCAACAATGCCAAAGCCTCACGTCTGCAGCGAAGAGAAAGGCAGTTATCGTGACAGCGTGACAAAGTGACAGCGTGACCTATTATCAATCCATGTGTGGAGAGGCCACTGGTTTCCGCCAGTGGCCTCTCCACAATTATCGGAAGCCTTTCCACAAAAATCCCAAGCAGTGGAACCTACTATTCTCGACGTTTCCAGATAATATCAATTTGTTGAACGAATTATTCTAATTATTCTAATTTCTTTCCTAAACAATAATATGCGTCGTAGTGCCTCGTTTTCCATTTCTCCAAATGTCCCTATAGTTTTTCCCTATAGTTTCTTTTCTTTAT
>CAMVAI010000095.1 GCA_947165435.1 uncultured Prevotella sp.
CCGTGTTGAAACTTTTTCACGTGCGAGATGTGCGGGATGTGAGGGTTGTTTTTTTTATATAAGAAGTTATGGCCGTTTTCACATTGTACATAAAAAAACCGCTGTCACGAGAACAGCGGTTATAGAACGTCATCAAGACGGTGTGGGAGGCTGAGAATGCCCCATGCTATCTGCTTACAGCAGGTTGTCTTTCTCGATGTCCTTGAAATATTTGTAGGTAGCCACCTTCAGCTCGTCGGTTGCCGGCTCGTCGCAGACAATGACGCCGTGCTCGTGGGTCTGCAGGGCAGAGATAGTCCATGCCTGGCAGACGGGGCCCTCGATGGCAGCCTGCAGGGCGCGTGCCTTGTGGTGGCCGTTGCAGAGAATCATCACCTCGCGGGCAGCCATGACGGTGCCTACGCCAACGGTCAGCGCCAGCTTGGGCACCTTGTTGACATCGTTGTCGAAGAAGCGGCTATTGGCAATGATGGTGTCGGTGGTGAGCGTCTTGACGCGGGTCTTAGAGGCCAGCGACGAGAACGGCTCGTTGAAGGCGATGTGGCCGTCGGGACCGATGCCGCCAATGAAGAGGTCTATGCCTCCGGCCTGCTGAATCATCTCCTCGTAGTGTGTACACTCGGCAGCCAGGTCCTTGGCGTTGCCGTTGAGGATGTGGATGTTCTCCTTGGGGCAGTCGATGTGGTCGAACAGGTTGCGGGCCATGAACGAGTGGTACGACTCGGGGTGCTCTTCGGGCAGTCCGACGTATTCGTCCATATTGAACGTCAGCACGTTCTTGAACGACACGCGGCCCTCTTTGTTGGCCTTGACCAGGCAGGCATACATTCCCTCGGGCGACGAACCGGTGGGCAGTCCCAACACAAACGGTTTCTCTGCGGTGGGCTGGAAGGCATTGATGCGCTCAATGACGTGCTCGGCAGCCCATTGCGACATTTTCTGATAGTCAGATTCAATGATTACTCTCATAAGTCTGTTTTTTATAAAGTTGTGTCATAAAATCGGCTGCAAAGGTAGTGATTTTTTTTGAAGTATGAAGTTGAATGTTTGAAGTTTATGACAAGCTGAAATGTTAAAGATATATAACGGACAAACATTAATTCCAAACTTCAAACCTCAAACTTCAAACTTTAGTGTATCTTTGCACCTATTATAATACAGTATGAAGGAATTTGTCATTTCAGAAGTCAAGGCCGAGACCGCCGTTCTGGTGGGTCTGATTACGCAGCAGCAGGACGAGGCCAAGACGAAAGAATATCTCGACGAGCTGGAGTTTCTGGCCGACACGGCAGGGGCTGTCACCGTGAAGCGCTTCACGCAGAAGGTGCAAGGCCCCAGTCAGGTGACGTATGTCGGCAAGGGCAAGCTCGACGAAATCAAGCAATACGTCAAACAGCAGGAAGATGCCTACTACGACTGGCTGGACGCCGGTTCGCCGCAGCCCGAGGAGGGTGGTCGGGTGCCGCAGCCGGTGGGTATGGTGATATTCGACGACGAGCTGTCGGCCAAGCAGATACGCAACATCGAGAAGGAGCTGCAGGTGAAGATACTCGACCGCACCACGCTGATACTGGACATCTTCGCCATGCGCGCCCAGACCGCCGAGGCCAAGACGCAGGTGGAGCTGGCGCAGTACCGCTACATGCTGCCCCGTCTGCAGCGCCTGTGGACCCACCTGGAGCGTCAGGGCGGCGGCTCGGGCAGCGGTGGCGGCAAGGGCAGCGTGGGCTTGCGCGGTCCCGGCGAGACGCAGCTGGAGATGGACCGCCGCATCATTCTGCACCGCATCACCCTGCTGAAGCAACGCCTGGTGGAGATAGACCAGCAGAAGACCACGCAGCGCAAGAACCGTGGACGGCTCATCCGCGTGGCCCTGGTGGGCTACACCAACGTGGGCAAATCGACGCTGATGAACCTATTGGCGAAGAGCGATGTGTTTGCCGAGAACAAGCTCTTTGCCACGCTGGACACCACGGTGCGCAAGATGGTGATAGACAATCTGCCGTTCCTGCTGGCCGACACGGTGGGCTTTATCCGCAAGTTGCCCACCGACCTGGTGGACTCGTTCAAATCGACCCTCGACGAGGTGCGCGAGGCCGACCTGCTGGTGCATGTGGTGGACATCTCGCATCCCGACTTCGAAGAGCAGATAACGGTTGTGGAGAAGACGCTGGCCGAACTGGGCTGCGCCGAGAAGCCCATGATGCTGGTGTTCAACAAGATTGACGCCTACACATGGACCCCGCAGGACGCCGACGACCTGACTGAGCCGACACGCGAGAACCTGTCGCTGGCCGACCTGGAGAAGACGTGGATGGCCAAGGTAAATGAGAAATTAGAAATGAGGAATGAGAAATGGACGCCCGTCGCCCCGCTGTTCATTTCGGCCCGGCAGAAGGAGAACATCGACGAGCTGCGCGACATGCTATATAAAAAGGTACGCGAGCTGCACGTACAGAAATATCCGTACAACGACTTCCTGTATCAAACAGACATCTGACGGCAGACCGTTCAAACATAAATACTTCAGTACAGAGAAAAGAACCAAACACAATAATATTTTATGAGAGACTACAGAAATTTAAGACAAGAGGAAATTGACGTGCTCGAAAGCAACAGCTGTTGGGCCGAGAGTTGGGAACGTGTGCAGGTGGCCGAGAACTTCTCGCCCTACGGCTTCCACCGCGTGGTGTTCTACGGCGACATCCGGCTGGGGGTGTTCGAGAAACAGGTAGAGGTGAGCAAGGGCTTCTGCAAGCATGCCGGCATCAACGACGCCACCCTGCGCAACGTGACCGTAGGCGACAACTGCCTGATAGAGAAGGTGGGCAACTTCATCAACAACTATACCATCGGCGACGACTGCTACATATCGAACATATCGACCATGGAGACCACCGAGGGAGCCACCTACGGCGAGGGGCACACCGTGAGCGTGCTCAACGAGATGGGCGACGGCAACCTGATACTGTTCCACGACCTCAACTCGCAGCTGGCAGCCCTGATGGTGAAGCACTTCCGCGACAAGCAGCTGAAAGACAAGCTGACGCGGCTCATCAACGAAGAGATACGATTCTCGCAGCCCGAGCGCGGCACGCTGGGCAACGGTGTGAAAATCATCAACTCGAAGGAAATCACCAACACCGTGGTGAAGGACGACTGCGAAATCAACGGCGCGGCACGCCTGAGCGACTGCACCATCATGTCGTCGAAAGACGCCTCGGTATATATCGGCACGGGAGTCATCTGCGAGAACTCCATCATCTGCAACGGATGCAGCATCACCAACTCGGTGAAGATGCAGGACTGCTTCGTGGGCGAGGCCTGTCAGATTACCAACGGCTTCACGGCAGAGGCCAGCGTGTTCTTCGCCAACTCGTACATGGCCAACGGCGAGGCCTGTGCCGCCTTCTGCGGACCCTTCTCGGCCTCGCACCACAAGTCGAGCCTGCTCATCGGGGGCGAGTTCTCGTTCTACAATGCCGGGTCGAACACCAATTTCTCGAACCATGCCTACAAGATGGGGCCGCTGCACTACGGCACCCTGGAGCGTGGCACGAAGACGGCCTCTGGCGCCTATGTGCTGATGCCCGCCAAGATAGGTGCCTTCTCGGTGTGCTTCGGCAAACTGATGAACCACCCCGACATGCGCTGCCTGCCCTTCGCCTACCTGCTGGCCTACGGCGAGACGATGTACATCGTACCGGGCCGCAACATCACCACCGTCGGACTGTACCGCGACATCAAGAAATGGCCCAAGCGCGACAAGCGCGCCGCGTCGAGCCGTAAGTCTATCATCAACTTCGACTGGCTGTCGCCGTTCACCGTGGGCGAGATTGTGCAGGGCAAGAAGATTCTGGAGAACCTGCGCCAGGCCGGCGGCAAGAACGTCAGCAGCTACAACTACCAGGAGTATATCATCAACGCTTCGTCGCTGAAGAAAGGCATCAAATACTACGACATCGCCCTGCGCATCTATATGGGTGCCGTGCTGAAGCGCGCCATCAAGGGCGGCTTCCTGGGCAAGCCGGAGAGCACCGTGGGCGAGGGCGACTGGATAGACCTCTCGGGACTGCTGCTGCCGGCCAGCGAGGAGCAGCGGCTCATCGACGACATCAAGAACGGCACGGTGGAGAGTATCCGCGAGGTGCTGCAGCGCTTCTACGACATCAACGAGCACTACCGCGAGTATCAGTGGAACTGGACGTACAAGATGATACTCGAATACTACGGCATCGACGACATCGACGAGCAGGCCATACAGCGCATCCGCGAAGACTATGTGCGGGCCCGACGGGCCTGGATAGCCGAGATACGCAAGGATGCCCAGAAGGAGTTCGACATGGGCGACGTGGAGCAGGAGGTGTTCGACGACTTTATCTCGAAATTAGATCACGAAATAGACTATGAAGATTAAACATTTGCTGACCGCCTGCTTGCTGGCGGCTCTCGCCACGAGCATGCAGGCTAAGGACTACAGGTACAAGACGGTCGGCGGCGACCTGACACAGACCCGTATCTACACACTCTCCAACGGACTGCGCGTCTATCTGAGTGTCAACACCGAACAGCCGCGCATACAGACTTACATCGCCGTGCGCACAGGGTCGAAGAACGACCCCGCCGAGACCACCGGACTGGCCCACTATCTGGAGCACCTGATGTTCAAGGGCACACGCCAGTTCGGCGTCACCGACCCCGATGCCGAGGCTCCGCTGCTGGCCGACATCGAGCAGCGCTACGAGGCCTACCGCAAGATGACCGACCCGGAGGCTCGCCGCCAGGCTTACCACGGCATCGACTCGGTGTCGCAGGTGGCTGCCCGGTATTTCATTCCCAACGAGTACGACAAGCTGATGGCCACCATCGGAGCCCGAGGCACGAACGCCTTCACGTCGGACGATGTGACGTGCTATACCGAGGACATCCCGTCGAACGAGATAGAAAACTGGGCCAAGATACAGTCCGACCGCTTCCAGCACATGGTGATTCGCGGATTCCACACCGAGCTGGAGGCCGTCTATGAAGAGTATAACATGTATCTGACCGACGACGGCGACAAGATCATGAGTGCCTTGGGCAAGAAACTCACACCCACCCACCCTTACGGCACACAGACCACCATCGGCACGCAGGACCACCTGAAGAACCCCTCCATCACCAATATCAAGAACTACTTCAAGAAATGGTACGTGCCTAACAACGTGGCTATCTGCATGGCCGGCGACTTCGACCCCGACAAGACCATAGCCGTCATCGACCGTTACTTCGGCGCATGGCAGCCTGCCGCCGACGTCACGCAGCCCGTGTTCCCCGTACAGCACCCGCTGACAGCACCCGCCGACACCACCATCATCGGCACGCAGGCCGACCAGGTATGGATGGGGTGGCTCGCCAAGAAAGCCAGTGAGCTGCAGTGCGACACCCTGGAGGTGATAGAGGACATGCTGAGCAACGGGCGCGCCGGCATCTTCGACCTCATGCTGAACCAGCCCATGAAGGTGCAGGAGGCCAGCGGCGGCATTCTGGAACGGCAAGACTACAGCACCTTCATTCTGGAGGGCAAGCCCAAGCCGGGGCAGTCGCTGCAGGAGGTGCGCACGCTGATGCTCGCCGCCATAGACAGTCTGAAGCAGGGGCGGTTCTCAGACGACCTGCTGCCCTCGGTCATCAACAACAAGAAACTGAGCTACCAGCGCGCCCTCGACAACAACCTGTGGCGCGTGCGCCAGCAGATGAATGCCTTTGTCAACGGCGTGTCGTGGCAGCAGAAGACACAGCAGATAGACCGTCTGTCGAAGATGACGAAGCAGCAGATAGTAGATTTCGCCAACCGCTTCTTCACCGACGGCTATGCCACCGTGTTCAAGAAGCAGGGCACCGACTCGCTGCAGAAGAAGATTGACAAGCCCGCCATCACGCCCATTCCCACCAACCGCGACCTGGTAAGCCAGTTTGTGCGCGACATACAGAACAGCAAGGTGGAGCCGATACAGCCGCGGTTCGTCGATTTCAGCCGCGACCTCACGGTCTCGCAGGTGAAGAAGGGACAGGCCCTGCTCTACAAGCACAACGCCAGCAACCAGCTCTTCGACCTGACCTTCCGCTACGACTTCGGCCATCAGGATGACAACCGCTACTACACTGCCGCCAACTATCTGGACTACGTGGGTACCGACCGGCTGTCGGCTGCCGATGTCAAGCAGCAGTTCTACAAGCTGGCCTGCAGCTACAGCGTCAATGTGTATGCTGACAACATGAACATCAGACTCTCTGGACTCAGCGAGAACATGCCGGCCGCCCTGAAACTGTTGGAACAGGTGCTGCAGAACGCCAAGGCCGACCGCCAGTCGTACGACCAGTTTGTCAGCCTGGTGCTCAAGAATCGCGACGATGCCAAGAAAGACCAGCGCACCTGCTTCCAGTACCTCTATCAGTATGGCGTCTATGGCCCGCACAACAGCTACCGCAACGAGATGACGGCCCAGCAGTTGCGCGATGCCGACCCCCAGCAGCTGTTAGACCTGCTGAAGGCACTGAACGGCATGGAGCACACCGTGATGTACTACGGTCCGATGAGCCGGCAGGAACTGGTGAAGATGGTAAGCAAGACACACAAGACGCCGAGCCGCCTCGCTGCCGTGCCCCACGGACAGCCTTACACCAAGCAGCCCACCCCGCAGAACGAGGTATGGATAGCCCCGTTTGATGCCAAGAATGTATATATGCGCATGTATCATCATGAGAACCGCGCCTTCAATGCCGACGAGGCTGCCACCATCGCCGTGTTCAACGAATACTTCGGCGGCGGCATGAACGGCATCGTGTTCCAGGAGCTGCGCGAGGCCCGCGGACTGGCCTACAACGCCAATGCCTACTATGAGCGGCCTGGGAAGCAGAGCGAGAAGGAGAGCTTCTATACGCACATCATCACCCAGAACGACAAGATGATGGACTGCGTGCAGCAATTCCACCACATTCTGGATACCATCCCACAGTCGGAGGCCGCCTTCAAGATTGCCAAGGATGCCGTGCAGAAACGGCTCGCCTCGCAGCGCACTACGAAGAATGCCGTGTTCGCGGCCTATCTCAACGCCAAGAAGATGGGCATCGACTACGACCTGAACCAGAAGATATACAACGACCTGCCGGCAGTGACCCTTGGCGGCATCGTGAGCTTCGAGCAGCAGCAGATGGCCCGCAAGCCTTACCGCTACCTGCTGCTGGGCGACGAGAAGGAGCTCGACATGCCGGCGATAGAGAAGACGGGCCCCGTGCGCCGACTGACGCTAGAGGATATTTTCGGATATTAAACTTCAATCCCCCTTAGAATAAAAAACGACTATCTAACAAATACAACTATGGCTAAAAACGTTGATTTCAAGTACGCCCCAATGTTTCAGTTGGGCGAAGACAAGACCGAGTACCGTCTGCTGACGAAGGACGGAGTAAGTACTGCCGAGTTTGAAGGCAAGCAAATAGTAAAGGTGTCGAAAGCAGCACTGACACTGCTGGCCCAGCAGGCCTTCCACGACGTGGAGTTCATGCTGCGCCGCGAGCACAACCTACAGGTGGCCGAGATTCTGAAAGACCCTGAGGCCTCCGACAACGACAAGTACGTGGCCCTGCAGTTCCTGCGCAATGCCGAGGTGGCTGCCCGCGGCGTGCTGCCTTTCTGCCAGGACACCGGCACCGCCATCATCCACGGCGAGAAGGGCCAGCAGGTGTGGACGGGCTTCGAGGACGAGGAGGCCCTCTCGCGGGGTGTCTATAACACCTTCACGCAGGACAATCTGCGCTACTCGCAGAATGCCCCGCTGACGATGTACGACGAGGTGAACACCCGCTGCAACCTGCCCGCACAGATTGACATCGAGGCCTGCGAGGGTGCTGAATACCGCTTCGTGATGGTGGCCAAGGGTGGCGGCTCGGCCAACAAGACCTACTTCTACCCCATGACCAAGGCTACCATCCAGAACGAGAGTACGCTGCTGCCCTTCCTGGTAGAGAAGATGAAGTCGCTGGGCACGGCAGCCTGTCCGCCCTACCATATCGCCTTCGTCATCGGCGGCACGTCGGCCGAGAAGAACCTGCTGACGGTGAAGCTGGCCAGCATCAAATACTACGACTCGCTGCCCACCACCGGCGACGAGACGGGGCGTGCCTTCCGCGACATCGACCTGGAGCAGAAGCTGCTCGACGAGGCCCACAAGATTGGGCTGGGCGCACAGTTTGGCGGCAAGGCACTGGCCCACGACATCCGCGTCATCCGTCTGCCGCGCCACGGTGCCTCATGCCCCATCGGCATGGGTGTCTCGTGCTCGGCAGACCGTAACATCAAGGCGAAAATCAATGCCGACGGCATCTGGCTGGAGAAGATGGACGCGAACCCCTCTGAGCTGATTCCTGCCGAGTATGCACAGGCCGGCGAGGGGCAGAACACCATCGTGATAGACCTGAACGAAGGCATCGATGCCGTGCGCAAGGAGCTGTCGAAGTACCCCGTATCAACCCGTGTCAACCTGAAGGGAACAATCATCGTGGCCCGCGACATCGCACACGCCAAGCTGAAGGCACGTATCGATGCCGGCGAACCCATGCCGGAATACTTCAAGAAATATCCCGTGCTCTATGCCGGACCGGCCAAGACCCCGGAGGGCTATCCCTGCGGCTCGATGGGTCCCACCACGGCCAACCGCATGGACCCCTACGTCGATGAGTTCCAGTCGCTGGGGGCTTCGCTGGTGATGATTGCCAAGGGCAACCGCTCGCAGGTGGTCACCGATGCCTGCCAGAAGTACGGCGGCTTCTATCTGGGCAGCATCGGCGGTGTGGCTGCCGTGCTGAGCCAGTCGTCTATCAAGAGCATCGAGTGCGTGGAGTATCCCGAGCTGGGCATGGAGGCCATCTGGAAGATTGAGGTAGAGGACTTCCCTGCCTTCATCCTCGTCGATGACAAGGGCAACGACTTCTTCAAGCAGCTGAAGCCCTGGTGCCCGAAAAGCAATGAGAAATGAGTAATGAGAAATGAGCAATAAGAAATGGCTTCTCACGCTTGTGCTGCTGCTCGTCATGATGACGGCGGCAGCACAAGGCGTTGCCTTGCAGCGGGGCTGTAGGCGCGGCATACCGCACAGCCACCAGCAGCTGCACCGCAGCCAGCGGGCACAGCATCAGCCTGGCGGCAACTTCTATACAGGCGACCGTCGCCAGCTGGTCGTGTTGGTGTCGTTTGGCGACTTGCTGTTCAACGAGGGGAGCAACGAGACTGCCCTCCTGCAGAAGTGGGACAAGATATTCAATCAGGAGGGCTACAACGAGGGGAATTACGTAGGCTCCGTGCGCGACTACTTCACGGCGCAGAGCTACGGCAAGTTCCGTCTCGCCTTCGACCTGCTCTATGTCCACCTCGACGCAGAACACAAGAAGTATCGCAGCGACGACTACGACGAGAACTCGCAATATCTCGTAGATGACATCATGGCCGAACTGCTGAAGCGCGACATCGACTGGAGCCAATACGACTGGAACGGCGACAAGTTCGTCAACCAGCTGCTCATCGTCTTTGCCGGCTATGGACAGAACGACGGTGGCGACACAAATACCATCTGGGCCCACCAGTGGTGGCTCAGCGAGCACCTCGACCTGAAAGACCCCACGGGAAAGACCTACCGCGAGGCCGACTCGTTCCTATACAACGGTGTGGAATATACCGTCGATTGCTACTGTGCCGTGGCTGAAAAGGGCAAGAACAAAGCCACCTTCGGCACCATCTGCCACGAATATACCCACTGCTTCGGAATGCCCGACTTCTATTTCGGCAACGCGACATACGTCGCCTCATGGGACCTCATGGATAACGGCAACTACAATGGCGGCGGCTACTGTCCGGCAGGCTATTCCGCCCACGAGCGGTGGCTCATGGGATGGCTCACACCCACCGAACTGCGCGACGCCGCCACCGTCACCCGCATGGAGGCCCTCGGCGACAGTCCGCAAGCCTATATGGTGCGCAACAGTGGCTATGCCGACGAATACTACTTCATCGAGAACCGCCGGCAGAGCGGATGGGACGAGAAACTGCCCGGCAGCGGCATCCTCGTGTTCCATATCGACTATGTACCCGCGATATGGGCGGGCACGGAAGAGCCGCCCAACCACCCCAGCTACGAAAACCCGCAAACCGGGAAGTCGTATGCTGCCACCTCGCGCTATGTCATCTTCCATGCCAACGACAACAGTAGCGCGTCCTACGGCTACGCATATTGGGCCTATCCCTACCTGAACAACGACGAGCTGACCGACGAGTCGTCGCCCGTCGCCAGCCTGTGGCATCCTAACTTCGAGGGCACCTATCTCATGTCGAAGCCCCTCACCAACATGGATGTCGAAAACGGTCTGGCATCGTTCGACTTCATGGGGGGCACCGCCGGTGTCGAAGCACTATCTGCCGAGCCCTCGGCAGCCGCCGCACGCATCTACGACCTCAGCGGGCGACAGCTCTCTGGCGAGGCCGACATGCAGGCGGGTGGCATCTATATCATCAGGTATGCCGACGGGCAAAGCCGCAAGGTGGCGCGATAGGCTCTGAAGTTTCTCACGGACAAGACCAAGGCATGCCGTCGCTCCTCTCATTGACATGACATACTGTTCTACAAACATTCATTAAACATGAAACCATCATGAAGAATCTATCGACACGGCGTACCATTCGCCAATATAGCCAACGCGAAGTGAGCGACGCACTGCTCAACCGTCTGATGACCGAGGCAGCACGCACGCAAACCATGGGCAACCTGCAGCTCTACAGCGTCGTCGTGACGCGCTCGGCAGCCATGAAGGCCCGTCTGGCTCCCGCCCACTTCAACCAGCCCATGGTCACGGCGGCCCCGGTGGTGCTGACCGTCTGTGCCGACTTCCACCGCACCACACGCTGGTGTGAGGAGCGACAGGCGCAGCCGGGCTACGCCAACTTCCTCTCGTTCCAGAATGCCGCCACCGATGCCCTGCTCTACACGCAGACCCTCTGCAACCTGATGGACGAAGAGGGGCTGGGCTACTGTTACTTGGGCACTACGCTCTACATGCCGCAGATGATTATCGACACGCTGCAACTGCCGCAGCTCACGATGCCAGTAGCCACACTCACCGTAGGCTGGCCGGCAGAAGAGCCTCCCCTATCCGACCGCCTGCCCTTGGAGAGTTTCGTGCATAGCGAGACGTATCACGACTACACGCCGCGCGACATCGACACCTATTATTATAATAAGGAGCAGTTGGAAGAGAACCAGAACTTCTGCCGCATCAACAACAAGGCGACACTGGCACAGATCTTCACCGACATCCGCTACACCCGCAAAGACAACGAAGCCATGTCTGAAGGCCTCGTCAAAGCCCTCCGGCACCAGGGCTTCATGTAGTCAGAATATAGGCCATTCAATGAAGAACATCTGCTGATTGGCTGCTGTCGGCACAAGCTTTCTTCGGTACACGGCGCGTCAGGCCAATAGCACCGGCGGGGCATACCAGTCGGCAGAGGTGGCAACCGACACAGCGGCTCCCGACGAGTCGTGGTGTGCGCGTCGCGGCATCAAACTGTAGTGCCTGATGACCACCGTCGCTACACGACAACACGCAACGGCCACAGCCTACACATAGCTCGCGGTCAAAACGTGGGAAGATAATGGTGTCACGGTCCAGCGAATCGGGCGACAGGAACTTCTGCACACGCTCGCCGACGAGCTGGCGAAGGTCGGTCACGCCGCGCTTCACCATATAACGCTGCATACCGAGTATCATATCCTCAACAATACGATAGCCATACTGCATCACGGCGGTACACACCTGCACATTGCTACAGCCGAGCTGGACGAACTCCAGGGCATCGCGCCACGTCTCTATGCCACCGATGCCGCTCAGCGCTACACGGCCGGCGGAAGCGCTGCCAATGTGCAGCATCTGTGCCATCTCCAACACATAGCGCATGGCAATAGGCCGCACGGCACGACCGGAATAGCCCGAAACGGTCAGGTGGCCCGACACCTCGGAACCGGCATCCATCGTCACCGACTTGATGGTGTTGATGGCCGACAGACCGTCGGCACCAGCCTCGACGCAGGCCGAGGCAGGCTCGGTGATGTGTGTAATGTTAGGCGTCATCTTCGCAATGACTGGAATACCGATGCTGCGCTTCACACATGCCGTGTACCGTCTGACCAGCTCGGCACTCTGACCGACGTCGCTGCCCATGCCCTCGTACTTCATCTGCGGACACGAGAAGTTCAACTCCACGGCATCGCAACCGGCGGCCTCAGCCTTGCGGGCCAGCAGCATCCATTCCTCGTCGGTCTGCCCCATGATGGAGGCGACGACAATCTTCGTCGGATAGTGCTGCTTCAGCCGGCGCAGGATGTCGAAGTCTTCATCGACAGGCAACTCGCTCAGCTGCTCCATATTGCGGAAACCGTAGAAGTCGCCATGGGTGCCGTTGTCGTGCATCGCGTCGAAGCGCGGCGACACCTCACGAATCTCCTGCATCGTAATGGTCTTGTAGAACACACCGCCCCAACCGGCATCAAAAGCCCTGGCCACCATCTCGTAGCTGGTACACACCGCCGACGATGCCAGGAAGAACGGGTTCTCACAGCGTATGCCACAGAAGTCGATGGCCAGCGATGGCGCATCCTTCTGCCAATCGAGGCTGTTGCCCGGCAGCACGTCGTCGTCATGAATGGCACGCAGCATCTCGCTAATGCGGATAGGCCAGTTATAGTGTATGCATGCCTGTTCGGCACGCTCCAGGTCGGCATCCGTACATGCTCGCGTCCAACGCAGCGCCAGCTTGTGATTGTCAAAACGAATGGCACGGATAGCGCGTGCCGGGTCGCCCGTCTGGCAGGCCTTCGTACACGGAGCGTCCTGGCACAGCAGACAGCGGCTCGCTTCCTCATAAACATTGACCTTGTGAGATTTCATAGGCTTAAACAGCAATAGGGGTTAGTACTTAACTGTGATTGGCACAAAGTTATAAAAATTTGGGACAAAACAATGCTTTTGACCCAAATAGTTACTGTTTTTAATGCTTATTTAATAAATTTTCATGAGGGTGTGTCAAAATGAAGTGCCCCCAAGAAGTTGGACGTTAAACACGTTAATT
>CAMVAI010000096.1 GCA_947165435.1 uncultured Prevotella sp.
TGTATTACAATCTGTATAATTATAAAAATACACCTGCATCCATCATTGACTCGATCTCTGATTTCTCGTCATCAGTTGCAATGATTATATCACACTTGTACCCTCGTGTGCGAACCATACCACTGCATGTACTCAGCTGCACATAGCAGCAGCTGCGTGACTCACCATTGATCTCTGCATAGCCGTAGCCATCACGAAACATTTTCGGGATCCTTGCGATTACTCGTGCATAGGGATAGCTGTACATGCTGGCCAGTCCACCGATCTGAGGTGCTGACACCTGATCATGTGATACCATCGTCTTATCCATCATGCCTGCCAGCATGCCTGTTGCAGCGGATCCGACTGTAGCGCCTGCAGGCCCTGCTATAGTGCTGCCGACAACAGCGCCTGCCAGAGGCAGACCCTTAGTCACAGTACTGATGATGTTACTGGCCAGATTACTATTGGCGATACCCTGAGTGAGATTGATAGGTACATCAACGCCGATCTGAGCACGGTGCACACCTGTTATCTGCTCATTTTGATACACAAAGTATTCACCATACCCGTGATAATAGTCTACCCATAGCTCAGCTCTGATGGTCAGGCCTGCTCTGACATCCAGTGGGAATGTACCTGCGAATGGCAGATATATGCTGTAATCAACAGACTCAATTTCCCACGCCTGCCTGATATCCAGTGTGATCTCGCCCAGACTGATCTTAGATACACATGTATCAGCTCTGAGGCATACGCCTGACTGCACCTGCACCGTGTTGTAAAGCATCACATATGCAAGTGTAGACTCACCTGCAGGCCTGAGCTCAAAGGGGTACGCTTTGCAACAAAGAAATGCATCATAGATGGATGCACCATATATTGATTGGATCTTAGCGGCCAACGTTGCATCAATATTACCATTGATGTATGACAGGATACCATCGAGATCTGATCCATTAATAAAAAACTGCCTGTTGCCTATACCTGCATTGATAGCAGCTACTGCACGATCAGATCCCATACCATGATATCTCATTGTACTACTATTGAACTGTCCACGGATACCGCCTCTGTTTGCTGATGTGAAACCCGATGGATAGTTAGTCTGTGATCCGCCTATGAGCATCTCACCGGATCTGCTGCTATCCTCTCTGAACCACCACCAGATCCACGGATACCCATCATTAACATCTGCCTGGATCCTCCATGCTGAATAGGGGAGCTCACCTGTGAAAGCTGTCTGCGCCTCTTGTGGCCAATCTGACTGCCAGGGATATCCATCATTGATATCAGGATTTATAAACCATGCCATCTGATCACCACCTATACAATGATGTTAAGACCTATGCTGGCCAGATATGCAGCATCCCTCATCTGAGCATCCGTCACAGGTTTTATATTATAGCTGGATTGATCTGCAATTGTACCTGTCATCTTACCTGTATTATATGCTGATGCTATAGATGATGGGCTGCTTTGTCCTGTGAGGCCTGTAGGGTAATTAAGATCTGTATCAATATTGATGCAGCTATTAACAGCAGAACCGACAAGATGCCAACCTGATGTATTACCATTTGCACCCTCTATCTTACCTCTTACAAAGCAGTTTGCAATATAACTTATATCGTAATTGGACGTACTATCACGTTTATAGTTAATTGTAATGTAACAATAATAACAGTAGCATCCTATAAGATGACCTCCATATGTCCGTGCAGACTCCCATGATATCACACATCTTGTAAATATACCAGATCCAGCGATCGCATAGCCTTTTCCCTGGATCGTACAATCGTTAAATACTTGTGAGTAGTCGCTGTATGATCCACCAAAAAAGCTGTAGTTTTCGTTGCGCATCATATTGACAAAATTACACTTGTTATATGTTACATACCTGCCATGCAGCAGCACTGCATTGACAACAGTCTGAGTGGAGAGATTGTCGATCTTGTGAAAATTACCATTAATGACTTTATAATAATTGCCAGAACTGAGTCCACTGGTAAGCGGATCATCATTGCAGTTAAGATCTGCCATTATCTCTATGATATGCGGATCTGACTCTGTACCCTCAGCTGCCGTATATGCTGCTTTAAACTGCGCCCATGTTGTTACTGTAGTTGTTGGCATTATATCACCTCCATCATTTTACCACAAGATATATGCAGCGTGCTGCAGGATCCATAAACTCGCTGTCAAAAGGAGATCTCCAGCCCTCACCCTCGGTAAGATCAGCGCCTAAAATATCATAGTCCGCCTGCCATGGATAATCATTATGAAGCATATCATAATCAGCAGCATCAGATGCAGAGCTGCTGGATACTACCCAGGCAGAGCTTGCAAGGATCTCATCCTTATATGTATATAGCACATCTACTCTGCAGCTGATGGCAACACGTCCACCTGTCAGAGCTGTGATATCTGTGATATAGTAATAGCGTGATGTAAAGCTGCAATACAGATAGTTGGCATTGTATACCAGCGGATCCGTTTTGAGTACAAATACAGGCTGCATCAGATCCATCTCATTCTTGATAGTGACACCTGACACAGTACCCACTTGTGTGAGATATGCTGTCTTATCGATTCTCTCCGGAGTTGCAGCCTGCTTGTAAAGTGTTAAATCCATATATCATTACCTCAATAGTAGAGATATCTACGGGCGTATGAGTCCACAATAGTATCCAGCAGATCCACTCTGAGTCTCATATCATACTCTCGCTGGATCCAGTCTGCAGGGGATCCTCTATATCCCTCTGTGGTTATCGTGTGGGTATCAGTACCCGAGTGTGTCACCGTGTCAGTACCAGAGTGAGTGTGCGTGAGATCATCTGTATCAACTGTGGTATCTGTGCCTGTATGCTCTCTTTTGGTATTATGGCTGTAGGCCTCGCTATCAAAGGGTGTGACATCATCAGACAGCGTATTATTATACGTCACATCTTTAGTGCGTGTACCACCATCTGTAATGGTATGGCCGTGCTCTGTATCCTCTATATGCCCATGCTGCAGCGTGTCAGTCTTTACCTCAGAATAATCTGCCAGTGCTGTATACTCTGCATACAGTGCAGCATAGATCCTGTTGAGATCGTCCTGCTTATCTTGTATCATCCGCTGCCACTGTGCAAGGACAGCAGCTGCAGCATCAGCATACAGGCCTGCTGTATAGTGCACAGATCTCTCTCCATACTTATCCATGAGCTCCTGCAGGATGGTGGTACCTGCAATGGTATGTGTGCTGCTGCCATCAGTCAGAGTCACCGTCAGAGCCTGCAGGCTCTGCTGTGTCTGGAGCTGATCCAGCAGCGTTATCATCTTTGTCCTCATCAGATATCACCTCTCTCTCATTGAGCTCATCAGGTACATAGTTGACAGCAATATCATACGCATTTTTGACAAGATCGTTAAACTGCACAGATATAGTTGTACCAAACATATCATTGATCTGCTTACACATCAGCTCACGGTAATGCAGCTGCTGCAGCGGATAAATCATACATACTGCATCGGTACCGTGCATCTCTGCATTAGTCTGCTGTGCCAGCTTGGATGTTATTTGCATCGCATGACCTCTGCGCAGTAAAAATCTTTTAAGCACGTTATCATGATACTGATTAAGATATTGCAGCTGATCCACCTGCTGCGGATCCACAAGATCTAAAAATCTGTTATCAGATCTGCCGGATCCGATATCCTGCAGGATATCCTGCAGCGTATTATCTGATGCGACTGCATGCAGATCTCCATCCAGCAGCTTGCATATAGCTGCATCGATGGCCTCAGCCTCTGCATCTGATGCTGCCTTTGGTATCCTCAGCAGACGTGTAAAGATCGTTACTATGAGCTCAGATTTATCAATCGTCTTTAGTATATTACCTGTCTGCATGATATCAAAATCCGGAGTCCGTGTGGCATTATTCCAGCCGACTACCAGATCTGTGCCCCATTTACCAGAGAGAGTACCAACATTCAGTACCTCAGCCAGATAGCTGTCCGGGAGATATCCGTTATAGTCACCGCAAAAACCGCCTGGAGCACAGTACAGCTTATCCTTTATCTTGCCAATACCAACAGTACCATTGCATATCAGATATCCCTCCAGGTACTCAGCTGGCATTGTATCAGGGAGATCGCTGTATACAAATGTACTGAGTGCCAACTGCATACACTCGAAAAATCGCTGCTTGTCGCAGGCTCTGCCTGTCATCAGGGCATAAAAATCAGCACGCTGCTCCATCTCATCTCTTGTCATCTTATCACCTCCAGGATATAGATACTCTATCTTAGTATATCACACTTTTTGTAAAAAGTCAATGGTGTATAAAATAATCTCATCATTATATTATATATTGTAAAAATCGTACACATATGATATACTATACATAGAGGGAGATATCCTCTATATTAATTGTAAAGGTAGGGATCATTATGACAAAATATCGTGTTGAGTTTAATAAGTCCGGATTTATCAACGGTGCTGGTATCTGGGAGACACTTGATGAGATCTGTGAGGTCAAGGCTGCAACTACAATGTGTGCCATTGATATTGCAGTGGATGCTCTGATATCAGATGATAGTGATACTGACTGGAGATCATACGCATGGCGTGGCCGCAAATGTGAAGATGATGGCAGATGGCACTATGTGAAATATGATGGAGAGGATGTGACTGACTATGTTATTAGATAAGTATACTGTCATTAATGACCTCAGATCAGGTAGTCAGTATATGATATTAGAGTACAGTGAGCTGCAGGATGCTTATTGGTGCTGCGATGTGTCATATGATGAGGATGGTAACATCATCACAGAAGGTGAGCACTGGGTATCTGCATATGACATCAACAGGTGTATAAGGGAGGGTGGATGATATGACTAACTACTGGATACTCTGCTGCTATGATAACATCGAAACACTGGCTGATATCATAGAGAGTGCAGCCATCAATGATGCAAGGTCAGTCAGAGCATGGGCGCTTTCTCGGATCAACTATGAGCTTTGTGACCTCATCGAGAGAGGGGTGATCATATGAGTGATAGATCTGTAGTGGGACTGTTTATCAACCCTGCACATCAGAGTCGTATGATGCCTGCTAAGTATGCAAGTATCATGATGGGTATCAAGATATCATCCAGCGTATCACGCTGTGACTGGGACTCAGTGCTCAGTTGTATGCACATTGTATACTATGAGGATCCTGAGTATGGTGGATCTGATATGCTGGCTGATGGTAAGATCATCACTAAGTACGGCCTTACATGGATAGTGCAGCATGATCTGTCGGCATGGTGGTTGACGGATCGTCAGCTGGAACAGGTTATCAAGTACTACAGGCTTGATGAGTACTGGGAGTGAGGTGATAGAGGATGAGTAAATGGTATCCGCCAGAGGAAGAATACGAATACAAAAAGCGCTTTGTGGAGGAGGATCTCACTGATCTCATGCAGGCGCTGGATGATAAAGTGCTGCAGTGCCTCTACTATATGTGCTGCGGTCATGAGGTAGTCGGGGTTGACTTTCTGACAAGTTCGGGCGTATATCGCAAAGAAATAGGTGTTGATTGTGATAGTCTCAGTGCTATCGTGATTGATGTGATAAGGGGGTCAGGTGTATGACTATAGACTACAGCAGGATGATCGAGCTGATACAGATGGTGGTCAGTGGTGAGATGTCAGAGGCATGTGATGGTAATATCCGGGTGTACCGTGTGAAATACGGTATCAGGATAACTGTGAGAGGGGTGTGAGTATGGATAAAAATGAACTATACATAGATACTGACAGTATAATAGAGAACGCTGTACATGTGATAAAGACTCCGGTATATGTGAGGTATCCGCATATCGGCAGGATGAGAGTTGAGTATAATGAGCTCTGTGTGAGGCTTGATAAGCTATGCAGCTACTATGATGAGTCATCAGGCCAGCTGACTGATAAGCAGAGAGATCTCATGTGCAAGCAGATCACTGCTATGAGATCCTATGTAGATATCCTGCAGCAGCGGATCAACTATGATATACAGTACTACAGCAAGTGAGTCCGGGGCGCTCCTTCTCTGAGCGCCGACCGCCAGACAGCCTCTGTGTAGTGGTAGGGGCTGCACAATACTATATAAGGAGGGTCATTATTATGACTGACAACAACACCATTTTTGATCTGACTGTACCGACAGAGGCAGCTGCAGTGCCTGTTCAGACTCAGATCATCACAGCAGATGACGGTGAGCGCCTGATCGTTGATCTCACCACACGCACCAAGAGCTACTGCAGCATGATCGCAGAAACGGAAGACGAAAAAGCAACACTGTATGCAGCTATGAATACTCCCGATGGTAAGCTCATGGAGCACATCGGAGAGATCCTGCAGCTTAAAGATGTATATGTAGAGGCAGTACAGTGCACCAATGAGGATACAGGTGAGATCATCCCCTGCCCCCGTATCGTGCTCATCTGTGCTGATGGCAGCAGCTATCAGTGCGTGTCCAAGGGTGTATATGGCTCACTTAAAAAGCTATTTACAGTGTATGGTGAGCCTAAGAGCTGGGTATCTCCCATACCGCTGAAAGTGCGCCTCATCCCTCTCGGCACTCGTAATGTACTCACGCTGGACATCGTAAGGCCTGGTAAATCTAAGTAACAACAGCAGCGCCTGGATCTGATCCAGGCGCTTACTGTATAGGGAGGTAAGCGCTGTGAATTGGGATAATGTTATAAATCAGATCAATAAAAGACTGCAGTCTATAGCTGAGCATATGGGCGTTGACAGTTATCTTTACAATCAATATGCCTCTATCATCGATGCAAGCCTTGACTATGACTACAGAGCTGACGGTACTATCAGGATCAAGCGTAACAAGGCCAACAAAAATCCTAACCCTTATCAGATGTCTGCGTACAAGCAGCTTCTGGATCTGAGAACATACAGAGATGCTCTGAAAGAGGCTAAAGATAAGCTGGATGAGCAGCAGGATCTTGATGAGGATGATACTGATACATATGGTGCTGATGATCTGCTGAGGGATATGGACTATGTCAAAGCCAATCTGGATGCAGCACTGTCTATCATTTACAACCACATGGTCGATGCAGGCGCTAATGAGTATGATCTGGATCTGCTGGATGCACTGCAGGAGGATCCGAAACCCTCGTACAGGAGGCTGGCAGATCTGATGCGCAAAGTATTTGAGCATGCAAATGATGTTGATGATAATGTATTTGACTTTGACGACATAGAGTGGTAATATATCAAGGTAGGGGATACTATGATCATAAGGCAAGATCTTACATCAGATCCGACTCATGAGGATCTGATATACACATTTAATGAGCTGGATCGTAAGCTGTCACAGCTCCGGCTGCAGGATATCGATAAAGGGCAGCTGCTGCGGATATCATATAAGTATACAGAGACTGCTGATGGGATCCGGAAACAGCCTCTATACACCTATACAGGCCTCAGATGCGCCTTTGATATCGAAACATCTACAAAGTATACTACCAACATTGCAGATGGTAAAACAGGCTATTACAGCGCTATGTATGTATGCCAGTTTGCGATCAATAACAGGGTTATCCTCTGCCGTACCTGGCATGAGCTGAGGATGCTGTGGGATCGCCTTATATCTCAGCTGCATTTGTCTGATAATACTGTACTGCTGACATGGGTACACAATCTCGACTATGAGTCGAGCTATATCAAGCACAGATTTGAGATCGATAAATGGTCATATTTTTGTAAATCCCGGACTAAACCCATCAAATATCTTGCTAATAAGCATATCTACCTGCATGACAGCTACAGCATCAGCAACTCATCCCTTGCTAAGCTGGCAGATATGTACAAATGCAGTCACAAAAAGATGACAGGTGATATTGACCATGAGCAGATCCGGAACAGCAGCACACCGCTTACTGATAAAGAGCTGGGGTATATCTGCAATGATGTATTGATACTCACTGACTTTGCAAAGGTAATGTATGACAGCTTTCTGATCCCTGATGGATATATCCCTGATACATCTACTCAGATACTCCGGAAAGAGCTGGAGAGTGCTGCAGGGGATCCTGTATCAGCTGCTGAGATGTTAGGCCAGAAGACTGTTGATAATATATGCAATAAGTATCCGGAATATGCAGCACACAAGCTGAGAAAAAGGATACACGGCACCATCTTTGGTTATTACTACAACAATCATGATACAGGTGAGACAGTATACATTCCCGGCTGGATAGATCCTAAGATGTTTACACCGTTTACGCCTGCAGGTACCCCTGTACCTATACAGGGCTATCGTGATGAAGATGGCTGCAGGCACTATGATCTGTATCGATGGCTCTTCCGAGGTGGGTATACTAAGTCTAACTGCAGATATACATCCAGTGATGACCACCTGCCGGATGGTATACAAGGACTCATAGGTGCATTTGATTTTACATCCAGCTATCCTTTTGTCCAGACTATCTATGATTATCCTATGAGTAAGTTCGTACCCTGCCGGGATCCATCCCACATCATACTTGATAGCAGATATACACCTGACTCTGCTGCATTTTCCAAACGCCGATACATCATGCTTGTTGCATTCAAAGGCCTGCACAGCATTGATGATATGGCTCTGGAGTCAGAATCCAAGTGCATTATAAAAGGCCGTAAGATCATCGACAATGGCCGTGTACGTTATGCTGATGAGCTGCTGGTATGGCTCACAGATGTGGATCTTGCACTATATGGAATGTACTACCGATGGGGCAGGATCAAAGTAATCAGCTCATGGGCTGCTAAGGCTGGAAAGCTCCCTGCTTATTTCTTGCGAGTGCTCTGGCGCAATGGTATGATCAAGCAAAGTTATAAAGGGGTAGAGGGCAAAGAAGTGGAGTATAATATCGCTAAAGGTAAGTTTAACAGCGCTTACGGCCTCTGCTGCAAACAGCCTGTATATCATGATTATAGATTAGGTACTGAGATCACAGCCACAGGATACACCACAACAGAGATGGATACATACAGGTATCTCGGTAAGCGGATCTCAGTAGATCATCAGGTAGACAGGGACTATGAGCTCAGGGGTATGAAGTGCATATCTGAGGTACCTAAGACTGACTATCTGAGCACTGTAGGGAGCTCCATCCTCTCTCCGTTCTGGGGTATCTGGACAAGTGCATTTGCACGCTATAATCTGCTGAGACTTGTTAAGCAGGTATCAGACGATACAGCACCGGGTGCTGCATCTGATGTCATATACTGTGATACAGACAGTATGTATATTCTCAATTATAATAAGCACCTGCACATCATCAAGGCCTGGAACACATGGGCTGCTAAAAAAGTGCAGCAGCGCCTGCCTGCAGAGTATGATCTGCTGATGAGCCTGGGACAGATGACCAATGTTGCCGATGAGGAGTCTAAGGGCATAGCAGATCATTATGTCAGATTCAAGACGCTGGGTGCTAAACGTTATCTTAAATCATGGGCTGACAGTGAGGGTGAGCTGCATACCAAGGTGACTGTGGCAGGACTGCCTAAAGGCGTGCTGGAGGCTCATTGCAAGAAGTATGGGCTTGATATATACAGGACATTTGCCAATCTTATGGATTTCGAGGTAGACAGTGAGCTGATACCGGATCCTGATGAGCGAGAGAGTGCAAGCCGAATCAAGATGGGACGTACCTATCATGATGAGCTTGTCAAGGTCAACATGGCAGGGGAGGTCATGACAGAATACAGCAGCTGCACACTATATAAGACAACATTTAAGCTCAAAATGAGTGATATCTATATCCAGCTTATCTCTGAGATGGCTGAGACTGTGGCAGGAGGCAGATATGGCTACTAAGTACATCAATAACGATATCGAGTGCGGTATCGACTATGATTATAAGCAGGTTAAGAAACTCTTTAAAAAATTAGGTTGTCCTGAGGATCTCTTTGATCCGTTTCCGGCGCTGTTGTCAGCCTGCAGATGGATCCTGGATCTGAGCGAGCGCTCAGTCGGTAAGACTACACAGTGGCTATTAGTAGGCATGTGCATGCACTGGATCTATGGTACAGTTATCCAGTATGTGAGACAGTTTGAAGAGATGATAATGCCTAAGGCCTCATCAGATCTTTTTGCAACGATCCTGAAATATGATTATGTTGCTAAGCTCACAGATGGGGAGTATAACACTATAATATATAAGTCGAGGCGCTGGTATCTTGCATACATAGACACAGAGACAATGGAGATCACACGCACCTGTCCGGATCATTTCATGTTTTCATGCAGTATTGATAAGCAGCTGCAGCTGAAATCAAGCTATAATGCTCCCACAGGCGATCTTATCATTTTCGATGAGTTTATCGGTAAAATAACACCTGTCAATGAGTTTGTCGAGTTCTGCGACCTCTGCAAAACGATCCAACGTGAAAGACAGTCTGTGCGTTTTATATTGCTAGCCAACACTATCGACAAGCATCATGTCTATTTTAACGAGCTTTGCATCTATGAGCAGATCCAGATGCTGCATGTGGGTGAGCACCTGCAGCTCAGATCCCCTCTGGGTACTCAGATATATGTTGAGTTTCTGGGACTTACCGGAGAGAGGAAAAAGCGCAGATCTATTATCAATACCCTGTACTATGGTTTTAAAAATCCACGCCTGGCAGCCATTACAGGTGATGATGAGTGGTCAATGGGATGCTATCAGCACATCCCGAAAAGGGGCGAGAATGAGACCGATCCGCAGTGTATCAGCAGGCAGCTCTATCTGCTGTACAACAGCAGGTATGTACGACTTGATATCATGCAGCATCCTAAGTTAGGCGTAGTGATATACGCTCACTGGGCAACTCAGACTTACGATGACAGCATCATACTCACCTGTGATCAGAGATATGATCCAAGGTATCAGTATCAGCTAGGCAATAAGGTAGTAAGCAGATTGATCAAATACATGTATACCACCAACAGGGTATACTATGCCAGCAATGATGTCGGCAACTTTATAGATAGCTATCTTAAAAGATGTAAAAGTGCTTGACATATGGGATATAATATGGTATAGTTGTAGTGTGGATAAGTGTAGCTAATTGATATCAGGGAGGTGATAATATATGGCTACGAAAAAAACAAAAGTGGTTGATCCCATAGCTGAGGCCGTGAAGCAGATCCAGGCTGCAGCAGCACCTATCAAAAACTATGATGCAGGCGAGCTGGTAGATCCGGGACAGAAAGTATATCAGCAGTCAGACATTGACCGCCTGCAGGCACAGATCGATGCACTTACTGCGCAGGTAACTGGTATCGGTACAGTGATCAATTCCGGCAGCGATCTTAATAATTATATCGAATCTGGTAAGTACTATGTACCAACTGTGGCTGCAGCGGGCAGCATAGCTAACAGCCCATTTACAGCCAGCAGATATATGCTGATAGTATATCAACTGGCATCTAACAGATGTACACAGATCATATATCCGCAGTCTGGCACCATTGCAGGATATATCAGGCATCTTGTCAACGGCACATGGACATCCTGGATGCAGTTCTCAGTCACCACAGTATCTGCATCAAGAGATGATAAGACAATAGACAATAATGATAATAAGGAGATGGTAGATAATGAAATTCGTTGATGTTGCAAATGTTGTGAAAACAGCTGCTGCACAGGTATTAGGCGCTGACTACATGAGTGAGGCTGGTGATATTGCAGCTTATGATGCAGGCCAGCTGGCAGATCTCGGTACAAAGATCATAGGTACTACATCAGGATCCAATGCCAATCTGGGTATTGATGTAGCGCTCAAGACGATCCTGGATGAGTGTGGCCGTATCGTTTTTGAGTCCCGTGAGTACACTGGTGAGCTGGATGAGATGTTTATTGATGCCCGCGAATGGGGCGGATACATGGTAAGGTATTACTTTGGACTCGCCAGTGTGATGACTGACGAGATGTGGAATCCTGACGGATTTACCGACTATTTTGCAGCAAACAGTGCAGGCGTTAATGAAGCTTTGAGGATCGCTGCTATTGAGCATGGATTTTATAAGCCTGCTGTTACAGCTAAGATCTATCAGAAAGCAATGAGCCACATGACCCCAATCACCACAATGCGCGAACAGTTCACTGTTGCCTGGACGAGCTGGGACAAGATCAATGACTTCATCAGTGCAATCCTGACTCAGGTCAAGAATACAATCACAGCTCTGAGCCAGGCCAAGGCTCATGCACTGCTTTGCTGTGCTGTATACCTGGCTGCATCTGCAGGCAATATCAGATACCTGCTCGATGAGCACAACGGCCAGTCAGGCACACTCACTGAGGCCGAAGCACTCAGAGACAAGGATTTCCTTGCATACATGCTGGAGGAGATCGCTACAACCAGAGACAATATGAGGCTGATGAGCGCTGCATATAATGATCCCGGTAATGTATCATTTGCACAGGGCGATGATAACAAGCTGGTATTACTTAACAAAGCTGAGAAAGCTGCTAAGTTCAGGGTAAGAGCCAATACCTACAACGAGGAATTATTAGGTATTGGTGACTACATGGGTATTACTGCATGGCAGGCGTTCCTTGATAGCAGTGGTAATAACTTTGGTTTTGATACAATCAGCACTGTATCTATCAATACATACAATGGTGGTATCGAGCCGATCAGCAATGTAGAGCCTGTGGTATTCACACTGTCCGGCGTGCTGGCTCTGGCATTTGATAAGCGTGCTCTGGGTATTTGCCTTAAGAAAGATAAGGTTACAACAGCGTATACAGCATCCCGCGATACATGGAATTCATTCTATCATACACTGTTCCAGCAGATCATTGATCCTAATTTCAAGATGATGGTATTTGCGCTGCACGATGCAAGCAACGACTAACAGATGATCACAGTCACCCCTACCGACTGTTGACATATCAAGATATGCAGAGTTATACAGTTTGTATACTCTGCATATTT
>CAMVAI010000097.1 GCA_947165435.1 uncultured Prevotella sp.
CCTAAATTGACGCAGAACCTTTTTTTCACAAAATTTGCTGCCACTCTGCCACCAGTCTTCCGAAACCGCTGTGTTTCAGACATATAGCGGTGGTGGCAGCAAGGTGGGAGGTGGCAGCAAGGCCCAGCCCCACCCCCAACCCCTCCCCGATAGGGAGGGGGGCGGCTGCGCGCAGGGAGGTGACGAGCCCCACCCCCAACCCCTCCCCGATAGGGAGGGGAGCAGCTGCGCGCAGGGGTGACGGCAGGATGGTAGTGACATCAAATGACACACCAAAACTGTTCACCACAGTGAAAACAGCGTTTTCTTGCGGAGAAAACGGTGTTTTCCAGCGTAGAAAACGGCATATCCCTGACTGGCAGCGCACTCACTGTGCGCAGCCACTCCCCTCCCTTTCGGGGAGGGGCTGGGGGTGGGGCTGGCTGGGCTGGGCTTTGCTGCCACCTCCCACCTTACTGCCACCACCACTATATGTCTGAAACACAGTGGCTTCGGAAGGCTGGTGGCAGAGTGGCAGCAAATTTTGTGAAAAAAATTTTTTTTCGAGCTGTAAGGTTGACTGCGGAGAAAAGAGGCCATAGGCATCGGATAGCGGTAGCCAACCTTACAGCTTGAAAATCTTCAGGTGTCGTAGGTGTTGGGTATTTATTTGATATTCCTGATATATTTAGTTTATACAGGCCTGATTCAAGAAGAGGTTCCTATAAGTTGACTGTCTAAAAATTAGACAGTAGAGCGTATGATTTTTAGACACCCTCGCCAGGGTTACCACTGAAGGTGGCGGAAGTTGATAATGCCGTTGTCCGTCTGGAGACTCTCCTGCGTGCCATCGTAAACAACCGTTGTCTTTAACAGCCGCTCCTTCAGCAGAGGTCGCAGGTAGTTGAGGTTTGCAAAGAAGTCAGCATTCCACGTCTGAGCGGACTTGATCTCGTATGCCTCCACAAGGTTGGGTGGCAGAATGCGCAGCACGTCCACCTCTCGCTGGCTTTTGTCGCGATAGAAGAACAGTTGCTGCATGTTGTTGCCTCGGTTCAGGTCGAGCTTCATCATGTCGTTGATCACCATGTTCTCGAACAGTGCCCCTCGCAGCGGATGGACATCCATCTGCTGCTCGGTGGTGATGCCTAAGAGGAAGGCTGCCAGTCCGGTGTCGTAGAAATAGAGTTTTGGCGTCTTCGTCAGCCGCTTGCCGATGTTGGTATAATATGGGTGCAGCAGATAGACCACATAGGAAGCAGCAAGGATGCTGAGCCAGCTGCGAATCGTATTGACGGCAACTCCCACCTCATTTGACACAGCCGACGCGTTGAACTCCTGTCCTACACGGCTGGCACACAAGCGGATGAACATCTGGAATGCCTGCAGGTCTTTCACGTTGATGAGTGTACGCACATCGCGCTCTATATAGGTGGTATAGTAATTGCTTAGCAGTTGCTGGCGAAGCAGCTCGTTGTCTGCTGTCCACACAGCGGGGAACCCACCATAGAGCAGCATCTTCGACGTGCTGGCCTCTGGTTGATATGACATAATCTCTGCCGTACTAAGGGGAAGAAGCGAATAGACGGCAGTACGCCCGGCCATCGACTGCGTAATTTTCTCCATTAGCGCGAAGTTGTTACTGCCTGTCACAATGTAGTGGTGCTGGTTGGTACCCTGAAAACGGTCCTCATCGACCGTGACCTGCAAATATGAAAAGATGGTGGGGAAATGCTGTGCCTCGTCTATGATGACACCCTTCGGATAACGGTTGAGAAAGGCCACAGGGTCAGCCTGTACATCAGCCAACGTAGCAGCATGCTCAAAGCTGACGTAAGGCAGCTCTGGAAATTGCTCACGACACAGCGTAGTCTTGCCCGATTGGCGCGGTCCGGTCAGCGTAATGACGGGTAAAACACTAAATACGTCAGAAAATGACGATGCTAACGTTCTGCTTATTAAAGTCTTACTCATACAATGGACAAATTTGCAATTAAACTGAAAATTTGGCCAAAGATACTACTTTTCTGTCAAACCTGCAAACATTTCGGGCAAAATCTATCCATGCGCAGGTAGATTTCGCCCGAAAATGTTACTCCGTCTTGATATTGTTGACGGGATTCTCAGAAGCAGCGCGCCAGCTCTGAATGACGACGGTGAGCAGGGAAATGATGAAGCAGATAAACCCGGCAGCAGCGAATATCCAGGGGCTGAGCGCGATGCGGTATGAGAAGTTCGAGAGCCAGTCGCTCATGATATAATAGGAGACGGGCACGGCGATGACGAACGATACCAGCATGGGTACGGAGAAGGTGCGGAGCATCAGCAGCAGCACCTCTGTGGATGTAGATCCCATCACCTTGCGGATGGCAATCTCCTTCTTGCGCTGACGGATGAAGAAGAGCGACAGGCCCACGTAGCCCAGCACCGAAATGACAATGGCAATGAGGGTGAAGAGCGAGACGATGCGCAGCGTGTTCTGCTGGTCCTCGAAGGTCTCGGCGATACAGTCTTCCATACTGAGAACATAATACTGCAGGTCATTCTCTGAGACGCCCTGTTCACGGAGTATAGCCCTGAAAGCGTTCAATGCCTGCTTGTCGCCATTGGTTTTGACAAGATAATTAGGATCGTCTATCTTTTCCACCTTTCTGACCGCCATAGGCCTTATGTCTTCCAATACGTTGATGATACGAAAGTCTTTCAGCACCCCGGCTATCAGGTCTTTATCGCCATCGCCCCAGACTAATTCCTTTTCCTCGCCCGAATAATTCAACAGACGCAAGGCTTTTTCGTTCAGGTAATAGCCGTTGTCTGTGGCAACATTGTCGCGGATTACCTTCAGCCCCAACATGTCGAAAGCCTCTTTGTCCAAATCGGAAATCATTAACATGTCGTATTTCCCCTCGCTGTTCTTGACACCCTTCCCGCTGAAATTAAAGCCCGTGAACGTGCTTCCCAGATAACAGCCAATGCGCTCAACGAAAGGCATCTCCTCCAACAGGTTTTTCACTGTCTGGCTCTTGTCTTGTGGACTTTCTACATAGAATAGGTTCTTCGTATTGAAACCTAAAGGCGCATGAATGAGGTGATGTAATTGCAGCCAGATGACGAAGGCTGCGGTAAGCATCGTGATAGTGACGGCATTCTGGAGAATAATGAACAGCCTGCTGAGCACCATCTTCGAACGGAAGCGGAACGAGCCTTTTACGATGTCGATAGGCTGATAGCGAGAGATGTGCCACGAAGGCAGGATGCCCGAAAAGAGGCCTAAGAGCAGGATAAAGCCAAGAACGATGCTGAGGCTCCACGGATGGATATCATTGAGCAGGGCTATCTTTCCCTTGAACAAGGCCATCGCTTCGTCCTGAACGCAAAGCGCCAAGGCGAAGCCTACGAGAAAGGCAAAAACAATCATCAATATCGACTCGGCAATCAGCTTCAGCGAAATCTCCGTCTGACTGCTGCCAAAGAGCCGTCGCGTGGCCATCTCCTTGGCGCGGAAACCAGTATTGGCTACGGTCAGGTTGATATAGTTGCTCACGGCGAAGAAAAGTATAGCCAACACGGCAGCCAATAAAATACGGAGCCGCGTCTTGTCACCTTTCAGTAGCCCGGAGCCTTCGTTTTGAGGCGCAAACAGCACGTCGGTGAGTGGTGTCAGGCTGACTTTATAGTCACCCCATCCTTCAGGATGGGCCTCCTTCAGATGGGCATTAATTATGTCCTTCTTCTGTTCAAGGGTCATTCCCGGCTTCAACATCAGAAAGGCTTTATTGGCACCTGTTGCCCCATAGCCGAAGGTGTTGCCATTGAGGTTGTAGCCCAGGATTTGCGGAAAGCGCTCCATACTGGCGATAATTTGCGTCTCGTTGGGCAGGACGGTACGGTCCAGGTCTTCTACGACGGCACTGACGCGATAGAACAGTGTACTGTCGTAAGGGTCTTCATGTCCAATACGGACTTGACGGTCTCCCACAATCTGCAACGTCTCACCGATAGGGTTCTTGTCGCCAAACAGCCGCTTGGCCAGCCGCTCCGTGACAACGCACTTGTCTGGTGAATCGAGAGCCGTCCGCCTGTCACCCTCCAGCAGTTTGAAGTCAAAGAAATGGAAAAACGTCTGGTCTGTCAGCATAATGATGCCGTTCTCGTTTTCACCGTCCTTCACCTCCTGCCGACCATACTTTATCTTTCCGCTTTGGCTCATGACGCAACAACTCTCTTCTACCTCCGGACACAGGTTCTTGATGCCGTCAGCCCCCTGCGGCCACATAAAGAAAAAGCGCTCATTACCAATGAGATAGATGCGATCGGCATTCTTGTGCCACGAGTCGATGCTATACTGCCGCCATGTATAGTCGCCCATCAGGATGATGAACATCAGCGACACTACCAACCCTGCTATATTAATAAAGGTATATAGCTTGTTGCGCGACAGGAATCTGAAATAACTCTTCATACGTTCTTTTAGCTTTTTTCTTTTGCAAAATTAAGCCAATAAAACGAATCCGCCAAGTTTTTCGGCCCTGGCGGAAGCAGATTGTCTAAAAATTAGACAGTAGAGCGTATGATTTTTAGACACTCTCGCCAGAGAATCGGGGCGAGAGGCTGCGGTACAAGTCGTAGCCGCCAGTATCAGAGGGATAGATGATGGTATCGATGAAATAGTAGTTGCCGTCGCCGCCTACCAATACGTTGCCGGCTACTGCGTCGAAGATGTCGTGCTGGCCGTTGGTGTAGTATTCGCCGTTGTCCTCCGGATGGAAGCCTAAACGGAGGAACTCGTCGTGGATTTCCTCTTTCGTGGCCAGACGAGCGTTAGCAATAAATGGTTGCTCCAATACAGCACAAACTTTTCCGTCGCGATTCTCTGCAAATCCGAGCATATTGTATGGACAATCAGAGAAGTATTGATTATGCGCTTTGATACGCTCAAAGAATGGTGTCAGATTGTCATCTGAGTAACGGAAATCATTCAACTTGATGATGGTCGTTCTATCAGCTGATAAATACGTCTCATTCTCTGACCCACGGTCAAAGAAACTGCCGAAAAGGCTACGGTCTTCATACCAGCAGCCTTGTTCCTGTGCCCATTGGCGTAGTCTTACCAGTTGGACAGACTTGCAAGCCGTTGTTCCCGCAAGTTTTTCAATTGCCTCAAGCACTCCTCGCGCGAAAGCGGATGCGCTTGCCAATATGCTACACTTGCCTTTTTCTCGGCATTCACCTTCTTGTGATAATCGTTCAGTTTGATTTCCATTCATTCTTCCTTTTATACGTTTTCGGTGCAAAGATACAATATTTGCTTGACATTAACAAGCATTTCGGGCGAAATCTGTCCAAATGCAAACAGATTCCGCCCGATGGTGTCACTCCGTCTTGATGCTGTTGATGGGGTTCTCGTTGGCATTCTTCCAACTCTGGTAAGTCACGGTCAGCATGGTGATCAGCGTGATGAGCAGGAAGGAGACGACGAACAGCAGGGGCGAGATGGCGGTGCGGACGGCGAAGCCTTCGAGCCAGTGCTGGCCCACCAGGTAGCCGATGGGAGCCGCCACCACGAAGCAGCCCAGCAGGATGTAGAGGTATCGCCGCCAGAACATCATCAGGATTTCCTTCGTAGAACTGCCGAACACCTTGCGGATGCCTATCTCCTTGCGGCGGTACTCGCTCTCGAACATCGTCAGGCCAAACACGCCGATGATGCTGATGAGGATGGCCAGCAGCGAGAACAGCAGAATCTGCTGGGTGAAGAGCCTTTCCTGATGGTACGATTCCTCCAGCACATCGTCCACGTAGCGCAGGTCGCTGATGTCGGGCTTGCTTTCGTGCTCGTATTTCAGCACCACGTCCAGCACTTTCTCCTTGGCCTCGCGCTTGTCCATGCCCTTCGCCACACGCACTAAGAGGTGGTTGCGCCAGAAACCACTATTCTTCCAGTAATAGCCCTCACGACTGGGCACCAGGAAGGCGATGGGCTGCTGGCTGTCGTCCACGCGCAGGGTGGTGTACTTGATGTCCTCGCAGAAACCGACGACGGGCATGTCTTCGTCGTTGATGGGCTTATCGACGGCGAGCCAGGGATATTTCTTCTTGGCCGACTCGTTGAAGATATACACGTCGCCGTCGGTCTGGCGGAAATTCCGACCCTCCACGATGTCGATGCCCATCACGCTGAGGAACCGCCAATCGACGAAGACGCAGGTAAACGTTATATGCTTGTCGCCTTCGCCTCTGCCCCACGTCTGATAGCGGTCGTTGCTGCCTAAGACGCTCTGGGCCAGGCAGGCTCCCTCAATGCCGGGAATCTTGCGCAGGTCGGCATCGATGGCGTCGGCATGATTGCGCGTGTCGGGAGCCGTCGGCACCACCATCACTTCGTCCTTGTCGAAGCCATAGTCGGTGTGGAAGATGAGGTAGCTCTGCAGATACATGATACCCACGCCAATGACCAGCATGAACGACACGACGAACTGCAGGCAGATCAGTGAGGTGCGCAGAACGCGACCTTTGGGCGACAGGCCGAACGAGCCTTTCAGCACCAAGGCTGGCGGGAAGGACGTGACGTAGTACGACGGATAGGCCCCGGCCAACAGTCCCACCACGATGCTGATGAGCAGGGTGACGCCCACCAGCCACAGGTTATCCTGCAACAGGATGCTGCCCTGCACCAGTTCCTGCAAGCCTAAGTCGTGGGCCAGCCAGACCATTGCCATCGCCACCACGAATGCCAGCAGACTGATGATGACGGCCTCGGCCAGCAGACTGCCGCGCAGACTGGCCGTCGATGCGCCCAACACTTTCTGCGTGTTGATGCTGCGGATGCGCAGCGGTGTCTCGGCCAGGGTGAAGTTCATGAAGTTGACGGCGGCTATCACGACGATGAGCAGCGAGAAGCAGATGAGCAGATAGACGGAACTCCTGCTGACCGACTTGATGTTGGGCGAATCCTTGCTGAGGTCTTTCGCGAAATGGGTATCGGCAATAGGCGTCAACACCACTTGCAAGGCTTCCTCCTCTTTTGGGGTGGTCATGTTGAAGTCATTCTTGAACACATCGATGGCCTTCTGGCACATGGCGGTAATCACGTTCGGCAGGTTGGCTGAATCGTCCACACGGATATAAGCCTGATAGTTCCAGTTCTGATAGTTGCCTTCGTTTTCATTAGTGCCTCTGAAACTGACACCGTGCAGGAAGTTGTTTTCCGGATAGTCTTCTATTACGGCACACACATTGAAGATCCAACCCTCCACCCATTTGTATTTCAGGGTTTTGCCCACCGCATGGACAGTGCCAAAGATGCGCATGGCTTCTGAACGTGGCAGCACGATGTCGGGCAACTGGTTCAAGCCCTTCAAGTCGCCGCAGATGACGGTTGGCTTGAATACGCTCATAAAGTCGTTGATGCCATACACCAGATTCAGCGAATACTCCTGATCGTCCACCAAGAACTGGTCGATTCTTGTCCAGCCCTCTTCGATACCATAGCCTTTGACATGCGGCGACGCTACCGCCAACTGCTCCACCAGCGGACGGGGCAGCGTCACGCCATAGTCCTCCATGCCTGGTCCTAACTTCAAGGTCAGACGGAACAGCTTTTCGTGCTCCGTAAAACTCTTGTTGTAGCCCAGGTCGTAGCTGACCTGCGTCATGATGACAAAGAACGAGGCAAAGGCCAGGCTCAGGCCCAGCAGATTCAGCAGGCTTGCCGACACAAACTTGCGGAACATGGATGTAAAGTTTCTAACAATAGTCTTCATACGTTTTATTCTATTGACAATGCAAAGTTACGGCAATAAAACGAATCCGCCAAGGCTTTTATTCCCGGCGGAAGCGGATTGTCTAAAAATTAGACAGTAAAGCGTATGATTTTTAGACACTATAGCCTGAACAGATTTTCCATATCACTTCGTTTTTTAATTGTTGTGTTATAACCAGTAAACACTTTTTGGGCTCGTAGTGTTAATCTGGGTAAACATTTTATACCGCTATCTGTTAATCGTGATAAACGGTTTTCGGTGCAAAAATAAGTAAATCTGTCGAAAGAAACAAATAATTTGGGCGAAATCTAATAGGAAGGTCATAGATTTCGCCCGATTGTGGTTACTCCGTCTTGATGCTGTTGATGGGGTTCTCGTTGGCTGTTCGCCAGCTCTGTATGACGACAGTAGCCATTGTGATGGTGCCCACTATCAGTAAGGCAAAGGGGAAGAGCCACCAATAGACAGGTGTGCGCTCGGCGAAGTTCTCCAACCACTGCCCGCCGATATACCAAGCGATGGGAGCGGCAACAATGAAACTGACTGCGAGCAGCCAGGCATAGTGGCGACAGAACATCAGCAGAATCTCCTTTGTAGAAGAGCCAAACACCTTGCGGATGCCTATCTCCTTGCGGCGGTACTCCGTCTCGAACATCGTCAGACAAAAGACGCCGATGAGAGCGATGACAAGACAGATGGCGGAAAACCATCCCACTTGCCGGATGAAGCGGAACTCCTCTTGATAGAGGTCTTCCAGTTTCTGGTCCAGGAACTTGGCCTCCACCCGTTCTCCACTGCCCATTCGGGTTAGTATATCACTCATCTGCCGGCGGAGGGCGACCTTGTCAATGCCTGCAGTCACACGGATGTTGACAACACCCAGCCGGTCGCCCCACTCCTTGAACGTATCGCCCATGATAATGAAAGCCAGCGGCTCCTGATGACGATCCTTGCGGGTGGAGGTATATCGGATGTCCTCACAGACGCCGATGACAGGGAAGTCTTTTTCCAACAGTTTCTTGTCCATTTCTACCCAGGGCCACTGGCGGCGGGCCGTCTCGTTGATGATGTAGCAGTCGCCGTCGTGCTCTGTGAAATTGCGGCCCTCTATGACCTTGATGCCCATGGTGCGAAGGTAGCGCCAATCGACAGGCATACAGGTGAACGTGATATGGTGGTCGTTGTCACCGCGTCCCCAGCCCATATAGCGGTCTTGTGAGCCCAGCACAAAGTTTGAGAAACTGACATCAGTGACACCACTTTGTTGCAACAATTCGGCCCGAATGGCATCTTTCTTGCCAAAATGCTCTTTGGTGAGTTGTGCGTAGATTACCTCGTCTTTGTCGAAACCGTAGTCACTCTGGTAGATGTAGCGGCTTTGCATGAGCAGAATGCTGATATAGGCCACCATGAGCAGGGCTATACCCAGTTGCAGCGCGACCAGCACAGAGCGCAATTTCCGTCCTTTAGGTGTCAGCCCGAATGAACCCTTCAGCACTAATGCTGGCTGGAACGACGTAACGAAGAATGCAGGATAAACACCGGCCACAATACCCACTGCGACAGCCAACAGCACCATGACTGCCAGAAGTGCTGTATGGTCGCTAAGGGCTATTGACCCTAACAGCAGTTCCGTCGGCTCTTGGGCTATGACGGCACATACGACCAAAGCCACTCCACAAGCCACCAATGCTGTCAGCACCGTCTCGGCAATCATCCCCGTCCGCAGTCTGGCTAGCCCCTCGCCCAGCACACGACGGGTATTCACGCTCTTTATGCGCATAGGACTCTCGGCCAAGACGAAATTCAGGAAGTTGATGGCTGCAATGACAATGACCAGGACGCAGGCCAGTTCCAGGACAAAGAGCATGGCCGGGTTGCCCTTGTCATCGCCGGAGACGCCGGAGAAATAGGTATCTCGAATGGGTGTCAGCCGATAGCCTCGGTTGTCGAACTGCCGGTCGAACATGGCGCGCACTTCCGACTCCTGACCTTCGCTGACCGCTCCGGCAGCGAGTGCGCCACCCCACTGTAGCTTCCACATCATTTCCTTGAACTGCTTGGAGAAGCCCCGCATCATCGCCTTAGCGTCAACACCCGCACGCAGCTTCACATAGGCCGTATAGCTCCACTCACTCCAGTCTTCCAAGTTGTTGCGCGTAGCATAGAGCACCTGGTTTTTGAATGTGCAGTTGGCAGGGAAGTCTTCATAGACACCGCGGACGGTCAGTGTGTCTGTCTTGGAATAAAGTGGCTGTCCGGCCACATCCGTGCGCCCGAATAGCTTCTTGGCCAGTGATGCCGGTATGATGAGCGTCCGGTCACTATATTCGTCCCAGTTCAGTTTACCGTCGAGACACCGTGCTGTGATGGCCCCGAATGGCGTCAGGTTAGCACCCACGCACGAATGCTCCACCACACTCTCACCAATCTGGAACTCGCGCGTCTGCCCCCAAGTGGCCAGTTCGGTCATCGCCTCTACCTGCGGCATCTCCGACAGGATGGCATTCGTAGGCCGGTTGCAATTGATGCCCCACGGAGAGTCTGCTCCCATCTTCGCCTCAAATCGGAACACGCGTTCTCCATCAGGGATGCTTGCGTTATAAGATCGGTTATACACCACCTGCGTCATCAGCAGGTAAAAGGCCGCAAAGGCCACTACGAGCCCCAGGAAGTTAAGTGCCGTCGCCGTCTTAAAGCGGCGTGCCATGTACCAGATGTTTCTCAATACTTCTTTCATCTTTCTTTTGCTTTTTGACGATGCAAAAGTACGGCAATAAAACGAATCCGCCAAGGCTCAATGCCCCGGCGGAAGCAGATTGTCTAAAAATTAGACGGTAAAGCGTATGATTTTTAGACGCCACTGCCCCCCGTCCTGTCTGTTGCTGTATTACAGCAGCAAACGGAACAAATCATCCGAGCCATATCGTTCAGCGACAGGCACTGGCTGCGGCTGATGACGGTGCGCTCGTTGTGATGCTCCCAAGGAGCGAGGATAAGCAGCTGCCCCCGGGCACAAGCCTCCATGCGCTGGCCGCCAGGCTTTGCCAGGTCTGTGAAGCCGTTCTCCTGCAGGTAGATGAGCGGAAAACCACGCTCGAAAGCCGCCCGCATGACCGTCTTCTCGCCGGGCGATATGGAGGGCGACACCAGCACGGCCCCCTGGGCGGCAGCACTGAGGAAATAGCTCACCCGCTGCTCAATCTCCGCAGCCGTCAGGCGGCGTGAGCACTGCACCTGCAGCCTGACGGGGCGCTCGATCAGGAACCGGTTGCCGATGGCCGAGAACGACTGCCCGCCTATCATCAGCCCTCGCTGTACGCGGAAGAGGTCGGGGTGTTCGCGCTTCATGAGCAGGCGGCGCGGGTTGTCGGCGAGGTAGTGGAACCATGTGTTGAGCTGCCCTTCGCGCAGGAGCAACTTGTCGTTATAGCCGCGGGCAAAGAGCAGGCCGTGGCGGCGGTCGTCCTTTGCGCGTTGCTCTGCCTGTCCCGTTTGTTGCGACCAGGTCGCAACAGACTGAACCTGACCAAGCACTATGCGGCGGTAAGCTTTGTTGCAGCCTGTCTTGAAGCCCTTGATGGCCTGACCTAAATGCTGTTCCATTTTTTCCTTTACGAAAAGTATGCCATGCAGGTGGTCGGGCATCATCTGAAGTGCCAGCACTTCTATTTCCGGGTATAGCTCATGAGTCGCCCACCAGCGTTCTGCTACGGCTTGCCCTAGTTCCGTCAGCACCATCCTTGGCTCGTCGGGCATGCCAGGCGCACCGTCGCTACGCCCTGATACCCGTCCAAAGAGCGGACGACGCCCCTCGGTCACCATCGTTATCATGTATAATTGTCGCCCCTGATAGTCGTGACCGACGCAGCGGCGGTTCATCGAGGGTATTTTCTCGCCTGCGAAGGCTTTCTGTTTTTCATAGGTCTCTTTGTCCATCAGCTTAGGTGAAACGAGGTCATCCTTTATTATCTATTTGGAAGAAGACTAAGAACGCTGCGTTGCCGTCTTGCCAGACGCTGAAGTCCTCGATGGGCGTGCTGCCCTCGTAGATGCCATCGAACTGCAACTCGAAACTGTCTTGATTGGCAAACGGAGTGCCTGCATCCATATTCGCTTTCGTCAGGCGGTAGTAGGTGGAAGCATTAGAGACCTTCAGCAGCAGGTGGCGGTCAGCGTTGTCAACATGGAGCGTCAGCGGGATGGTGAAGTCATTATAGCCCCAGCTCACATCGCCATTGTCCTGCAAGTCAAAGAAACGGTACGTTGCCGTGAGGTCGATGCCCGGCAGACTGGCTAGCGCCTCTGCCAGCGCAGGGTCTTTCACCACCAGGGAGAGCCGGCTGATGGGGAAGTTGTGGAAGAACACCGACTGCATGGTTTGGTCGGAGATGGTGACCTGTGCCCCCTCTATCTTCTCTGACTTGGTGTCGCTGCTGCCGTCGCTGTAGATGATGGCGTAGTTGCCGGTGTATTCTCCGGAGACTGCCTTGGCGTAGTGCTCCTTTTGCTGGGTGGTCATGCCGTGGAAGACCGGGTCGCTACTGCACGATGCGAGAGCCAGGATGGCGAGGCTGACGAGGATTGATTTCATGTGTTTCATTTCCTATTTGCTTTTCTTGAAATAACGGCGCACGTCTGCATTTATTGTACAATCATTAGACAAATACCTCGGCCAAAACCAAACTTATTTTAGCATTACTTAACAAGAAATATCTTCAATGCCATCAGCCTTTCCTTAAAACGGCTACGATGAAAAGCAGGTAACCGCTCAGGCATAGCAGCGGGGCGAGGACGATTCTGCGCGTTGAGAAGATGTCGGCACAGAACGACTGCTCTGTGCTGCCGGGGCCGGCCATCAGGAGATAGCCTGTGGCTATCAGGAGGCAGGCTACCACTGCGATGCAGCGGCGAGTGAAATGGGCAGACCAGGAACGATTAGTCTTGAGGGTATTGCTGGATGTAGTGTTCATATTGTTTGCTGTATTGTTGATAAATATCTGTTCGTTCATTTTGTACGGCCACGGCGAGTGCCTGCTGCATGGTCTGTAGCCAGGAGTACTGAGAGTAGAGAGAACCGGCGCGA
>CAMVAI010000098.1 GCA_947165435.1 uncultured Prevotella sp.
TGGAACCCCGAGCAGCCCTACGTATGGAAGAAGAAGAACTTCAAGCCCGACACCAACCCGCTGCTCATCTACGAGTGCCATGTAGGCATGAGTCAGGATGCCGAGAAGGTGGGCACGTACAAGGAGTTCACCGAGAACGTGCTGCCGCGCGTGAAGAAGGACGGCTATAACGCCATCCAGGTGATGGCCATCCAGGAGCACCCCTACTACGGCTCGTTCGGCTACCACGTCAGCAGCTTCTTCGCCCCGTCGAGCCGCTTCGGCACGCCCGAGGAGCTGAAGGAGATGATAGACACTGCGCATAAGATGGGCATCGCCGTCATCATGGACATCGTACACTCGCACGCCGTGAAGAACGAGGTGGAGGGGCTGGGTAACCTCTGCGGCGACCCGAACCAGTTCTTCTATCCCGGCGACCGCCACGAGCACCCGGCATGGGACTCGCTGTGCTTCGACTACGGCAAGGACGACGTGATACACTTCCTGCTGTCGAACTGCAAATACTGGCTGGAGGAGTTCCACTTCGACGGCTTCCGCTTCGACGGCGTCACCTCCATGCTCTACTACAGCCACGGTCTGGGCGAGGCCTTCGGAGGCTATGGCGACTACTTCAACGGACATGAGGACGACAACGCCATCACGTACCTGACGCTGGCCAACTGCCTGATACACGAGGTGAACCCCAAGGCCATCACCATTGCCGAGGAGGTGAGTGGCATGCCCGGACTGGCTGCCAAGTTTGAGGACGGCGGCTACGGCTTCGACTACCGCATGGCCATGAACATTCCCGACTACTGGATCAAGACTATCAAAGAGGTACGCGACGAGGACATCAACGTCACCTCGATTTTCTGGGAGGTGCGCAACCGCCGACCAGACGAGAAGACCATCTCGTACTGCGAGAGCCACGACCAGGCACTGGTGGGCGACAAAACCATCATCTTCCGGCTCATCGATGCCGACATGTACTGGCACTTCGCTAAGAATGCCGTCAACGACCTGGTGCAGCGCGGCATTGCCCTGCACAAGATGATACGCCTGGTGACGGCTGGTGCCATCAACGGCGGCTACCTCAACTTCATGGGCAACGAGTTCGGCCACCCGGAGTGGATAGACTTCCCGCGCGAGGGCAACGGCTGGAGCTACAAGTATGCACGGCGGCAGTGGAACCTGGTCGATAACAAAGACCTGTGCTACCACTGGCTGGGCGACTTCGACCAGCGTATGCTTGAAGTCATCAAGTCGCAGAAGAAGTTCCAGGACACCCCCGTCACCGAGATATGGCACAACGAGGGCGACAAGGTGCTGTGCTACATGAGGGGCGACCTCGTGTTCGTGTTCAACTTCTCGCCCACGCAGTCATATACCGACTATGGATTCCTGGTGCCGACGGGTTCCTACGAGGTGGTGCTGAACACCGATGCCAAGGAGTTTGGCGGCAACGGCTTCGCCGACGACACGATGACGCACGTCACCAACTACGACCCGCTGTACGTGAAGGACAAGAAGGAGTGGCTGAAGCTCTACCTGCCTGCCCGCTCGGCAGTGGTGCTGAGGAAGCAGTAATTATTGATAGATTATATCGTCAGTGATAAAAGTGAATTTCCGCCGTTTATGGCAATATACCCTTTCAGTGGCTGTGCCGATGCTGGTCGTCGGCATAGCCATTGACCAACCCGACGTCAGCCAGTATGCCCGAAAGACCCGTCAGTATATGGCCGACGGCAACTATGCCAAAGCACTGGAGGTGGGCAGCGCGTCGGACAAGACCGACCACGGGCTGATGATGCTGCGTGTGGAAGCCTTAGGCCACGAGAAGCTGTTGGGCGAGCGGCTGTTTGCATACCCCTTGAAGGGGCGCAGCGGCAACATGGCGCAGCGGGGCGGCGACTATGCGTTGTGCGCCTATCTGATAGACAAGAACCTGGACCGCTTCGTGGCCGAGCTGCCGAAGTATTACCAGCCCGACGGACCGCTGCCCCGCTACTACCGCGAGGCACTGGTGCTCTACAACCATTTGCGCACCCATCCGCGCATCGTGTTCCACGACAACGTGATGGATACCGACTATGCCGACCTACAGCAGCTGGAGCGGCAGTACAGCGACCCGAGGGAGCGGCAGATGGCGGTGTTCAAGCAATACAAGGATACCTATTGGTATTATTACGACTATCTGAACGGCAAGCCCGCCAGACGCTGACCTCTCTGCACCCCCACGACACAGCAGCAGGTCTCTAAAGGATGCTGACACGTCTCTGCACCCCATGTCAAGCCTTACAGGGCACTGAACCGCTCGGTCAGGTTCTTGCGGTAGGTGCGCCCCACCTTCACTGTGTCGATACGCTCGAAGGGCGGGTAGAAGCGGCAGATGCCATCGCTCACCTCCATGAGGTAGTTGATGTTGATGACATGCCGTTGGCTCACCTGTACGAGCCTTTCGTCCAGCGACAGCAGCTGGTCGTTGTTGATGGTACGTTTCAGGCGTACCGGCTCCTCTTGCCCTGCCACGATGACTTCCCACACGCGCTGCTCGTGGTTGTACTGGAAGAAGGCCACGTCGCGGATGTTCACCACGCGGAAGTCGGTGGCATTGGTGTATAGCAGAATCTTTTCTTTGTCTTTCTGCTGCGTGTTCGCGGCAGCCGGGGTGAGTCCCTGATGGTACTCCATGAGCGCGCGCTGCATGATTTTCTGCAGCTCTGCATTGTCGATGGGCTTCTGCAGGAAGTCGAAGGCCTTGCCCCGGAATGCCGGCAGCATGTAGCTGCTGTGTGCCGTATAGACCACCACCTTGCAGGGGTGCTGGGTCATGATGCTCATCTGTGTCAGGAAGTCGAGACCCGAGATGTCGGGCAGCTCCACGTCCAGGAACAGCAGGTCGGGTTCGGTCTGCTTGACCAGTGTGATGCCCTGGGTGCCGTTGTCGGCAGTGCCGGCCAGGAAGATGTCGTCGTATGCTTCCAGCTTTTGCCGGAGGGCCTCGGTAGAGGCGCTGTCGTCGTCGATGATGATGGTTTTCATACGTGTGGTGTGTGTTATTGGTGTCTTGGGTGTTATTGCTTTCGTGTAAATCATTGGTGTCGTGTGGTATATGGCGGCTTATATCAGCCGTATGTCGCGTGGAATGGTGATGGTGGCATGGCATCCGTGGTCGTTGCTGATGTCGAAGCGCATCTTGGCATGTTTGTTCTTCTGGTTGATAGAGGCTATCGTGGTACGGATGATGTTCAGTCCTGTTCGCGACCGCTCGCTGTTGTATCGCCGGATGTCGAAGCCCGGGCCGTTGTCGATGACGCTGATGGTGGTGCCGCTGGCATCGCATGCCGCCGCCACCACGAGTCGCTTGTGGCCGGGCTGGTTCTTCAGTCCGTGCAGGATGGCATTCTCGGTCAGTATCTGCACCAGCATCGACGGCACCTGTATGCTCTCCAGCACCCTTTGCTCCGGCACGTCCAGCACGAACTCGAAGTCCTCTCCGATGAGCCGCCGCTCTATCTCCACATACTGCCTTACGAAGTCCAGCTCTTCTGCCAGGCTGATGTTGCTACGGCTGCTCAGGTCGAGGTTCGAGCGTATGAGCCGTGCCATGAGCATCAGCTCCTCGGCGTCCTTGCTCTCCGTCTTGACGATGCGCGAGTTGAGCACGTTGAACACGAAGTGGGGCGATATGCGCTGCCGTGCGTTGGCCAGTCGCAGCGTCACCATGTCGAGCTGCGTCTGCAGTCGTCGCTTCCGCTCGCGGCTCAGCCACAGCACGAAGAACAGCACAGCGAGCATGAGCAGCAGCAGCACCATCCACAGCATCGACGTGTTGCGTGCATACCTTATCTCCTGCTGGTTCATGGCTATCTGGTGGTGCAGGCGTATGGTGTCCTCGGTCAGCCGGTTCATGATTTCTGCCGACTGCATGTAGCTGAGGTTGTGTTCTGTTGAGTCGCGCCACAGGGTGTTGTCCTTCAGGATGGCAAAGGCCTTGCGGTAGTCGCCCACCGCTGAGTAGTATTGGCTGAGATAGTCGTTGCGGATGCTGTTGATATTGGCGTCGCTGCAGGTGGCCCCGTGCTCCTCGTCCAGAATCCGCTGCACCTCGGCATACCGTTTCTCGCGCAGGGCTATGCCGATGCTGATGGTATGGGCATAGTAAACACCCACGCCGACCCCGTTGCGGCGGAAGTAAGGCTCTGCCTCCTCTATGTAGCGGCGCGCCGAGTCGGTCTGTCCCAGGTTGAGGAACACGTCGGCCATGTTCACCTTGCACAGATACATGTCGAAGTTCTCCGTGGCCTGGTATTTCTCGATGTGCTGCTTCATGCGTCGGAACAGGTGCAGGGCCTTGTCGTACTCCTTGTGGTAGTAGAAGTAGTTGCCGTAGTTGTTGAGGAAGTACGACTGCATGTTAGGCTTCATCTGGTCGAAATGCTTGTCGGCCCTCTCGTAGAAGTCGCGTGCCTGCGGGAAGTTGGCCATGTTGGTGTAGATGCGCCCCAGTCCCATGTATAGCGTGATGTGGTGGCTGTCGGGCAGTCCCAGCGAATCGACCAGCACCAATGCCCTGCGGTACCATTTCGACCCCTCGGGCAGATTGTTCGCCGTGACGTAGGCATCGCCGAGGTTGGCGCTCAGGTCTGGCAGCTTCTCCTTGATGTCGCTCTGTATCATCAGGTTGTAGGCCTGCCGGTAGAGGCGGATGACGGTGTCGGGGCGCTGGTAGAGCAGGTGGTAATACGATGCCTTGCTGCTCAGCGCCATGGCCTTCAGACCCATGGTGCGGGGCGTGGCAGGCTGTCGTTCCGTAAAGCGCAGCGTGCGGCTGACGTAGGGCAGTAGCGAGTCGGGGGTGTCGGTCAGCAGGTGGCGCATGCCGTAAATCAGGTGATACTCGTACCATGTCAGCGAGTCTTTGGCCTTGTTCATCGCCTCGCGGATGAGCCGTGGCGCGTTGGGTGTGAGCTGCTGCATTGAGTCGTTCAGCGCCAGCAGTTGCTGCTTCTCGGCGGGGCTGCGCATGCCGGCAAAGTGCTCGCTGTCCTGACAGGCTGTCAGGCAGGTCGTCAGGCATGCTGTCAGGCATGCAAAGATGGCAAGAAGCCCTGTCAACCACCGTGTATGACGTGTCCTCATAGGCTGTTTTTGTTCTATATTTACTGTTTAGGGTGCAAATTTAATAAATTTTTCGGCAATAAAGTAACAGATTACAATTTATTTATGTAATTTTGCAGTCATAAAAACAAGAATTCTTATTTTTTATGGTGCATAATGTCTTCAAGGGTTTAGGTATTGCGCTGATTACGCCCTTTCAGGAAGACGGGTCGGTGGACTACAGGTCGCTGATTCGTCTGGTGCAGTATCAGCTGGATAATGGAGCCGACTTCTTCTGTATTCTTGCCACTACCGGCGAGACTCCCACACTGTCGGCAGAGGAGAAAAAGAAAATCAAGGACCTGGTGGTCGATATGGTGGGCGGGCGTGTGCCTATCCTCATGGGCTGTGGCGGCTACAACACGGCAGCCATCGTAGAAGAGCTGCATACGGGCGACTTCCACGGCATCGACGGCATACTGAGTGTATGTCCGTACTACAACAAGCCTTCGCAGGAAGGCCTCTATCAGCACTTCAAGGCCATAGCCGGTGCCACCAAGCTGCCAGTAGTATTATATAATGTACCCGGGCGCACGGGCGTGAACATGAAAGCCGAGACGACGGTGCGGCTGGCCAACGACTGTCCGAACATCGTGGCCATCAAGGAGGCTTCGGGCAATCTGGAGCAGGTCGATGAGATTATCAAGAAGAAGCCGTCGCGCTTCGATGTCATCAGTGGCGACGATGCCCTGACGTTCCCCATGGTGTCGTGTGGTGCCGTAGGCGTCATCAGCGTCATCGGCAATGCCCTGCCCCGTGAGTTCTCGAAGATGATTCGCCTGCAGATGAAGGGCGAGTATGACGGAGCGCGCAAGATTCACCACCGCTTCACCGACCTCTTCTCGCTACTCTTCGTCGATGGCAATCCTGCTGGTGTGAAGGCCATGCTCAGCGAGATGGGCTATATCCAGAATGTGCTGCGCCTGCCCCTGGTGCCCATGCGTATCAACAACATGCAGCGCATGGTGGAGATTCTGAAGGAGTTGAAAATTTGACGTTTGATGTTTGAAGTTTGACGTTTGACGTTTGATGTTTGAAGTTTATGAATTGACATTTGTCGTTAAGGAATGGAAGATATAAGGGTCATACACGAGATACCGCCGTTGATGAGCAAGGATGCGCTCTATATTGCCGACCGCCGCAAGAAGGAGTTCACCTATCCCATCCACAACCACGAGGTGTTCGAGCTAAACTTTGTCGAGCATGCCGCCGGTGTGCTCCGCACGGTGGGCGACAGCAGCGAGGTGATAGGCGACTACGACCTGGTGCTCATCACCAGTCCCGAGCTGGAGCACGTCTGGGAGCAGCACACCTGCCGCAACGACAACATCCGCGAGGTGACCATCCAGTTCTTTCTCGACCTGAGCGACGACGGCTACCTGGCCAAGACTCCCTTTCTGTCCCTTCGCAAGATGCTGCTACAGGCCCGCCGTGGCATCAGTTTCCCGATGGACGACATCATGCGTGTCTATACGCTCATCGACACGCTGAGCAGCGTCAAGGACGGCTTCTATGCCGTCATGCAGTTCTTGACCATCCTCTACGAGCTCTCCAAGAGCAAGCATATTCACGTGCTGGCCACCAACAGCTATGCCAAGGTGGAGTCGGAGAGCGACTCGCGGCGTGTGCTGAAGGTGAAGAACTATATTGCCAAGAACTACATGGACGAGATACGCCTCAGCACGCTGGCCGACATCGCCGGCATGAGTCCGTCGGCCTTCAGCCGCTTCTTCAAGCTGCACACGGGGCGCAACCTCAGCGACTACATCATCGATATGCGCCTGGACTATGCCAGCCGTCGGCTCGTCGATACGTCCGACGGCGTGGCGGAGATATGCTTTGCCTGCGGCTTCAACAACCTGAGCAATTTCAACCGCCTGTTCAAGAAACACAAAGGCTGCTCGCCGTCGAAGTTCCGCGAGAACTACCATAAGACGCGCGTCATCGTATAATCCTCTCTGAATCATCCTCACGTAAAAAACATTAACCTGTCACGACATGCTTAAGAGAATAGCCATCATCGCCATACTGTTGCTGGGAACACTCAGCCTCTCTCTGCATGCCGACAACGAAAGCCTGGAGAAGAAGCTGCGCGAGAAGCTGCCCGAGCTCAAGGGCACCGCCCGCCTCAATGCCATCATCAAGCTGCAGGAGCTGAGCTGCACGTCGCCCGACGCCGACTATCGCATCCGCTGCATGAACGACATGATCCATGAGGCAGAGCGGCAGGGCGAGACCGACCTCTTGGCCAAGTCGCTGGCTGGGCGCATTGTGCAGTATTACAACCTCGACATGAACGACTCCGTCATCCTTCATGTGCCGCAGGACATCGAGAAGCTGCGTGGACTGAAACAGTGGAAGAAGCTCTACGAGATATGGATATTCCTGGTGAACACCTATATCTTCACCGAGCGCTACAACATGGCCCTGCGCGAGGTGCAGCAGATGGTAGAAGACGCCAAGCGGCAGGGCAACAGTTACGGCATGGGGCTGGCCTATTATGCCATGGGCAATGTCTATGCCAACATGCACAATCCCGAGCAGAGTGCCGACGCCTACCGTAAGAGCCTGGACATCCTGAAGGGTGTCACGCCGCTGCCCTCTAACATTGCTGAGATCTACTCCTACTATGGCGACCTGCTGAACGAGCAGAAACAGTACCACCAGTTAGAGACACTGACCGGCGAGTGGAAAGCCTTCCTCGACAGTTTTATCGAGGCGAACAAGCTCAGCGACAGCGATACCAAGGTGCTCTGGTCGTATTACTATATCGCCTGCCTCCAGGCGGCTCTCGGCCTGAACCAGCTAGACCGTGCCACGGAGATGATAGACCTTCTGGCGAAGTATAAGTTCCAGGAGGGCGAATACATCACGCTGTCGATGCTCTACTACCGTGCGCAGCTGTTGCTGCAGAAGGGCGACTACCGCCAGGCCCTTGAGCTGAACACCCGGCGCATCGCCTACTTCAGCGGCGAAGAAGACAAGGCCGACTACATGCTTGTGGCCAGCCAGCGTGCCGAGATACAGCAACACCTGGGGCGCTACGACGATGCCGCCCGCATCTATCAGGAAATCATACAAATCAAGGACTCCATCAGCGGCTCCGAAACCCGTAACCAGCTGAACGAGATGAACACCCTCTACCGTGTTGACGAGCTGAAGATGGAGCAGGAGCGCGCCCAGTTCCGCAACACGCTGATTATCGCCGCCCTCATCGTGCTGGCCCTCGTCGTGTTCACCGTCTTCCGCATCCGTGCCGCACGCCGCCTGAAGAAAGCCCACGACCAGCTGGAGAAGACCCACAGCGACCTGCTCGTGGCCTACGACCAGCTGGAAGAGACCACTACCGCCAAGGAGCGCATCGAGAGCGACCTGCGCATCGCCCGCAACATCCAGATGGGCATGGTGCCCAGCACCTTCCCCGAGCGCCCCGACCTCGACCTCTATGCCTCGATGACCCCCGCCAAGGAGGTGGGCGGCGACCTCTACGGCTATCTCCTCGTACCGGGCAATGCCGCCGAGGGACGTGCCGACCAGCTCTACTTCTGTCTGGGCGACGTCAGCGGCAAGGGTGTGCCGGCCTCGCTGTTCATGGCCCAGGCCACACGCCTGTTCCGCACCCTGGCGGCCCAGCAGATGATGCCTGCCGAGATAGCCACCCGCATCAACGAAGCCCTCTCGGGCGAAGACAACGAGACGGGCATGTTCGTCACCATGTTCATCGGTCTGGTCGATCTCTCCACCGGCCACCTCTGGTTCAGCAATGCCGGCCATAACCCGCCCGTGCTGCTCGCCGACGGCAAGGCGTCGTTCATCGACATGATACCCAACGCCCCCATCGGCCTCTGGCCCGGCCTGGAGTATGAGGGCGAAGAGATAGACTGCATCACCGACAAGCCCTTCTTCGTCTATACCGACGGACTGAACGAGGCCGAGAACCGGCAGCAGGAGCAGTTTTCCGACGAGCGGCTGCTTGAGATGCTCGAACAGCATCCCTTCCAGTCGTCGCGCCAGACCGTCGAGATGCTGCGCGATGCCGTCGAGGCCCACCGCGACGGTGCCGAGCCCAACGACGACCTCACTATGCTGTGCGTCAAGGTAATGAAACAAGACAATAACTAAAAATATATCTGAATGACTATGAGAAAGGTACTGAAATTGAAAAACCAGATGAGCGAGCTGGAGCGCGTCAATGCCTTCGTCGAGGAGATAGGCCAGGAGCTTGGCCTGAACTTCGAGCTGCAGATGAACCTCAACCTCGTCATGGAGGAAATGGTGGTCAACGTCATCTCCTATGCCTATCCCGAGGGTTCGGAGGCCGAAATCGAGCTTCTGGCCGAAAGCGACGGAAAGCAGTTGAAATTCGTTCTCAGTGACCGGGGCAAGGAGTTCGACCCGACCCTCGGTGGCAATACCGATATGGATGTCAATCCTGCCGAGCGCGACCTTGGCGGCATGGGCATCTTCATCGTCAAGAACATCATGAACGAGGTGTCCTACCAGCGCTTAGAGGGTAAGAACCTGCTCACGATGAAGAAGAACATTAAGTGACAACAAATAAACAACAGAATTAATAACTAAAAGATTTTTATCATTATGACACAGATTATCAAAGAAGGTGGCAAGACCATCATCAAGACCGGCGAACGTATCGACACTATGAATGCACCCCAGTTCGAACAAGACATCCAGCCCGCCCTCGTGGACGGCGGCGTTGACCTTGAGATGGACTGCACCAACCTCACCTACATGGCCTCTTCCGGCCTGCGCATCATCCAGAAGACCATGCGTACCGTGATGCAGCAGAAGGGCCAGTTCAAGATGACCAACGTCAGCCCCGAAATCTACAAGGTGCTGGCTATGACCGGCTTCACCAAGTTCATGAAGGTGGAAAAGAAGGCAGAGTGATGTGTGAAGTTTGAAATTTGAAGTTTGAAATTTAAAAATTCAGAATAGATGGTTTACGCATTCATCGCCGTATTAGTAGTGGCTGTCGTGCTCGGCATTGCCTACTACTTCCAGATCAAGGCCAGCCAGCGGCAGGCCGAGGAGCAGCAACAGCTGCTGACCGACTATCAGCGGCGTGTCGATGAACAGCAGAAGCTGCTCAACGACTACCGTGCCCTGGAGAAGAACTTCGACAACATCGGCGAGGGCTACGAGCAGGCACTGCTGGCCTTCGACAAGATGGACGAGGAGTCGCAGAAGATGAAGTCGGCCAACGAGGCCCTTGAGAAACGCAACGCCGCCCTGCAGGACGCCCACAACCAGCTGACGGAGGCCACGCAGAAGCGTGCCGAGCTGACGCGAGTGGTGATGGCCGACCTGCATGCTGCCGTCAGCGCCTCGGGCGACGTCAAGATGAAGGTGCTGCTGAGCCGCCTGGACGACCTGGACGACCTGCCTGCCGACCAGGCTCCGCTGGAGCGCACCGACAACGTCATGGTGACGCAGGTGGTGCAGGAAGCCATCCTGATGTCGGGCATCGACAAGGCGCAGTATGTGCAGTTCGTGCAGCAGATAGCCGACGAGGCGTCCTACACCATGGTCTATACCAACCAGGCCAAGGCCGTCCGCGCCCTCACCCACCTGCTCGACAACGCCCTGAAGTTCACCACCGAGGGGACCATCACCCTGAAGGTCGCCGTCGATATGGACAAGATGCAGGTGGCCTACACCGTCGAGGATACCGGCTCGGGCATCGAGGCCGGTGCCGAGGAGCGCATCTTCGAGCCTTACGTCAAGCTGAACCAGTATTTCGACGGGCAGGGCATCGGGCTGACCGTGGCTCGCAACATTGCCCGCCGCCTGGAGGGCGACCTCGTGCTCGACACCACCTACGAAGGCCCCGGCGCACGCTTCGTGCTCACCCTGCCCATCTAAGAGTGGCAGCCCCTGCGGGTGTGCTGCTGCATGTGTGTCACAGACTACAAACACAACGTATTAACATAGATTGTAAACGATGATTCAGATTACCTTTCCCGACGCCTCTGTTCGCTCGTATGAACAGGGCGTGACGGGACTTGAGATTGCCGAGAGCATATCGCCGGCTCTGGCACGCAGCGTGCTCTGCTGCGCCGTGAATGGCGAGACTGTAGAGTTGAACCGCCCCATCATGGAGGACGCCACCTTTGCCCTCTACAAGTGGGACGACGACGAGGGTAAGCACACCTTCTGGCACACCTCGGCCCACCTGCTGGCCGAGGCGCTCAAGGAGCTCTATCCCGGCATCCAGTTCGGCTTCGGACCGGCTGTTGAGAACGGCTTCTTCTACGACGTGCTGCTGCCCGGTGGCGAGATGATCAAGGAGAGCGACTTCCCCACCATCGAAGCCAAGATGAAGGAGCTGGCCTCGAAGAAGGAACCCGTGGTGCGCCGCGAGGTGGCCAAGGCCGACGCCCTGAAGGAGTTTGCCGCCGACGGCCAGACGTACAAGTGCGAGCACATCGAGCAAGACCTGGAGGACGGCACCATCACCACCTACACGCAGGGAGCCTTCACCGACCTCTGTCGTGGTCCGCACCTTGTCGATACCGGCGAGATCAAGGCCATCAAGCTCACCAGCGTTGCCGGTGCCTTCTGGCGCGGCGATGCTTCGCGCGAGCAGATGCAGCGTCTCTACGGCATCACGTTCCCCAAGAAGAAGATGCTCGACGAATACCTCGTCATGATAGAGGAAGCCAAGAAGCGCGACCACCGCAAGATAGGTCGCGAGATGGAGCTGTTCATGTTCTCCGAGAAAGTCGGCAAGGGCCTGCCCATCTGGCTGCCCAAGGGCACCGACCTTCGCCTGCGCCTGCAGGACCATCTGCGCCGCTTGCAGAAGCGCTATGGCTATCAGGAGGTCATCACGCCGCACATCGGCGGCAAGAGCCTCTACGTCACCTCGGGCCACTATGCCCACTACGGTCAGGACTCCTTCCGTCCCATCACCACCCCCGAGGAGGGCGAGGAATACATGCTCAAGCCCATGAACTGCCCGCACCACTGCGAGATATTCGCCTGGAAGCCCCGCTCGTATAAGGACCTGCCGCTGCGCATCGCCGAGTTCGGCACCGTCTATCGCTACGAGCAGTCCGGCGAGCTGCACGGACTGACCCGTGTGCGCTCGTTCACGCAGGACGATGCCCACCTCTTCTGCCGTCCCGACCAGGTGAAGCAGGAGTTCCTCAACGTGATGGACATCATCGGTGTGGTGCTCACCGCCTTCGGCTTCAATTTCGAGGCACAGATCTCGCTGCGCGACCCCAACGACCACAGCAAGTATGTGGGCACCGACGAAGACTGGGCACTGGCCGAGAAGGCCATTGTCGAGGCTTGTGAGGAGAAGGGCCTGCACGCCAAGGTGGAGTACGGCGAGGCCGCCTTCTACGGCCCGAAGCTCGACTTCATGATCAAGGACGCCATTGGTCGCCGTTGGCAGCTGGGCACCATCCAGGTGGACTACAACCTGCCGAAGCGCTTCCAGCTGGAATATACCGACGAGGACAACCAGAAGAAGACGCCCGTCATGATACACCGCGCCCCCTTCGGCTCGCTGGAGCGTTTCTGTGCCGTGCTCATCGAGCATACCAGCGGCCACTTCCCCCTCTGGCTCACTCCCGAGCAGG